>JAFXNA010000018.1 GCA_017529865.1 Bacteroidaceae bacterium
TTACTGCAACAAGATTCAGATTGAGGTTCCTGCAGGTGGAGATCTCCGCATCGGTTTCCGTAAGAACACTGATCCAAAGATTGAGGGTGACTGGGTAATCTTCGATGACTTCCAGTTGTTCTACCTCGGTGGTAACCTTGATGAAAAACCAGCTGTTCCAGATCACATCAACGAGTTGGCTGCTAACAAGGCTAAGGCTCCTGTTATCTACAACCTCGCTGGTCAGAGAATCAACACGCTGCAGAAGGGTCTTAACATCGTAGGTGGCAAGAAAGTATATGTTAAGTAATTCCTATTAGGCCATAAGCCTAATAAGGCCGATAATAAAATGGTGCCTGGAGCTTAACGCTTCGGGCACTTTTTGAAAAGCCAATGACACAGAAAGATATCAACAAATTGTTGCGAAGGTATTATCAGTACCTGAAGTTAGAGAAGTCGTTTTCACAGAATACGATTGATGCTTACCAACGGGATTTACAGAAATTCTTCCATTTCATCGAAGAGAAGCAGAAGAATCCCTTGGAGGTTGAGTTAGAGGATTTCCACGAATTCTCTGCTTTGTTGCACGATGTGGGAATACATCCCACGTCGCTATATCGTATTCTGATGGGTGTTCGTAGTTTCTATAAGTTCTTGGTGATGACATGTGAGTTGGATAACGACCCTACGGAATTGCTCGACTTACCTCAAAAACCACAACACCTACCCGATATCCTTTCTGTGGAAGAAATCGATGCGATTGAGAATGCAATCGACTTATCACAATCAGAGGGCCAGCGCAATAAGGCGATGATTGAAGTGATGTTCAGTTGCGGATTGCGCGTTAGTGAACTCTGCAATCTGAAACTATCAGACCTATATCTCGATGAGGGGTTCATCAAGGTGACAGGAAAAGGGTCGAAGCAGCGATTAGTGCCCATTTCATCGAAGGCAGTAAAGGAACTCAATCTGTATTTTGCCGACCGTTGTCATATCGCTGTGAAGGAGGGGTATGAGGACTTTGTGTTCCTAAGTCAATTACGTAAGAAAAGCCTGTCGCGTATCATGGTGTTTCATGTGGTGAAAGAACTCGTGGAGAAGGCTGGTATCAAGAAGACCGTAAGCCCCCATACGTTCCGACATAGTTTTGCGACGAGCCTGTTAGAGGGCGGAGCGAACCTACGAGCCATTCAGGCGATGTTGGGACATGAGTCAATTTCAACAACTGAAATCTATATGCATATCGACACTTCTCATCTGCGTGAGGAGATTCTCACCCATCACCCAAGATATCAAAAGAACAAGCAATGACTATGCAACTGCCTGAAGACCCTATGATGCTGCTGAGTTTCGTGAACATGAAACTACGCGACGAATACGATTCACTCCAAGCCCTATGTGATGACTTGGAACTTGATGAGGCTTGGTTAACAACCAAACTGGCTGATGCTGGATTCGAATACAACCCTGACACTAATAAATTCTGGTAATATGAAACAGATGCTACCATTGATGCTCCTATGCTGCTTTCTGGCGACAACAAATGTACACGCTCAGTCGGACAATAAACTCATGAGTGGAATCCGATGGTTACAACAACGGCTCGACTCGTCAGCTGTACGTTCGGTTGATCCAGAATACATCGAAGTGCCCAAACAGCCGTGGCGGGTCATTCTTCGCACGAAACTGAATAAGACAGATGTAGAGACAAACAACTTGAACGATTTTCAGCAAAATCGGTTTCTTCTCCTCCATATGGAATTCAATTCCGAGTTGGGCACATCGAGTGGATTTTGGGTTGGCTATCGTGGTCTCGGACTGGGCTATGCTTTCAAACTTCATAAGAATGCAGGTACTAATTTCACGATTAGCTCCACGGGTGCTCGTTACGGGTTAAATTTCCGATGGCAGCGCTACAGGGTTAAGGAAGCGTATCTGTTCATGATTGGAGTCGATGGAGAGGAGGTTGATGGAGGAGAGGGCGATATCGAATTCCTTACTCCTCTCAGCATCCGTACGCTCTTTGTGAACGGTTACTATGTGTTCAACAGCCGCCATTACTCGCAGGCTGCTGCCTACAACCAATCAGTCATCCAACGTCGTTCTGCTGCTTCACTCCTTGCAGGGGCTACCTGGTATGCGTCTACCATTGATCTGTCTGCGAAACACAACTCAGGCCTTGTTGCTTTTGGCGACAGTCTTGGCCGCATTTCGTTACGACAGGCAAACATTGGTATTGGTTGCGGTTTCAATGTTGTTCCGGCTCGTGGATGGACGATAAATCTGATGTTGATGCCGACACTCAGCATCTACGACTGTGTGAAGCGTGTTCGTTATGACTGTAACTACGACTTCATCCACGATGACGAGGAAGATCCTATTTTGGTCGATGATTACGGGGAATGGAACCCTGAGACTCACCAATGGGCAAATGGTGAGAGGCGCAAACCGATAGAGATAGCTGGCGAAGAAGTCAATTGGTTGAACGACGTCGATACCTGGGAGTCGCGAACGGATCGTCACAACGATGCCTTTAAGTTCAATATCGATATGCGTGCAGGTATCGCCTACTGTTGGAGCCGCTATTTTATCAGCGCCAATGCTCAGATGAATAAATTCTCCTATGGACGCGATAACAACTTGGTCAAGCTGTCAGATTGGTACGTACGTGCCTCTTTCGGAGTCAGACTATAAAAAGAAAAAGCTAAAGACTTTGGTTCTTAGTCTTTAGCCAATTTATTTGGGGGAAGTGGAGCATGCGAGACTCGAACTCGCCACCTCTTGACTGCCAGTCAAACGCTCTAGCCGGATGAGCTAATGCCCCGTATTTATTGATGGTTTTGTGTTTTTAGAGTTAATAAGAGGATTTCCCGTATGGGCAATCCTCTTATTGTTTTCAGTCTCAACGTATTACTTACGGAGACCAAGAGCCTTAACAATGGCGCGGTAGCGCTCAATGTCCTTGTTCTTGAGATAGTTCAGCAAACTGCGACGCTGACCTACAAGCTTAACAAGCGCTCTGTTTGTGCTATAATCTTTGTGATTGGCCTTGACATGCTCGGTCAAACGGTCGATACGGTATGAAAATAAAGCTATCTGGCTCTCGCATGAACCAGTATCAGTATTAGACTTTCCGTACTGACTAAAGATTTCTTGCTTCTTAGCTGAATCTAAGTACATAAATGATAAATTTGTTTGTTAATTAATATTTTTTCGCGTAAAGCGGATGCAAAGGTACGAAATAATTTATAATGCACAATGCATAATGCATAATTATTTGCAAAATACCATCGTTTTCTTGCTTATTCTTGCTCTTTTTCCCGATTATTATGCATTATAATCATGAATTATATATTAAATAAGCGTAATAGGCAATCATGCAAATGGTCAGTACGGCACCTTGCCATCGACCTATTCTGTGACGTTTCCCAACCACACAGAAAACTGTGAGCAGTAAGATGCTGAAGAGCAGGATTTTGAAGTCAACGATGCTGATGTTCTTTGCGGCGATAGGATTAATGACCGAAGCCACACCCAGAATGAACATGATGTTGAAGATGTTGCTTCCCACCACGTTGCCCATCGCCATATCCGTGTCACCCTTCCTGGCAGCTACCACCGATGTAGCCAATTCGGGGAACGACGTTCCTGCCGATACGATGGTCAGCGCAATCACCGATTCGCTCACACCCAGTTCGGCAGCGATCCCAGCCGCACCATCCACAAACCAATCACCGCCAAACACCAGCGCCGTCAGTCCCAGCACAATCAGCACAATAGCTTTCCATATAGGCATCGGTGCTTCCACAGGAGCCTCATCAGTACGTTTTGACGACTTCAGCGACGTATAGATAGTAAATCCCATATAGATGACGAAGATGGTCAGCAACGTGATACCCTCCATGCGAGTCAGTATACCGATACCGTTACAGAAGTACACCATCACAAACAGCGTACATGTCACCAGCACATTCACAGGAATGTCACGCAACAACAGGTCTTTCTTGCAGACAATCGGACAGAACAGCGCCGTCACACCTACAATAGCCAGTGTATTGAACATATTGCTACCCACTACGTTTCCCAATGCCATATCACTACTACCCTTCATGGCCGACACCGAACTGACCACCAATTCAGGTAGCGATGTACCGAGCGACACGATTGTCAAGCCTATCAGCAATGTCGACACCTTGAACTTGCGTGCAATCGACGAAGCCCCATCGGTCAGGAAATCGGCACCTTTGACCACCAGCAGCAATCCTACGAGAAACTTGATAATGAATAGCCACATAATATTTACTTTTTATTCAGGTGCAAAGGTACGAAAAAAACATCATTCATCATTCATCATTCATGAATTTTTACTGTTTGTATGAAGATAATGTGTAAAATTCACCCTATGATGAGTATTCAAGGGAAAAAGTTCGACGAAGGTAAATAAACGGTTCAAAAAAAGGCATTCAAAGCAAGAAAACTGCCGTTTTTCCTCTCTTTTTCCATCCCCCTTCTTAAACTTTTCCATGGGTACCCTATGGGGCGTTTTCGGAAGTCGTTGAATAGCAGGAAGTTGCGCCTTTTTCGAGATGGAAAATTTTCCATGGGTAAAAAGAACAACATAAGAAAAAATGTTGTAACTTTGCAGCCGGAACCATATAACTGTGCATATGAGAAGATTTATCATATTCATCATCGTCGTTTTGCTGATTGCTGCTTGTGGCGAACAGCAAGGCCAACAGCCTCCGACAGCGAAGGGTTGTCTTGAGGAGGCAGAGCGTGCTTTACAGACTGATAGTATCCGTCTTGGTGGGACCCTTTTGCGTCAGGCAATTCGTCTCGCAGAGGCGTCAGAGGACTGGCACACCTATTATATATCCTATCAGCGATTAGCACAGGCGATTTCGCAGGGTAATCCTGCAGAGGCTCTGCGGCTGATGAAGAAAGCATTGACAGTTTATGAGCAACATCCTGATGATGACCGCAACTATGTCATTCTGCTCGATTATGCTGGAACATACGCGACACATGTGGCTTATGCCAATGATGATACTTTCGATGAAGCTCTCGACTTCGTCCATCGTGCTTATGATATTGCCGCAGAGCATCGTATGACCGATTTAATGTGCCAGACTCTCACCAGTCTGTCGAATATCACTTGGGCTGAAGGTAAGTATCGCGAGGCACTCGATGAAGCACGCCGTGCAGAGACATTGGCTACAGAAGACCTGTTGCCGGGCACCCTTCAGGTATTGGCTCGTTGCTATCATAGTCTCAATATGCTCGATTCGGCAGAAATCATCTACCGTCAGATCAATCCAGGCGATGATGTCCATCTGGCTTATATCGTCCAGAGCAACCTCGCCAAGATTGCCGTACAGCGTCAGGGAGGCTTGAAAATGGGAACAACCATCGATGAGGCTTTCGAACAGATAGAAGACTTCTACTTCAATGCTTTGCAACAGAAAGACGACTACTATCAGGAGACGCTGCGTCAGGAGACCGAGAACCAGCGATTGGCTTACAGCGAACAGCTGTATCGTCGCACCCTCCTATTCATCGTTATCGCATCGCTCATCGTCATTTTGGCTGTCGTATTGGTAGTTCGCTACCGTATGCGCATACAGCGCCAGCAACGTGAATTCGAGCAAGCCCAACTGCAAAACAAACTCTATATACAAGAGCAAGAGAAACGCCGTTTGCAGCAAGAAGCCGACAACCAGAAAGCTCGGCTGCATCAAGTCAGCGAAGTCGTAGCATTCCTGCAGAACTACATTCTCGAACGGACAGAAGTCATCAAGCGGCTTCGAGAACAAAGTGACGACTCACGCATCACGCTCAATCCTCGTGAATGGAGCGAGATAGAGCGTACCCTCAATGCCATCGATGGCAATCGTATAGCAAATATCCGTGAGCAGTATCCTGATATTCTGGAAGAGGACGTCCGCCTGTGTATCCTCACCCGTCTCGGCCTCAGCAATCGTGTAATCGGCAACATCTACTGTATCACCATCTCGGCTGCACAGCATCGCAAACTCAGGATAAAGAAAGAAGTGTTTGGGGAGAACAACCCCGACATCACATTGGAACAGATACTCACACAATGAGGATTCTCTCTGACTCACCATTTATTGGGGAAAATAGTAAATATGATTATGGAAAGAAAAATGATGTCATTCGTATGCACTCTGATGCTTTTCGTGTTGCAATCAGAGACCATTCAGGCCCAGCAGTCTATGTTGGACGGAGATCCTGTATGGGTATATCGGCAGAGTATAGGCACTACTATCAAGAATGCCCCCGCAAATCTATTTTGGAATGATGAGGCGCTCACATTCTACCACATCTATTACATTAAGGGTGATACTACGATTCAGAATCGTGTGTACAAGAAACTCTATCATGAATATCTCAATGAGAATGGCAAGTATGCCTTTAATACCCAAGGTGTGGAGTTGGTAACTCCTCTACGTGAAGAAGGCAATAAGATACTAGCTCCCCGCAGCTACTATCAGAAGCTGTGGGGTGATGCCGATTGGTATTACGAAATTGTTGGTTCTACTGACGATGAAATCGTGGTTTATGACTTCGACGCATTCAAAGCTGGAGAGGTCTCGATACAGCAAAAAGGGCAGATTTTTGCCCAATCCATCGGGAAATTCTCTAATCAAAGGATTTGTCATTGTATCTTGCCAATGTGGATGAATACTGGATGGGAAATTTCTCCACGATAACGCCGACATACAAATACACGAATCCGCTGATTGCTGATAGAACTGTTGGTATTGAAGAGGTTAGAGGACAGAAGGGAAAAGGAAGAGGTAATATCTACAACCTCCAAGGTCAGCTCATCAAGACGCTGCAGAAGGGATTGAATATCGTGGATGGGAAGAAAATCATGGTTAAGTGAGAGCAGCCTTCGTCGTGAGCTCAGGCCGAACGGAGTCAAGCATGCTTGAGCTATGCCGAACACATTGTTTTTGAATACTTGAATCTGACATCATACCGCTGAAATGATGTTCTACCAGGACTTTTGATATACAGTATACAGTTTTGTTGGGAGGGTATGCATTATCAATCTAGAAAAAGCAAAGAAATATATGAAAATAAGTTTTATATTATATATATAATATAAATTTTTGAGTCAACCTTTTCAGGAATCGTATATAGTGCTCATGAGAAAACTGTATACTGTATACGAAGGTCATTTTCCGAACACAGATGTCTCTATGCCGCAATTCTGCTGACTCACTCCCGTTGCTCTCTTCACTTTACAAAAAAAAGCTGTTTTTTGAGAAGGGACTTCACGGCACGTGAGATTACGTTTCGCCACGCACGAAATTACGGCACACTGCCCGTGAAATTACGTTTCGTCGAAAGCCCTATTTCTCCGTTTTTTTCCGAAAATTTTTGTTTGAAAAATTTGGTTATGTCAAAAAAAATTCGTAACTTTGCATCATTGTAGAATGGGAAAGGGTTTTTGTAAAATGAAGAGAATAGGTTGCATATTGCTGTGTGGCTTGCTGGGAATGGTTGGTGCCGTAGCTCAGCCGGATGAGGTGTTGATGATGGAACAGGTGGAGGCGTGGTTTACGGGGGCGCATCAGGGAGATGCGGCGGCTCAGTATAACCTAGGGGTGAGTTTCTTGAGGGGACAGGGTGTGAAGCAGGACTATGCGGAGGCGGCGAAGTGGTTTGCGAAGGCTGCCGAAGGGCATGACTTGGATGCAATGTACAACCTTGCAACTTGCTATATGAACGGTGAGGGCGTAGAGCAGGATGTGAAGAAGGGGATGCAGCTCTATGAGCGAGCTGCTGCTGACGGACACGTGAAGGCAACACGGGTGCTGGGCGACTGCTATCTCTTCGGGTTGGGGGTAGAGAAAGACAGCGAGAAAGCTTTCGGATGGTACAGGAAAGCGGCTGAGATGGGCGATGCCGACACACAATATGAGTTGGGCTTTATGTATTTTACGGGTAACGGGGTGGAACGTGATGTGAAGACGGCGGTGATGTGGTTCCGCAAGGCCGCCAATCAGGGGAACGCAATGGCGCAGTATCAGTTAGGAGTATGCCTGGAAAACGGCTTTGGTGTGGCAAAGGACGAAAGGGAGGCGATGGAATGGTATGAGAAAGCTGCGGAACAAGGACATGAAGAGGCGAAGGAAAAATGTAAAAATTAAAAAATGCAACAATGTAAAAATTGAAATTGCAGAAAAATGCTAAAAAATATGAATAATGCATACTGCATTATAAATAATTTCGTACTTTTGCAGCCTAAATCAGACATTTGGAAAAATGTAAAAATTAAAAAATGCAACAATGCAAAAATTGAAATATGAATTATAGACGATTGATATTTATTGCCTTTGTGGCACTTGGCATGACTGCCTCGGCACAAGAGACTCTGCCACCGCTCTCGCTGAAAGGGCGGGAACTGACTGAGGCGGTGCGACTGATGAACGACACTCACTATTATGCTGCAAGCAGGAGTTTGCAGGCGTATCTATCACAACCTATGCTGTCGCCAGCTCAGCAGACTACTGCCGAAGAATTGTCGTTGGTGTGCGACTACTACCTCCAGAAGCCAGGAACGGCTGAACATATCTACGACTGGCTGGAACAGCATCCTCAGGCATTGGGCGCAGAGCGACTGGCACTGCTACGTGCCAACCTGATGGTGAAGCAGGAGCAGTATACCGCTGCACTGAGCATCTATCGCCGAAACATGGATAGAATATACGACATGGAGCAGGCCGAACTGGAGGAGACGATGATCTGCAATGCTATTGCACTCATCAACAACGACTGTATCGACGAAGCAGATGCGATTATACAATCCATGCAGCAATGTAAGACTCACCAGATGGATATGGTGTACTGTGAGGGTTATATCAAATATGTGAGGGGCGACTACAAGGGTGCGCTGCAAGATTTCGAAATCGTGAAGAACAACACCGACTATGCGAGGAATATCACTGTGTATATGGCTGACTGCTATCTACACACGGGTGAACCTGCAAAATCGTTGTCGCTCCTGAACAACCAACTGCCGCTGTTCAGCAAGAAACTATCGGATATCGACAACAAATACACGGACGAGATTCACCGCATCAGAGGTGAGGCCTACTACGATCAGAACAACTACACGAAAGCCGTGGAAGCGCTGGGGCAGTATGTCTATAACGTTGAGGTGCCCCGACGTACCGCATTGTATAAGTTGGGTATGAGCTATTTCAACACCCAAGAGTTCCAGAAAGCAGCCAACGCCTTGAGTAGAAGTGCCGCCACCGCGAACGATGAAATGGCACAGAATGCATGGTTGAATGCCGGTATCAGTTATGTACGCAGCCAGAACAAGAAGCAGGCTCAGATAGCATTCCAGCAGGCATCGGAAATGACGAACGACAAGAAACTGCAGGAAGAAGCGCTTTACAACTATGCACTCACCCTTCACGAAGGTAACACGATGGGATTCGGGGAATCGGTCAATGTGTTCGAACGTTTCCTCAATATGTTCCCTCAGTCGCAATATACCTCAAGTGTAAGCAAACATCTGGCTGAGGTGTACTTCACGACCAAGAACTACCCCGCTGCGCTGGCATCAATCAATAAGATTCAGAATCCAAGCCAAGAGATTCTGCAAGCCAAGCAGAAAGTGCTGTATAACCTCGGTGTACAGGAATTCATTGCCGGCAACTACCAAGCATCGGACACCTATACCAACCAGGCGATGGCACTCGGGTCGCACGAAGCGGTGTACATCAAGGGCGAATCGGAATATCGTCAGGGCAAATACAACCAAGCCATCAACGACCTGAAGCAGTATCTTGGCGTGACAGCCCGCAACCAAAACAACTACGGTCAGGCACTTTACACGTTAGGATACGCTTATTTCAAGCAGAAACAATACAACAACGCCAACACGTATTTCAACAATTTCATCGGTACGACAACTGCCAACAACAATAAGACGTTGAAAGCTGATGCGCTGAACCGTCTGGCCGACTGCCTCTATACCGACCGTAAATACGACGAGGCATATACCATCTATCAGCGGGCATTAGAGACAGACAAGCAGATGGGCGACTACTCACTGTATCAGCAAGCATTCATCGAAGGACTGAGGGGCAACAACCAGAAGAAAGTGGAACTGCTCAGCAGAATGGGTGGTGAATATGCCGACTCACAATATGGTGCTGATGCCCTTTATGAACAAGGACGTGCCTATATCCAGACAGGCGGAAAAAATCAGGCCCTGCAAATATTCAACCAACTCATCGAGAAGTATCCTCATAGCCAGAAGGCACGTAGTGCGGGTAATGAAATCGGACTGATTTACTTCGAGTCGGGTATGACGGAAGAAGCCTTGAAAGCCTATAACCGCGTCATCGAAGCCTATCCGAATACCGCAGAAGCCCAGACAGCACTCGCCAACCTGAAGGATATCTATACCGATATGGGGAAAGTGAACGAATATGCCGAACTGGCACGAAAGGCAGGTAAGAGTATGGATGGGGCAGAGCTGGATCAGATGATTAACGATGCAGCGGTAAGATCGATGAACAATGGCGATTACGCGAAAGCATACGAGTACTACAACCAACTGAGACAGCAAACCCAATCGCCAGAGATGCTGGCAGGCGCATTGGAAGGCGGTCTGCGTAGCGCCTTCTCAGCCAAAGACCATGATGCAGTGGTGGATATAGCTACCCTGATCATCCAGGATAGGAAATCTTCACCCAGTCTGGTAGCCGAAGCATTGCTCTACAGGGCAGAAAGTCAACTGGCGTTAGGAAATGCTCCTGATGGCATCAAAGACCTCCAGACTTTGAGCGAAGACACTAAAACCATGTATGGTGCTCAGGCAAGTGTGCGACTCGCGCAGTATGCTTACGACACTTCACAGTATCAGGCAGCTGAGCAGATACTGCAGAAGTTCATCGATTCGGGAACCTCACACCAGTACTGGCTGGCTCGCGCCTTCATCCTTCTGTCGGATGTGTATATGAAGACCGACCGCAAAGTGGAGGCTCGCGAGTATCTGCTGTCGCTGAAGAGCAACTATAGTGAGAACGAGGAAATAAATGAAATGATTAAGGAAAGACTGAAATAGGCTTTAGGCTTAGACGTTAGACGTTAGTTAATTGAAAATTGAAGCAGAAATGAAGAAATCAATATTCATAGGATTGGTAGCGATAGTGCCAGCTATGGCATTCGCCCAGATGGACAATGTGGTGGAAGTGGAAAACAACTACCGCCCCGTGGTGAAAGATGCCAACAAAATCAACTCACTGCCCGATATAGAGCAGCAGGAAGTGAGCCACTATAACGTGAACTACACCACAGCAGCAATTCCTACGACAAACTATGTGTTCCAACCGATGTGGGCAGCTAAGAACGAACAACTGATACGTAGCGACAAGAAAGGATTTGCCACAGGTGCCTACGGAATCGATAATAATGTGTTGGGACGTGTGGCATACGGACTGGACTTGTCGGCTAACGATGAGCTGAACCTGGAATTCTATACGAGAGGTCGTAACAGTGAGGTGGACCATATCATGGGTAATCGTAAATGGGACAACCGCTTCTTCTCCACTCGCGTGAAAGCCGGCTATGAGCACCGTTTCGACAATGATGCGACCCTGAACATTGACGGTGGCTACGGAGCAGATGTGTTCAACTATCAGACGCAGGCAATCCCTGCCGGAAAGACTGATAAGCAGCATAACGACCTAATGGATTTCAGTGTCGAACTCACCCCTTATTCGTTTGGTAAGTTCGGACTGGGAGCCGCAGCCGGTATCAGCAGTTTCAAGCAGAAACACGCTACAAACTTCACGGAAGGTGTGTCGGAGACACTTATCAATGTCACATTGACCCCTGAATACCAAATCAATGACAACGCAAAGATAGATATTGACTTGGAGTATTGCCACACAGGTTATAACATCGATGATGCAATAGGTAAGTTAGAGGGTTATGATGCCTTCGATGCTACTCCACATTTCTACTGGGCTAACGACCAGATAGACCTGATGGCAGGTGTGTATGTGTCGGACGCGCTGAAGGTTGCTCCAGATGTAGAAGTAGTGTATCACACAGGTTCGTGGTTGGACTTGTATGCACAAGCGAAGGGTGGTGAGACGTGGAATAGTTTCCGTCGTTTCAGCGCAATGACCCCCTATTGGATACTCAGGGACACTAGGCAGGAAATAGATGATCAGTTTGACCAACTCAGAGCTAGAGGCGGCGTAAGGATGAAACCGTTTGAGGGATTCTATGCCGACCTGAGTGCAGGATATGATATTACGGAGAACAGAGCCGAGATAGCCGACTTCGAAATGTCACCGACACAGACCTACGTATATGCTCCGATACTGTTTGCCGACGGAACGCACTTCTATGCGAATGCCAACCTGAGATACAACTATCGGAACAAAGTGATGGCGGGTCTTGATGCAACATATCACAAGTGGTCGACCGACTTTGAGGCAAATATGCCTGGTGTGAACACCACAAACTGGGACAAGATTGTGTGGAGACCTGAGATAGAACTCGACTGCAACATCATGGTGAAACCGATTGAACAGCTGACCATCGGTGCAGACTTCCTGTTTGAATCGTATGCCAAGAAGACCAATCGCTATGAACGTCTAAACACCGTGAACCTGGGTGCAACCATCAGTTATACGTTCCCGTTCCGCCTCACCCTTTATGCGAAAGGAGATAATCTGCTGAATCAGAAATATGATCAGTATGTGATGTATCGTACCCCAGGCATCAACTTCCTGGCAGGTGCAGCCATTACTTTCTAAATTGAAGAACGATTAAATGGTAAATGGTCAATGATTAAATGGTAAATGTGATATGACTCGAAAATTTGATTTCCTCATTATCGGTTCCGGAGTAGCTGGTATGAGTTATGCTCTGAAAGTAGCAAGAGCAAAGAAAGGCAAGATTGCTATCGTATGTAAGACCACCCTTGAAGAAGCCAACACCGCGAAGGCTCAAGGAGGTATTGCCTCCGTAACCAATATGCTGGTCGACAACTTTGAGAAGCATATCGAAGACACCATGATTGCGGGCGACTATATCAGCGACCGTGAGGCAGTGGAGCAAGTGGTAAGAAACGCGCCAGACGGCATCAGGGAACTGGTGGAATGGGGCGTAAATTTCGATAAGAAAGAAGACGGAAGCTTCGACCTCCACAAAGAAGGCGGACACTCTGAGTTCCGCATTCTGCACCATGCTGACGATACAGGCGCAGAAATTCAGCGTGGACTGATGGCAGCGATCCGCAACAATCCCGACATCGAGATTTTTGAGAACCACTTTGCGGTGGAAATCATCACCCAGCACCATCTGGGTATTCGTGTCACACGTAGAACGCCAGATATTGAATGCTATGGAGCCTACATCCTCAATCCGAATACAGGAAAGGTAGATACATTCCTATCGAAAGTAACTGTGATGGCAACAGGAGGTACAGGAGCCATTTATGCGACCACATCCAATCCGAATATTGCAACAGGCGACGGTATTGCAATGGTGTATCGTGCAAAGGGAAAAGTGAAGGATATGGAATTCGTGCAGTTCCATCCAACCGTACTCTATAATCCAAAGGAGACGCATCCAGCATACCTCATTACGGAAGCAATGCGTGGTTACGGAGGTATCCTGCGATTGCCAAATGGAAAGGAATTTATGCAGAAATACGATGAACGGTTGAGTCTGGCTCCACGTGACATCGTAGCTCGTGCCATCGATAAAGAGATGAAGATTCACGGTCTGGATCATGTGTGTCTGGACGTCACTCATAAAGACCCAGAGGAAACCAAGCATCATTTCCCGAATATCTATGCGAAATGTCTGTCGATCGGTATCGATATCACCAAAGAATATATCCCTGTATGTCCAAGTGCGCACTATATGTGTGGAGGTATTCAGGTGAACCTCGACGGTCAGACCAGCATACGCAGACTCTATGCACTCGGAGAATGTTCGTGCACGGGTCTGCACGGCGGTAACCGACTGGCCAGCAACTCCCTCATCGAAGCGGTGGTATATGCCGATAAGGCAGCTAAACACTCGTTGGAAGTAATTGACAACTACGCTTTTAATAATAAGGTGCCCGCATGGAACGATGAAGGCACGATGACAAACGAAGAGAAGGTGCTGATTGCTCAAGACGTGAAAGAAGTAGGACAGATTATGTCAACCTATGTAGGTATTGTGCGTAGCGACCTACGTCTGCATCGTGCTTGGGAACGACTGGATTTGCTCTACGAAGAGACCGAACATTTGTTCAAGCGCGTAAAACCTACGAAAGACATCTGTGAATTGCGTAATATGATTAATGTGGGCTACCTGATTACCCGTCAGGCACTTGAACGTAAAGAGAGTCGTGGTCTGCACTTCACGGTAGACTACCCCAAACATGCTTTAGATAAAAAACAATAAAACAAACTAATTGCACTATGAATTTTCCCATTAAGTATCCGGAAAACAACGGAGGCATGAACGACCGCATCAAGCGGCTTCATGAACAGAGTTTAAGCACTCCTGCAACATTGACCATCGAGCGTGCGCTGATTGAGACGGCCTTCTATAAAGAAAACGAAGGTAAGATGCCGATTGCAGTGCTGCGTGCACAGAACTTCTACGAAATCTGTAAGAAAAAGACCATATACATCGGAGATGATGAACTGATTGTAGGTGAACGCGGACCTGTTCCGAAAGCCGTACCGACATTCCCAGAACTGACTTGTCACAGTGTGGAAGACCTGCATGTGCTGAATACGCGTGAACTGCAGCCTTACTACATCAGTCAGGAAGATATTGACACCTACGAACGCGAAGTGATTCCTTATTGGAAAGGAAAGACACAGCGTGAACGTATTTTCAACCACGTCAGCAAAGAATGGGAAGAAGCCTATCATAACGGTGTATTCACGGAGTTCATGGAACAACGAGCTGCAGGACATACAGCTATGGACGGCAAGATGTATCATCGTGGTTTGTTGGATGTGAAACAGATGATAGCCGATGAGATTGCAGCACTGGATTATATCAACGACCCACAGGCAACAGATAAGGAACACGAACTGACAGCGATGTCCATCAGTTGCGATGCAGCCATCTTGTTTGCTGAACGTCATGCAGAGCTTGCAGAACAGAAAGCCAAAGAATGTAGCAACCCTGAACGGAAAGCAGAATTAGAAAAGATTGCAGAAGTGTGCCGCTGGGTACCTGCGCATGCTCCACGAGACATGTGGGAAGCCATCCAGATGTACTGGTTTGTACACTTAGGAACAGTGACCGAACTCAACGGATGGGACAGCATGAATCCTGGACACATCGACCAACATCTGTACCCCTTCTACGAAAAAGGTATAGAAAACGGTACGTTGACACGTGATAAGGCAAAGGAACTGCTATCGTGTCTGTGGATTAAGTTCAACAATCAACCTGCTCCTCCAAAGGTAGGTATCACTGCACTAGAGTCTGGAACCTATAACGACTTCACCAATATCAATATCGGAGGTATTGACAAGGACGGTAACGATGCTTCGAACGAACTGTCGTACATGATTCTGGAGATCCAGGAAGAGTTGCATGAATTACAGCCAGGACTCTCTATTCATATCAGCAAGGTCACCAATGACGACTTCCTGTTGGCAGGTTGTCGTGTCATCCGCGAAGGAAACGGCTACCCATCTGTCTTCAACCCAGATGTGTATGTTCAGGAACTGGTACGTCAAGGAAAAACGTTAGAAGACGCACGAGAGGGTGGTTGTTCGGGTTGTATCGAAGTAGGTGCATTCGGTAAGGAAGCTTACTTGCTGACAGGCTATCTCAACACACCAAAGATTTTAGAAATAACGCTTCATAATGGTGTAGACCCCAACTCAGGCAAGAAACTTGGATTGGAAACAGGCGACCCTCGCAACTTCAAGACATACGAGGAACTGTACGATGCATGGAAGAAGCAGATGGTGTATTTCGTGAATATGAAGCTCGCTGTGAACAACTACATCGAACGTATGTTCTCGCTCTATGCACCAGCAACGTTCCTCAGTCTATTCATTGATGACTGTATCAAAAACGGTAAAGATTATTACAGCGGTGGTGCTCGCTATAATACCCAATACATCCAATGTACAGGATTGGGTACCATTACAGATAGTCTGGCTACTATTAAGAAGCATGTGTTTGAAGACAAGCGATACACAATGGATGAATTGCTGAAAGCTGTCGACAAGAACTTCGAAGGTGAGGAAAAGATGCGTCTGTATATCCGCAACCACACACCGTTCTTCGGCAATGATGATGATGAGGCAGACGATATCGCAGTTCGCGTCTACAACGACCTTGTTGAAGCAATTGAGGGTCATCCGAACACACGTGGAGGCAAGACCTATCTGAATATGCTCAGTACCACATGCCACAACTACTTTGGCTCTGTATGTTGTGCTACTCCTAACGGTCGATTGGCGCATTTTGCTATCAGCGACGGTACTTCTCCATCACACGGAGGTGATTCGAACGGCCCAACCTGTGTCATCAAATCATTAGGAAAACTTGATCACACGAAGAGCGGTGGTACGTTGTTGAATCTGCGGTTTGTGCCAAAGTTGTTGCAACGCGATGATGACTTGAAGAAGTTTGCCTCACTCATCCGCACTTATTTTGCATACGGAGGCCATCATGTTCAATTCAACATCGTCGATACCCAGACCCTGTTGGATGCTCAGGCTAATCCTGATGACTATAAGGACTTGTTGGTACGTATGGCAGGCTATTCTGATTACTTCAACGACATGAACCTGCAACTGCAGAACGAAGTCATCGCCAGAACAGAAAACGACGAGCTTTAATGGCACTGATTTTCGACATAAAGCGCTATTCTGTCAATGATGGTCCTGGTATCAGGACCACCATCTTTCTGAAAGGGTGTCCCCTTAGATGCGTATGGTGCCATAATCCTGAAGGATTAGAATCAAAGCCTCAACGCATGTACACGAAATCGAAGTGTATAGGATGCCAGAGTTGTGTGGAAGTATGCCCACAACAGGTGCTGACATTAACTCCTGAGGGCATCGTAGCAGACGAATCAAAGTGTGTACTTTGTCAGCAATGCGCTGATGTATGTCCATCACTCGCTATGAAGTTCGGAGGAAAGGAATGGAAGATGGAGGAACTGATGGCTGTCATTGAAAAAGAACGTAAGGTGATGGAAGATAGTGGAGGCGGTGTTACAATTTGTGGAGGGGAACCGCTGATGCACCACCAATACACCATAAAATTGCTTCAAGAATTGAAAAAACGCCGATTTCATCGAGCTGTCGATACCACTTTATTCTCCAATGCTACGATTATAAAGGAAGTTGCTGCTAATTGTGAGTTGTTCCTTGTGGACCTAAAGTTGATGGACTCAGAACGTCATCGATTCTATACGGGAGTTCCGAATGAGAAAATTCTAGCAAATATCCGTATGATTGCTGAAATGGGGTGCGATTTCTTTATTCGTATCCCACTGATTGAAGGAGTGAATGCAGATGAGCAGAATATCGATGAATCCGCACGTTTTCTGGCTTCTATCCCTTGGAATCGTAAGGTCGTTAACCTTTTACCATATCATGATATAGGAAAGGGGAAACACGAGAAATTGGGAACGAAGTATAACCCAGATTCGATACAGATGGCTGCTCCGTCCCAGGAAACACAACAACGATGCATTGCTCAATTCAAGCACTATGGCATTACGGCCACGATAGGAGGCTAAATATAACTAAGGTATGAAAGAACGTAATCATGCATTCGATTTTCTCTGTGGTATTTGCATCATTAGAATGATTCTTTACCACATTACGGGATTCTGCTATATGGCAGAAGAAGACGGTTGGAGGATTGTGATGCACTGGACATTCTTTTTCATGTCGTTCTTCTTCTTCAAAGCAGGCTACTTCAACAAGACGGTCGATGGTAATTCCTGGGAGTTTACTAAGAAAAAGTTTAAACAACTGATGATTCCTTATTTTGTGTGGGGATTCATCGGATGTTTTGTCTATTTCACGTTTGCTTGGTTTATCTTAGATCCAAGGAATGCAATGGTGAAAAGTGTGACCGTTTCACATATCTGGAGTACCAGTGGCTTCTACGGGAATGGGCCTTGTTGGTTCTTGTTCTCATTCTTTGTGGCCTATATTGCAATGCATCTTTTCAGCAAATGTCCGTCGATTGCGTTCCCTATAACCCACAACCGTAGTTTTCGTATCAAGATACACTGGATTGTATTCCTGTTCCCATTTGTCAGTTATCTTCTCTATGAACAAGGCAACCCATTGTGGTTGAATCTGAATAACGTATTTTGGGGTATCTTCCTGTTTTTCTTGGGTAGAGTTTGGAGAGTGGCTATCGAACGTCTCCGTCCCCGTAAGATGATCGTTCTTTCGAGTATCATGATACTTGCCTTCATCGTCCTGAATATCATTGATAACAGTGAATATACAATGAGTTCGAACGAATGGGAAGGCAATTTCCCCGTCCTGTTTGCTAAGTTGATTCTGTCGAGTTGTGGACTATCGGGACTATTCCTTTCGTTCCACTTCCCCCGTATACCAGTCATTAACTTTATTGGCCAACACTCTATGGTGTTCTTTGTCGCTCACTATCCAGTTCTCACTTTCTATAAGATGCTACGATCGGCCTTTGTTCATTCCATCAAAGGGAAAGTAGATGACCTGATTATCATGACGATACTCACTTTCGTCATCTGTGCATGGTTGGTTCCGTATGTAGAAAAAATCCCATGGTTGAGTGGACGATTCCAGAAAAAACCAACGGTTTTATCGGAGAAATAGCGGATTTGTTGCATGATGTTACAAATCTGCAAAAAGAATTATCATTATAGCAACGGTTTTCTAAAGAAAAAAGGTTACTTTGCAAACTGAAATTAATACAAATAAATAATCAATCATTTTTAACATGGAAACAAATCAAACAAACGCAAACAGCTTGAAGGGATTCTACAAGTTGAATTGGATGCAACGCATCGGTTTCGGAACAGGCGACCTAGCACAGAATTTAATATTCCAGACGGTTGCTTGTTACTTAATGATTTATCTTACTACAGTATTAAAAATTAACCCAGCCTTTGTTGGTGGACTGATTCTCGCAGTTCGACTCATTGACTGTTTCTGGAGTCCTGTAGTAGGTCGATACATTGATAATCGCAATCCTAAGCTGGGTAAGTATCGTTCTTATTTGCTCTATGGCGGTATTCCATTGACCATCGCTGCCTGCTTATTGATGCTTCCTCAGGCTGCTACTTGGTCTATGAGTATGAAGATTGTCTATGCTACTGTTAGTTACACCGTTCTGAGTATGATATATTCAGTCGTAAACATACCTTATGGCTCTATCATGGCCAGTATGACACGCGACAACGATGAAGTACTCATTCTTACTTCTACACGAATGGTATGTGCCAATATTGGCCAGATTGTTGTTCAGGCAGGTTTCCCTATCGGACTCGCTCTGTTTATTCATACTGCCGTCGACTGGAATCAAGCTTCGTTTATGGCTATCGGTACGATTCCTGCATTTATCATTTTGCCTTCTCTACCAATACTTAAGAAATGGTTGGGAAAGAAGGGATTGTATTATACGCTTCTTTCTATTGGCTTAATAGGATTTGCTGCATTGTTCGTTATCGGTAAGTTTTTCAATGTCGAAGAATGCCCCACACTTATTCAGATTGCGAAGATTATGACAGGAGTCGGCCTGCTTGTAGGTTCATTGATGTGGGCACTGGTTCCTGAGGTCATCACAGAGGCAGAGTATCGTACAGGAAACCGTCCTGCTGCCACAGTAAACGCACTTGCCGGTGTTGCATTTAAGGCTGGTTTCTCTATTGCAGGTTGGATTACTCCTTGGGTAATGGGAATGATTGGCTTTAACTTTGCCAGTGAAGAGTCTGCTTTGCCAACTGATCCTAATGCTTGGTTCACGGTTACATGTATTTTTGCCCTCGTTGGTTTTGTTCTTTTGATTCTTTGTTTCTTGGGTAGCAAAGAAAACATTACCACAACACCTGAGAAACCTGTTTCGTTCGGTGAGATGTGGCAGGAGTTCAAGGCAAACAAGTGCTTGCAGCTGGTTCTTGGTATCTTTGTTGTGGTATTCCTGGCATCATTTATCAGTGGACCGGTAAATGCATATTATCCGAAACTGGCTAATTATTCTGAAATTGCACAGAACGCTATTCTGTGGTTCACATGTATCATTCCTGCAATTCTTCTTATTGTGGTAGGATATCTGATTTACAAATATCCTCTTACCGATGAGAAACTGGATGAAATTAACAGGGAAATCGAAGCTCGCTCAAACAAATAATAACCCCTTTTACTAAAAAATTCCTCTTGCTCCTATTTGGGGGCAGGAGGAGTTTTTCCAACTTATAAACCATCCAAGAAATGAAACAAAATCACCTTTTTCTCTTTATAATTTTCTCTTTCAGTTGGATGAATCTACATGCACAGACAACGATGCGTGAGGCATTCAAGGATAAGTTCTTGATTGGAGCCGCCATCAACGTACGTCAGGTTAAGAGCAAAGACCCGAAGATTCAGAAGGTCATCAAGGAGCAATTCAGCGCTTTGGTACCTGAGAACTGCATGAAGCCCGAGGAAATTCACCCCAAGCAATATCTGTGGGACTTCAGCGATGCTGATGCTATTGTAAAGTTGGCTCAGAAGAACAAGCAAGCCATCACAGGTCACTGTCTGGTATGGCACTCACAAGTTCCTTATTGGTTCTTCAAGGACGATATGGCACAGCCAGTCACCAAGGAAGAGTTGATAAATCGTATGCGTGACCATATCCACACAGTTGTAGGCAGATATAAAGGTAAAATCAAGGGTTGGGATGTTGTGAACGAAGCCATCCTCGACAATGGAGAAATGCGTCGTACACAATTCTACAACACCATCGGACCTGAGTATATCCGTCTTGCTTTCCAATTTGCTCACGAAGCAGACCCGAACGCAGAACTCTACTACAACGACTACAGCATGGACAATCCTGCAAAGCGTCAGACCGTTGTCAATATCATCCGCGACTTGAAGTCTCATGGTTGTCGAATCGATGGAGTAGGCATGCAATCTCATGTGTCGTTCTCAACCAACCTCAATGAATATGAGAAAAGTATTGAGACCTTTGCTGCAGAAGGTGTGAAAGTGATGGTGACAGAACTTGACCTCAGTGTGCTTCCTTGGCCTAGTGGCAATTATGGTGCAGCTGTCGAGACAAACTTCGAATACCAGAAATCGATGAATCCCTACACAGACGGACTGCCTGCTGATAAGGCAAAAGAGCAAACCGATTTCTTCGTGAAACTCTTCAAAATCTATCTGAAACACGCAGATGTGATTGACCGCGTCACGTTCTGGGGACTTACTGATGGTGACAGTTGGAAAAACGGATGGCCAATGGCAGGACGTACAGACTATCCTTTGGCTATCGATCGCAACTACAATCCAAAACCATTTGTGGAGGAAATCATTAAATTAACAAAATAATCAAATCATAACCCTTAAACATTAGAAACAATGAAACCTAAAAAACATTATCTATTCCCTTCGGATTACATGGCTGACCCTGCAGTACATGTATTTAATGGCAAACTCTACATCTATCCATCTCATGACTGGGAGGCTGGTGCAGCTGAAGACGACGATGGCGGTCACTTCCAGATGAAAGACTATCACGCATTGTTACTCGAAGATCCAGATAACGGAGAAGCAACTGACCTTGGTGTCATCTTTGATGTGAAGGATGTTCCTTGGGCAGAAAAGCAGCTGTGGGATAGTGACGTGGTAGAAAAGGATGGTAAGTACTACTATATTTTCTCTGGTAAAGGCTACGACGGAGTATTCCGTCTCGGTGTGGCTGTAGCAGACAAGCCTGAAGGTCCTTTCAAGCCACGTGAATTTGCGATTCGTGGTTCTTTCTCTATCGACCCATGTGTATTCAAGGATGATGATGGCACTATCTACACCTACTTCGGTGGACTTTGGGGTGGACAGCTCCAATGGTGGCAGCCACTCTTCCATGGCTTCGAGACCATACCTGGAAAATATGGTGACCAGAACGGACTCATCGACCTCGGTCCTGCTCCAGATCACAAGACGCAGTTGTTTGCAAAGCCAGATGCTCCAGCATTGCCAAGCTGGGTAGTGAAGATGGGCGATGATATGGAGTTCGCAGAGGCTCCTCGTTGCGTCCTCGTCCTTGACAAGGATGGCAAGCCATTGAAGGCTGGCGACCCACACCGTTTCTTCGAGGCAAGTTGGGTATTCAAGAAAAACGGAAAGTACTACTTTACCTATTCTACGGGTGACAGTCATCTCCTTTGCTATGCAATCGGTGATAATCCTTATGGTCCATTCACCTATCAGGGCGTTATTATGACACCTGTAGTAGGTTGGACTACTCACCATGCCATTACTGAGTACAAGGGCAAGTGGTATCTCTTCCATCACGACTGTGTACCATCGAACGACAAGACATGGCTCCGTTCATTGAAGGTTTGTGAACTGGAATTCGATGGAGATTTGATTAAGACAATCGAAGGAATCGACTAATTATGATGAATTTCTATAAAAGGGTGGCGCT
This sequence comes from Bacteroidaceae bacterium, assembly GCA_017529865.1. GTDB lineage: Bacteria > Bacteroidota > Bacteroidia > Bacteroidales > Bacteroidaceae > Colivivens. The sequence goes on from JAFXNA010000018.1 coordinate 22,660, forward strand.
TGCCACCCTCTTGGTTTTACAAGTTTTCGCTCTAAAAGCAGAAGACGGTCATCGCTTATGGTTACGAATGACGGGCAATGAAAATGCCATCAAGATCCATAATGATACAAAAGGTCAGAATCCGTTGGATGTAGCAGACGAAACAAAGACGCTACGTATTGCTTTGAGTGAACTGCAATTCTATATTCGTGAGAAGGTATCAGTACATGTAGAAGTAGATGCAAACGCTCCGAAAAACGACGGATTCAGTATCACTCGTAAAGGCAACGAGATATTTATTAAGTCAGCTTCGAGTGTAGGTGTCCTCTATGGTGCTTTTGCACTGATCCGTTTACAAGAGATTGGTAAGATGCCAAAGAAAGGAAGTACCATTGTTGAAATTCCTTCCTCTCCATTGCGCCTGCTCAACCATTGGGACAATCTTAATGGAACCATCGAGCGAGGTTTTGCCGGACGTTCCATCTTTTGGAGCAACGAAGGCGATATCATCAATCAGAATGCTTCACTTATCTCTGAATATGGACGTGCGAATGCTTCCATAGGAATCAATGGTACTGTGCTCAACAACGTGAATGCCAGTCCCCAGATGTTGACCAGCGAACGCATTGGTCAGACCAAGCGTGTTGCACAGATTCTTGCTCCTTATGGAATCAAAGTCTATCTGTCGGTCAATTTTGCATCTCCTAAAGCATTGGGCGATGTCCCTACCGCAGATCCTCTCGATCCTGATGTCATCAAATGGTGGCAGAATAAGGTGAAAGAGATCTATGATGCCATCCCCAACTTCGGAGGTTTTCTGGTGAAGGCTAATAGTGAAGGAGAGCCTGGTCCACAGGACTTCGGACGTACTCATGTCGATGGAGCCAATATGCTGGCAGATGCCTTGAAGCCCTATGGTGGAATCGTTATGTGGCGTGCTTTCGTCTATGCAGCCAATAGTCCTGATCGTGCTTGTCAGGCTTATGATGAATTCATGCCTTTCGACGGGAAGTTCCGTGATAATGTCATTCTCCAAGTGAAGAACGGCCCTGTTGACTTCCAGCCACGCGAACCAGTACATCCTCTGTTCTACTCGCTAAAGCACACCAAGGTGATGCCTGAGTTCCAGATTACCCAGGAATATCTTGGCGAATCTATCCATTCGGTCTTTCTTGCTCCTATGTGGAAAGAGCTGACAGATGTCTTCAAGATGACGGAAGGAGTAGCTGGAGTTTCCAATATCGGTAATTCCGTCAATTGGTGTGGTAGCGATATGGCTCAAGCCAACTGGTATGCATTTGGACGATTGGCATGGAACCAGAATCTCACATCTAAGGAGATTGCTGACGAATGGCTCAAACAGACATTCACCACGAACAAAAAGTTTGTGAAGCCTATGACAAAAGTCATGCTGGAAAGCCATGAAGCATGTGTCAACTATATGATGCCAATAGGTATTCACCACATCTTCGCTGGCGGACACCACTACGGACCAGAACCTTGGTATGCTCCTCGTGGATTACGTGCCGACTGGACTCCTCCTTATTATCATAAGGCAGCAGCTGACGGAATGGGATTTGATCGTACGACCAACGGTTCAAACAATGTTTCACAGTATCCAGAGCCTTTGGCTAGAACTTTCAATGATGTCAACAAATGTCCTGAGAAGTACCTGCTTTGGTTCCACCATGTGGGATGGACACAGAAGTTGCCTTGTGGCGAAACCCTATGGAACCGCCTCTGTCATAAATACGATGAAGGAGTACGTTCTGCAGAGTCTTTTAATGCTACATGGGCAAAAATGGCCCAATTCATCGACAAAGAGCGCTTCGACCAACTGAGTATCCGATACGACCGTCAAGCTAAAGACGCGTGGTGGTGGCGTGATGCATGTCTGCTTTATTTCCAGACATTCTCCAAGCAGCCATTCCCTAAAGACTGCCCACCAACACGTCACGATTTGGAAACTCTGAAGAAGTATCATTTGGCAATTGACAATTACACAGCTGCCCCAATCGATCAGCTCCCATAAGCTGTAAACCGTAAACTGTAAACAAACTTGCACATACGAGAATACTTCCACATCAAGAATAGATGTATATTATGCAAAACTCTTAAGAGTTATTTGGGTTTTAGATATTTATCCACAGAAAAAGGAGGTTTTTCACCAAAATGTTTGGTGGGTATGTGAAAAAGCACTATATTTGCAGTGCAATTAGTGGGGAATCGCCACATAGTTTACGATATAGAACAACAACTTTTTTCAATCAACTAAATTATAAACCATTAAAAACAAAACGATTATGAAGAAAATTTTACTCACAGCAGTTATTGCTCTGATTGGTATGAGTGCTTTTGCAGCTCTTCCAAAAGCTGGTGATAAGGGTTATCTATACAACCCTGCATCAGGTATGTTCATTAACAAAGATGCCAAGTTGGCAGCAACAGGCGATGCCGTTACTGTTATCAATGAAGGTGCTGCTGCAGAACTTGAGGGTGCTGAGTATTTCCGCTTTGAATTCTCATCTGGCAACCGACTTAACTTCAACGGAAGTGCAGGACTGATTGGCACAGGAACCAGCTATGCTAAGTTTGTTGTGAAAGAAACAGAGAAGGGTTTAATTATTACCCACCTTTATCCAAACGCCCAAGGTCCTGAATGGATGAGAGACCCAGATCTTACTGGTACTTTCATCGTAGCTAATGGTGAGGAATTAGGCTTTAAAGCATTTGAAGAACTTGATGACTTTGGATATTGGCAGTTTATTGATGCTCAACTAATTGATGGCCCTACATACCCAATTGCTTTGACCTTGCCAACAGCAGCAGATAAATTGATGACCGTTGAATGGATTAACGAACCTTATTCAGCTACATTTACACCAACAGCAGATTTGCAAAACAGTTTCAAGATTGTGAATTTAGATGTTACAGACTTTGTTAAATATGGCTACAAGAAGATTGTCATTGAATTTGCAGAACCTGTAGCAGATGGTTGGAATGTACACGCTTATGGCGAAGGCAACGATCCTTTCTTTAGTGTAAAAGATGCCACAAAGTATGAAGTTGACTTGTCAGAAGGTAATTTAATTCATGACCTCACAGCTTTCAACTGGTTTGGATGTCGTGCTCCTATCACAATATCTGCTCTCTACTTCTCTAAGTATGCTGTAGGTGAAGATCCCGAACCAGAGCCAGAGCCAGAACCTGTAGCAACATTAATTCCTGCTGATAATGCAAAAGGATATCTCTACAATATAAATGCTAACAAATTTGTAACCGCAGAAGCTACATTAGGAGAAGAAGGCGTCCTGTTTGATGTTAAGGACGAAGGACCATCTGAAGGTAAAATTTCATGGTCTACATACACAACAGAGTATCCTGGTCGCACATTCTATCTGCGCCGCTTCTATACAAATGAGCGCGCTACTGCTTTGTCAACTGATGGTGGCATCACCTGTACAACTATGAATGGCTATGCAAAATGGGCTGTTTATGAAGTTGAAGGAGAGGGATTACTTCTTGTCAATCTCTATACCCGTAATGATTTCGTCCAGGGTCAGTGCTTAGGCGCAGATGAAAGTGGTGCTTTGACACTTGTTGAAGAAGCAGAAGCTCCTTACTGGAAGTTCCTCTCACAGGAAGAGTATGAAGCTATTGCAACCAGTATCTCTTCTGTAACAGAAAAGGCTTCAGCAAAGGGCATCTTCAATGTAGCAGGTCAGCAGGTTAAGGTTCTCCAGAAGGGTCTCAACATCGTGGATGGTAAGAAAGTATACGTGAAGTAACAGCCTACCAGCCCCTCTCCCGTCCCCCCTCAAGGGGGAAGCTCTCAAGGGAAGGGAACATAAAATATAGATTAAGGTGCTCAGGCAGCAATGTCTGGGCACTTTTTTTGTACGCTCCCTGCGTACTGGAAGTACGTCCCTTACGTACTCGGCGTACGTGCCTTGCGTACTGAGAGTACGTAACTTTCGTACAATTCTTCGTACTGTGATTTTTGATTACAAATCAATCGTTTTTATATATAAAATAAGGTGTGAACCATATTTTTTTCATTTTTTTTGTTAAATGTTTGGTGGGTTTGTGAAAATGTGTTATATTTGCCCGTTGATAGTGGAAATTAGCGTGCAGATGAACAGCTGATAGAAAAAAAACTTACTAAAATCACTTTATATTAACTTTTAAACAATTACAATTATGAGAAAAATCAAATTTTTACTCGTAGCAGTATTTGCGCTGGTGGGTATGAGTGCGTTCGCACAACTCCCAACAGACCAATCTATTGGTTATCTGTACGATGCCGCTGCTAAGAAATTTATCAATGCTGAAGGTAAGGTTGGTGCTACTGGAATGCCATTCAAAGCCCTCAAGCAAGGAAGCTCTAAGGATTATACCACTAAGGATGGTACTAATCGCACATTTACTTCTTATCGTTTTAAAACAACAGACGGAAGTAAGGGATTGGGAATTGATAACACGAATGGAACAACCGCTTCAACCAATGGAATCGTTACATCAACAGGAACTTATGGATATGGTGTGTTCGCAGTAGTTCCTGTCGGTGAAACAGGATTCCGCATCATGAGCACGTATAATAGAGCAGACTTTAATGTTGATTATTTATACGACTATTGCTTAGGATATAAAGACGATGGTACTTTGTTCTGTTTCCCAGAAGCAGAAGCTCCAGTTTGGCAGTTTGTTGACGAAGAAACATATAAAACGACTGTAGCAGCTAATGCTATGCCAAACGCAAATGATGTTGGTTATCTGTATAACTTGGCAACAAAGCAGTTCATTTCTGCTAATGCTGTTATGGATGATAATGGTGTTGAATTTGTAATTGGGGAAAAGGTTGACTGCGGCGCTCATTTCGGTAGCGAAGGTAAATATGTTGAAGAAGCTGGTTACTCTTACTTCCGTTTCAAACTGAACGGAACATCAGACTACATGAGAATGGTAAATGAAGGTGTTACTTGTAAGAGCAGTGGTTATCACAAGTGGGCAGCAATTGGTACAGAAAAAGGTCTGGTAATCCGTTGTATCTATGTTTCATCTCAGGTTGCATTTGCTCAGCAGGGTTACTATCTGACTCCTGATGCTGAAGGCAAGTTGGTTCTCCTTGAGGAGCCCACAGATGCTTCTTACTGGCAGTATATGTCAAAAGATGACTACGATGCACTTCATGAAGATGCAGCAGCTGCTGCAGAATTGTTAGCAAAGAAGCAGGCATTGAACTATGGTGACGATGCTACATTTGCAATCGTTAATCCTAGCTTCGATGCAGGAAATGCTGATGGTTGGACAGTTACTGCAAAGGGTACAGCACCTAAGTATGCGATTGTAGATGATGGCAAAGGTGGCAAGAATGCAGGTATGACTTGCTACAACAGCGCTGTTAAGATTGAGCAGACCATCACAGACCTGAAGCCTGGTATCTATTTACTGGAAGCACAGGCATTCGGACGTGCAGGTACAAACGCTGCAAACCTTCCTAAGTTCTACGCAGGAGAGGTTTTGGAAACTCCAGCTTATCTCTTTGCAAACGGTGTGAAGACACAGGCAATCAACATCTTCGACGGAGCTGTTGAGGAGAAGGGAGCAGGTAATTACACTGAAATTGAAGTCAATGGCGAAAAGAAGTATGTCCTCGATAACTCAAGCGCAGGTTCTTACGCTTTCGCTCAAGGAAAGTATGCAATGGAGGTAATCGCTGAAGTTGGAGAAGACGGTAAACTGACAATTGGTTTCGAAAAGACTACAGATGGCGACACCGGTTATTCTGGTTGTGATAACTTCCGTCTGACTTATATGTGCCCTGCTACTCAGTATCCTGGAGGCGTATATTATTTGTATAACAAAGAGGCAGGTAAGTTCCTGAGCCGTGGTGCAAATTGGGGTACTCGTGCTACTGTAGCTACTCTTGGTATGCCAATTAGAGTTGCATTAACAGAGACTGGAATCAATCTGCTGTCATACGACTGGAGTGGTACAGGTCTTGGTGAGAATCTTTACACAGACAGACCATCAAATGAGTGGATGAATTTAACTGTTACTCAGACGGCAAATGGTGTGAAACTCCAAAACGGTGGCAACTATATGTTTAATGACAATGGTATCTTATCCATGGGCTCGACTGAAGACGAGTGGGTATTTATGTCACCATACGATTATGAGAGATTCATTAAGAAGGCGGTTGTTGATGGTAAAGCAAAAGCTTTGACAGATGCAGGTGTTGCAGATGCAGCTGCATTAGCTGAATATGCCGAAAAGGACGTTACAGAAACTTATTTTGCAGGAGCGACTTTGAATAATAAGGATGGTTGGACTTGGAGTGGATATCCAATTAATCCTCGTGGAGGTAATTATAATACTGGAGCAGGTATTCTTGAAGTATTCCAAGGTGCAGGCACACTTACAAAGACAATCGAAGGTTTGAAGCCTGGTCTGTATAAATTCACAGTGAACGCATTCTATCGTGATGGCGGTAATCCAGAGTGCGAGGCTCGTGCCAACGCAGGTTTCGTAATGTCTACAGCAACCCTGAATGCAAATGGCAATTTCGTTCGTATTGCTGACTGGGCTTCTGATCATGTTGCTACTTGGAATCCAAACAGCATGAATGATGCAGCAACCCTCTTCAATGAAGGTAAGTATGTGAACGAAGTATTTGCGTATGTAGGTGAGGATGGTGTACTGAATCTTTCACTCGAACAACCTAACTATATTGATGGTGGTTGGTTCATCTTCGGTAATGCAAAACTGACTTACTACACAGATGCTATTTCTGAGGAAGAAATTGCTGAACTGATTGCACAGATTCCAACAGATCCAATGAATGGAGAAATCAAGGCCAACCTTGAGGCTGCAAAGGAAGCTTTCGAGACAAATCCAATCATTAAAACCTACAAAGCACTGTCTGCTTTGATTAAGGAAGCAAACACATCTGTTGAGCAGTACGCAGCTACAAAGGCTGCTTTGGATACTTATGCAGCAAAGGCAGCTCAGTTGGATAAGGACGGAAAGGCTGCTTATGACGTAGCTGACATCCAGACTGCATACACGGCCGGTACAGCAACTGCTGATTTGAGTGGTGATGTTTTGGCTACATATATCAAGGCCGTTAAGTCTCAGACCTCTGTTGGTGCAGACATGAGTGATGCAATTGTTAACCCAGGCTTCCAGGAGAATCCTGCAGGTAAGGGATGGACAATGGTTGCAAGCAACCAGAATCTCCGCGGTGGTGGCACAAATGGCAACTATTGCGGTGAATCATACCACTCAGTATTTACACTCTCTCAGACTCTTACTGGTATGCCTGCTGGTACTTACTCATTGACCGCTCAATGTTTCTATCGCATCGACGATGGTTCAATAGATGATATTCCTGTTGTATTCGGTAATGATGATACTGCTCAATTCCCACAGAAAGGCAATCTGCCAGATCACGATGGAAGTGGATGGGAAAGCATGGGCGATGCCGCAGTAGAATTCATCAACGGAAACTATTATCTTGATATTCCTGTTGCTTTCGTAGTTGGTGAGGACGGAGAGATTACCCTTGGTGCAAAACTGGAAACCAGCACACACCTCTGGTGTATCTGGGACAACTTCACACTTACATATCAAGGAACAAGAACTGTTGATGATATTAAGAAGGAAGCTGCAATTCCACCTTATCTGAAGGCGCTTGCAGAAGCAGAGGAAGTTTTGCCAGAAACCATGGATCCCAAAACCCTTGTTAAGCTCAATAATGCTATCAATACTTATGCAGAGAATAAGGTACTTGTAGATGACGCAACATTTGCAAGCGTTCAAGAAGCTACAGCTGCATTGATTGCTGCAACGAATGATGCTCGTACTTCGGTACGCAACGCTCAAGCTCTCATGGGTATGTATGAATTGATGGAGCAATACAACGTAGTAACTCCAGAGGCTTACGATACTTACTATGCTAAGTTCGAAAGTTATAACAAGCAATACAAAGCAGGTACATTGACTGAAGCTGTTGAGAGCCTGAATCCATATAGCTTACGTGGTTTACGTACAGATGTAGACTTTGACGACTATCTCCTCTCTGCTTGGACAGAGGATGGTGTTCAGTGTGCAAACTACGACCAGGGACTTATCATCAACTCATGGTCAACAGAAGGTATCTATGATGGTACAGAATTCAAGGTTCCATTCTTCGAGTATTGGACAAGTGATCCTAACACGCTTGCTGCAAAAGAATTCGAAGCAACATTGACAGATCTTCCTTCTGGTATTTACGAAGTTACAGCATGGGTACGTGTTCGTACAACAAACGGAACAGATCCTGCTGATGCAGAAGGTGTTGTATTCCAAGTAAACGAAGATGACGAAGTTGATGTTACTAACGGTGAAGTTGTTGGTCAGTTCAACTTAACTCAGGTTAAGGAAGAAACAATTGTACAAGATGGAACATTGAAGGTGAAGTTCAATGTAGCTGAGGGCAATAACATCAGCTGGCTGTCATTCCAGAATGTGAAGTACACCTTGTTAGAGGAAATAGCTACTGCTATCTCAGAAGTTGGCAACAAGGCTGCAGATAAGAGTGTATTCAACGTAGCTGGTCAGCAGTTGGCAGCTCCTGCTAAGGGCCTCAACATCATCGATGGTAAGAAGGTTTACATTAAGTAAACAGAACCTCCCTCTTATCCCTCCCAAGGAGGGAAGATAATAAAGGTGCTCGGACATAAGTCTGAGCACCTTTGTTTTTATTAAAACAGTACTTTTTTTATATTTAATAAGGTGTAAAGGACATTTTTTGTTTTTTTTTTGTTAAATGTTTGGTTATTATGTGAAAATGTGCTATATTTGCCGTCTGTAAACTGAAACCAATATTAATTAACTAATAAAATTATTTTTTTAACTCTAAACAATTCAAGTCATGAGAAAAATCAAATTTTTACTCGCTGCGCTATTTGCGCTGATTGGCATGAGTGCTTTTGCTGCTCTGCCAGAGGCTGGCCAAAAAGGTTTTCTGTATAACCTTGGCTCTGGTCAGTACATCACAGCAGATGCCACATTAGGCGCAACTGCTGTGGAATTTACCATTGAAATCAAGGAGAAAGACGCTAGTGCTACTCCTTCTGTAGAAGGCGCAAAGTTCATGCGTTTTAAGACAGCAGATGCAAACTACCTGACATTCTATCAGGAACCAGCTGCCATGAGTACATATTATGGCCAGTTGATCGTAAAGTCAACTGAAAAGGGTCTGCTCATTACTCATCCTTATCCAAACGACCAAGGTCCTTCATGGATTACAGCAGGTTCGTATCTTCAGGTTGTCGACGGTGCACTTGCTTGTACTGCTTTAGACGAAGCAAACGAAGGTGCATACTGGTTCTTCGGTACAGAAGAAGAGTTGGCAGATTTCATCAAGCAGCAAGGCGAAGAAGAAACTGACGACCAAGCTCTCCTGAATGCAGCAGTAAAGGCAGCTTATGAGGCAGCTTTTGCTAATTATCAAGCAAATCCTAACGAGGAAACAGAAGCTGCATTGCTTAAAGCAAAGAAAGCTGCTACTTCAAGCATCATTGCATACAAAGGTGTTCGTTCATCAATCGAAATGCACAAGCAGCTCCTTGCTGGTGATGAAGATGCTCTTGAGGATTTCGAGGAAGGCGTAGCTGATATCGTTGCAGCACTCAACGCAGGTACTCTTGAAGGTAACGGTATTGCTGAAATGGCAGAAATTGCTGGCATTTATGCAGAACTTGCTACCACAGCAGAAGAAGAAGTTACGATGTTCACATACGGAACAGAATGTGAGCTTGGTCAGGATTATATGCCAGGTGGCGATCACGGTATCACCATTGCATGGGATGAAATCGCAGAAGAACTGGGTACCACAAAGGATGCTTTGAAGATTTACGCTATGATGCCTGACGGCTCACTTGATGAGAACTATACTGTTGGTTCAACTGACGGATGGCGTAATGCAGAAGGTGCCTGGGAAGGCTGGGCTTTAGGAGGTAATTCTAAGTTCTGCTTACAATTTAAGGATACAGCCAACCCATTAGCGCTGACATTCATAGGTTGTATGAATACCAGTGAACCAACTCAGTACACAGCTTTGTTCAAGGTTGTTAACGCAGCTGCACCAGAAGGTAAATATGTAGTGCTCACAATCACTCTTAACGTAAAGGAGAAGGAAATCGATACCACTGTTCCTACAAATGTTAGCGAACTTGCCGTTGCAAGTACATTGAAGGATGTTGTTACCCTGAAGATTGGTGATAACTATACAGCTGGTGATGGTTCAAGTGCAAATGTAGCCGCAATTCTTGCAGCTCTTGGTGAAGAATCACTCGACAACGTTAAGATTTTTGCTGTTCAGTCTGACGGTTCACTCGATGCAGATTACAAGCTTGGTACCACCGACGGTTGGCGTAATGCTGACGGCGACTGGGCTGGTTGGGGTGATGCAACTTCTCAGTTCTATGTAAAGGCTGACTTCGCTCGTGCAACTGCTCAGTTGTACGAAGTTGGTTGTCACCCATTGCACGAAGGTGTTCATATGACAGATGTTATCAACTACACAGCTAAGTATGCATTCGTTGTAGGTAATAAGACTGAGAACAAGGCCGTTATCTATAACGTAGTTGTTGCAGTTGCTCCAGAAAGAACCGATTTGGATGTAACAGGTGCAACTGTTCAGTACTTCTACAATGTAGAGGCTAAGGGCTTCATCCTTGGTGCAAACAACTGGAACACTCGTGCTTCAATTGGTGCAAAGGGATATCAGATGCACTTCGAGGCAGGCAATGAGGGCGCTTACAAGCTCTGCGCATCTAACAAGACAGGAACTAACTATGCTGCAAATGACCTCGACTATGATGGCAATGGTGATATCTGGGTAGACGGTGCAGGCCGTGCAGGTGCAGGTTACTGGACTTACAGCGTAAACGCAGATAAGACATTCACAATTGCAAGTACTTATGAACCAGCAAAGGGACTGCTCTCAATCGTTCCTTCAAAGAACGACACTCGTCTTTATATGTCAGAGGATGCAGAGGCACAGAGCACTTGGATTGCAGTTTCTGAAGAAGCATATCAGGCTTATTCAAACAAGGCTGTCCTGAAAGAAGAAGCAGCTACTTTGACTGACATCAAGGATCTCATTGATGGTACCAACATTTACACTCAGGAAGCTTACGATGCATACTACCAGATGTATGCAGACGCTATCGCTAAGAATGCAGCAGGTGAGGTAGTAGGTAACCTTGACAATCCTTATACAGTTCATGGATGGCATGCAGGAAACATATACGATGACTTCCTCCTCTCTGCATGGACATACAATGGCACACAGTGTTCAGACTTCGCAACTTCTCTCTACATCAATACATGGTCAGTAGAGGCAGATGGTAAGGTAGGCGCATCTCCAATGCACGTTCCATTCTTCGAGTATTGGACTGAAGATGACAAATCACTCGGTGAGGCAACGCTTACAGGAACTATTACAGGTCTCGAAGCAGGTAACTATGTAGTGAGTGCAATTGCACGTGTACGCATTAAGAACGGTGGTGGTGACACAGCATACGGTATCACACTCTCTGCAAATGGTAGCGAGCCTGTTGATGTATGTGACGGCAGAACTTGCGGTGATGGCGATCAGTTCCGTTGGGGTATGTTCTCTACTCCTGCAGTAGTTGGTGCAGACGGCATTTTGAAGGTTAACTTCAACATCGCTGCAGACAACAACATTAGCTGGTTGTCATACAAGAACGTGAAGTATGTCAAGGCTGGTGGAATGGTTCCAATCATCGTAACTCAGGAAGCTACTGCAATCAACGAAGTTGAAGCAACAGCAGCTGCTAAGACAGTATACAACATGGCTGGTCAGCAGATGAAGGGTCTCCAGAAGGGTCTCAACATCGTTGGTGGCAAGAAGGTTTACGTGAAGTAACAGCCTACCAGCCCCTCTCCCGTCCCCCCTCAAGGGGGAAGCTCTAAAGGAAAGGGAATAAAGAATTAAGCAGGTGCTCGGACGCAAGTTCGAGCACCTTGTTTTTGCTATTATATTATAAATAAGGTGTAAAAGGGAAGAAAAAAGAGGATTTTGTACAAAATGTTTGGTAATTCAATAAAAATGTGCTAAATTTGTACCCGAAAGAAGCGCTCTGTCATTGCATCATGAAACCATGAAGGCGGAGCAGTATTATACACAAGAAAAAAATCATTTATATATTATTTTATTATTAACTCTTTAAACATTTTTTTTATGAGAAAATTTCGACTCTTTTTGACAGCTATTGCTGCCGTATTGGTTGGTCAGGCTTCTGCTCAGTCTTGGGTTCCAAGTGAAGTGAGCGAAGGTACCTTCTATTTGTACAATGTAGGTGCACAGGGCTTTGTTGTCGGTGCAAATAACTGGGGAACACGTGCTTCAATATCAAAGGAAGGCGGTATTCCTTTCACACTGAAAGTAACTGATGGTAAATATGAATTGCAATCATCGCCTACGTATTCAGGTAAGCATCTTGGATTCAATGGTTATGTAGACAATGGTGACGCAAACCAGAATTGGACATTCGAGGCTGTTGCAGGTGAAACCAATGTATATAAGATGAGCACAGGTGAAAAGTATCTGTTTGCTGATCAAGGCGCAACTACTACTACTGTTGGCGATGACCCAGGTACTAATTATGCTTATTGGGTGCTTGTTACAAGAGACCATGTTTTGAAATATCTCTCTGCTGCTACAGCTGATAATCCTTTATGTGCCACAATGCTCATCACCAATCCTAACTTTGGAAGAAATGCAGGTGGTTCTGGTTGGACAATTGAAGCATCTAACAAAAACCTAGCTGGTGGAGTCAATGAAAACAACTGTGCAGAATCATTCCATGCTGTTTTCACTTTGACACAGACTATTGAAGATATGCCTAATGGTCTCTACTCGTTGACAGCTCAAGGATTCTATCGTCAGGATGGTACCGACAATGATAATCTCCCAGTATTCTATGCGAATGACAAGACTGGTACATTCCCATTGAAGACTGGTTCGGAGAACAATATGTCAGATGCCTCAAATTCATTTACAAAGGGTTTGTACACAATTGAACCTGTCATTTTTGAAATAACAGATGGAACACTTACACTGGGTGCTAAATTGGTTGAAAACACAGCTCTTTGGTGTATTTGGGATAATTTCCAGTTAACATACTATGGTGCTTCTGCAACTATTGACGACGTGGAAAAAACAGCAGCTATTAAGGTATATAAGGAAGCTTTAGCAAAAGCAAAAGCTGTAGATACAGAGGCAACTATGGATCCAACTGCATTGCAGGGTATTACCGATGCTCTTGCTAACTATTCTGAAGATAAGGTGCTGAAAGATGGTGCTACTTTAGAGTCAATCAATGCAGCAACAGCAGCACTTATCTCTGCAGAAGAGGCTGCAGCAAAGTCTATTGCTAATGCCGAAGCTTTGATGTCAATGAACGACTTGATGGAGTCTACAAATGTCTACACTAAGAGTGCTTATGAGGCATATAAGAAGATTTTTGACGATTACACTGCAGCATGGAACGCTGGTACATTAACAGAAGCTGTTGTTAATCCTTATGCTTTGAACGGATGGCATAACAATGCATTGGATTATGATGACCTTCTCCTCTCTGCTTGGTCTGTTGGTGACAATAAGTGCAACAACTACGATACAAGTCTCTACATCAACACTTGGTCTGTAGAGGGTGATAATGATGGTACAAACTTCAAGGTTCCATTCTTTGAGTATTGGGTAGCAGATGGTAATTCACTTGGCGCTAATACGCTTACTGCAACAATGGAAGACCTGCCAGAAGGACAGTATTCTGTTTCTGTTTGGGTACGTGTACGCGCAAAGAATGGTACTGACGCAACTGCAGCAACAGGAATCACACTTCAGGCTAACGAAGGCGAAGCTGTTGACGTTACAGAAGGTAATCAGGTTGGAACTTCTCAGTTCAACATTGGTGAGTATGTAGCTTTAGGTGATGTTACTGATGGCACATTGAAGATTCAAATCAACGTAGCAGCAGACAACAACATCAGCTGGCTGTCATTCAAGAACGCTAAGTTTGAGAAAGTAGGTGAAGCTACTAAGATTGCTGGTGTAACTGAAAAGGTAGCTCAGAAGACTATCTTCAACGTAGCTGGCCAGCAGATGAACGGTCTCCAGAAGGGTCTTAATATTGTGAACGGCGAAAAAGTTTACGTGAAGTAATAGCCTACCCCTAACCCCTCCCTCAAGGGAAGGGAACATAGAATATAGATAAAAGTGTTCGGACGCAAGTCCGGGCACTTTTATTTGAATAACTTGATATAAAACAAAGCAATTGTAACAATTTCACACAAAATGTTTGGTGGTTTGATGAAAAAGCACTATATTTGTACCAAACTTTTCAATCTTTTTATTATTAACATTAAAACATTAACAAACATGAGAAAAATTACTCTTTTATTCGTTGCGTTGTTTGCGATGGTAGGTAGCGCATTCGCTGCTGACATCCCTGCAACAGGTACCGTAGGCTACCTTTACAACAAAGGTACTGGTAAATTCATTACAGCTTCTGCTACTATTGATGAGTTAGGAGTTGCTTTCAAACTTAAAAATGAAGGAACAGAAGCAGATGGCTTCCATAGTGATGAACATGTATTCAGTGATCCTGGACATGTTTACACTTATGTACGATTCGAACAAAATGAAGCCTCAGGTAATTTCTTCAGACTCATCTCGGATGGTTTTACTTGCAATAGTACAGGTTATCATAAATGGGCAGCAGAAGATCGGGAAGAAGGATGGGTCATCCGTTGCATCTATGATCGTGAAGCCCAGGTCAAATATGATGGCGCAGAGCAAGGTTATTATTTAGCAATAAATGCAGATGGAACAGCTTTAACAATGGTGGCAGAGCCAACATCAAATGCTTATTGGCAGTTTATGGACGAAGCTGCATATCAGGTAATTGCCGCTGATATTATTGCCGCAAGGGAGGCAGAAGAGATTAAAGCTACTCAAGATGCTCTCGCTGCTCTCAACGGAGGCGAGGGTCCCAAGGCTGGAGATGAACTATTGGCTGCACTTTTCCCAAATGCAGGCTTTGACGCAAGCAATAATGCTGACGGTTGGACAGTTACATCCAATGGTGGCAATAATCCAAGCTACAAGGTTGAAAATGGCAACTGCGGTATGACAAAGTATGGTGGTACAATCAAGGTTGAGAAGACAATCAAGGGTCTTCCAGCAGGATGGTACACACTGAAAGCTCAGGCATTCGGACGTAAGAACGACTACGCAACAAACCGTCCACTTTTTGAAGCAGGCGAAGAACTTGAGACTCCTGGTGTTATCTTTGCCAACGAAGTAACAAAGCAAGTACCAAATATATTCGACGGGCTCTTGGATGAGGCTGGTAGCGGTACATGGCGTGAAGTTACTACTGCAGAAGGAACTAAGTACGTTCTCGACAACTCAAATTCTGGTTCATACGCATTCAGCGTAGGTAAATTCAACGTTGAACTCAACGTTTGCCTTGCAGAAGGCGAAGCATTGACATTCGGTTTTGACAAGAATGAAGCTGGTAACACAGATTATTGTGGTTGCGACAACTTCTGCCTCATCTACTTAGGTGATGACCCAACCACAGGCATCGCTACTGTCACGAAGAAAGCTCCTGTAAAGGCTATCTACAACGTAGCTGGTCAGAAGGTATCTGCTCCTGTAAAGGGTCTCAACATCATTGATGGAAAGAAAGTTTACATTAAGTAAACAACCTCCCTCTTATCCCTCCCATGGAGGGAAGAAATATAGGTGCTCAGGCAGTAATGCTTGAGCACTTTTTATGGAGAAGTTATTGTGGGGTTAAGCCTAAGAAAATATTTTTTCAAGCCTAAGAAATAAAATTTCCTACCTCTTGATTTGCTAGCGACTTCTTCCGCTTTTCATTCGCTCTAACAAGCGAGTTCTCAAGCTCTTCGCATACTCTTCGCAAGCTATTTGAGCTTGCCTGAGCTTGCGAACACCTTGCCAACACCTTGCCTAGAGTATGCCAACACCTTGCCTAGAGCTTGCCTAAAAGCAAAAAAAGTGCCCGGAACAGCGTCCGAGCACCTTTATCTATATTCTATGTTCCCTTCCCTTTAGAACTTCCCCCTTGAGGGAGGACGGGAGAGGGGCTGGTAGGCTATTACTTCACGTAAACCTTTTGACCATCTACGATATTGATACCCTTCTGGAGACCATTCATCTGCTGGCCAGCAATGTTATAGATACCGTTTGCCTTGCCTGCAACTATCAGGTTGTTGATACCACTAGTTACAGCACCATTGGTAACCACGAACTGGAATTCGTATTCAAACGGCTTATAGTCAGCACTTTGGTCAGGTGTGTGCTGGCCTGCAGCATCAATACGTGAGTTTGCATCTGGGAATGCACATGCATCGTACATCTTCACACTGTATGTGCCATCTGCCAATGAACGACCATCGAACCAGAATGTACCGATTGCACCTGAATTCTCTTTAAGGGCACTTCCATTATCAGATACACAGTTGATGAACAGGTCGTTTGGAGCACTTGCCTTAAACATGTTCTTTGAGTTTTTCTGGTGATTCTTGGTGGTACGGTTCGTCATCAAGAAATACATTTCCTCGTCTTCATCATAGTTGTACTTCTCCTTGGTCAACCCTGCTGGAAGAGCAAATGTAGCCTGCAAACCAATGATTTCTACATCGTTTGTCAGGTATAGTGTTACAGGGATGTTCTTGAGGTCGGTGGTTGGTTCAACCTCAATATACATGTTCACGTTTTGTGCTTGAACAGCAGATACTGCTACAAGCGCAAGGATTGAGAGTAATAGTTTCTTCATATTCGTTTTGTTTTAGTGATTAATGCCGATAGTTCATATTACATGGCAAAGATACAGCATAAAAATAAAACGGCAAAATATTTTAGGATATTTTTGCCGTTTTTGATGAAAAATGTATGGTATTGCCTGAATTATTGTGTTGCAAACGTAACAGGCGCACCTTATTAATAATAATGCGTACTAAATTTATACCAAGTGACGGATGATGTCTTCCTTGTCGCCTGGCAGCATGTCGATAACAGGAATCTCAATCATGGTATAAGCTCCTGGTTGCTGACGAAGAGCAGCACGACACATGTTAACCAACACCTGTGAAGTAAGTGCTGGGTTGTTGATCTTCATGTTGAACTCGAAGAGCTGGTTGTGAGTTTTACCTGACACACCTTTGCGTACCAGATTCACACCGTGTCCTACGTCATTGAGGTCGTTGACACAAGGTACCTGCATCACATGAGTCTCATCGTTGACAAAGTAAGCATCTGCCTTGATGGCTGCTTCAACAGTCTTGAAATCTGCTCCTTCTTCCAACTCCACATAAACCATACGACGATGAATACCTGTACCTACTGGGATGGTCATTGAGAGTGCATCACGAACGCCTGGAATGGCACGAACAGCAACCGAGTGTCCCATTGAACGGCCTGGACCGAAGTTGGTATAGCTGATACCGCGTGGTGCCAGACTCTCCATCAGTGTACGTACGATGGAATCGCTTCCTGGATCCCAGCCTGCACTGATAATGCTGACTGCACCGTTTGCTTTTGCTACAGCATCGAGACTGCGACGCAAGTCTATAATCTGGGTGTGGATGTCGAAACTATCGACTGTATTGATGCCAAGCGCAAGACACTGCTTCGCATATTCTTCTACTTTACGCGTAGGTGTTGCGAGGATAGCCACATCGACTTTTCCCAACTCGCGGATGTCAGTCACTACTTTCACGCCATTGATGGTAGGAGTGGTGACGTTACGGCGTACGATACCTACACACTCCATATCGGGTGCAACTTCGAGGGCCTCTAAGGCATAGCGTCCAATGTTGCCATAACCTACGATTGCTACTTTTGTTTTCTGTTCCATAATGTGCTGTGTATTTAATTCATAATGCATAATTCATAATGCATAATAATATTATTCAAAAAAATAAAGCAGAAGACCCTCACAACGGAGGGTCTTCATGCGGATTGTTATTCTTTAACTTCGTCTTCCTTAATCTTACGTCCGAGAACGAGATATGCAGTCGGAGCTGCAATGAAGAGTGATGAAGTGGTACCAATCAATACACCAAGTATCATCGCGAATGCGAAGCTGCGGATGCTGTCACCACCAAAGATGAAGATACAGAGCAATACGATGAGAGTACTTACAGATGTGTTGATAGTACGAGCCAAAGTTGCGTTAAGCGACTGGTTGAATACCTGCTGCTTGTCGCGCTTTGGATAGAGCTTCAACTCTTCACGGATACGGTCGAAGATAACCACCTTATCATTGATTGAGTAACCGATAGCTGTCAGGATAGCACCAATGAAGGTCTGGTCGATTTCAAGAGAGAAACCAATCCAACCCCAACAGAGTGAGTAGACGCCGATGATGAGTACTGTATCAAGTGTCAATGCTGCTACAGAACCGATTGAGAAGGCTACGTTACGGAATCGAATCAAGATGTAAATGAAGATGGCGATGAGAGCCAAGATGACTGACCAAATAGCGCCATAGGTGATATCTTCAGCAATTGAAGGACCTACCTTCTGTGAACTGATGATTGAACCACCTGTACGTTCATCACGGTTGATGAAGTGATCAAGAGTTACTGTCTTTCCGTCAATCTGTCCACCAGCTACGAGTGTCTCGTAAATCATCTTCTCGATTTCAGAGTCAACCTGCTGACCGTTCTCGTTGATACGGTAGTTGGTAGAGATACGTACCATCTTACCGTCAGTACCAAGAGCAATAACCTGAGTTGTTACCTTGTCAACATCTTCCTCAGCAGCAGCTCTCTCCTGGAACTTGTTAGCCAATGCTGCACGGATATCCTCTGGAGCTACTGGGTTCACAAATTCTACCTTATAGTTACGTCCACCTGTGAAGTCGATTGACTGGCTCAAACCACGAATGAAGAACGAAGCAAGACAAACAAGGAGGAAGATGCCGAATGCCAAGAATGACTTCTTGTAAGCACCCATGAAGTTGAACTTCGTGCCCTGCATCATGTTCTTTGAAACACTTGTGGTGAAGGTAAGGTCGGTCCACTTATCACGGTTGAGGAAGTGCTCGTAGCAGATACGAGTCAACCAAACTGCAGTGAAGAATGAACATACGATACCAATCATGAGGGTCGTTGCGAATCCCTTGATAGGACCTGTACCGAAGTAGAAGAGGATAACACCTGTGATGATTGAAGTAAGGTTAGAGTCGAAGATTGCTGAGAATGCATTGCTATAACCAGCTGCAACAGCGTTCTTGATGTTCTTTCCGGCCTTCAATTCTTCCTTGGTACGCTCATAAATAAGCACATTGGCATCGACTGCCATACCGAGTGTCAGCACCATACCGGCAATACCTGACATTGTCAATGCTGCCTGCAGTGAGGTGAGGATACCCAGTGTGAAGAAGAAGTTGAGCAAGAGGGCGCAGTTTGCAACCATACCTGGACGGATGCCATACATCACGCACATGTAAATCATCAATACGATGAAGGCGATGATGAATGAAATGAAACCTGCGTTGATAGATTCCTGACCCAATGATGGACCTACGATGTCTTCCTGTACGATCTGTGTTGGAGCTGGCATCTTACCAGACTGGAGCACGTTTGCAAGGTCCTTGGTTTCGTTGGTAGTGAATGAACCGGTAATCTGAGTGTTACCACCATCAATCTTATTCTGTACGTTTGGTGCACTATAAACGAGGTTATCCAATACGACTGCTACACAATGGTTTACGTTAGCCTCTGTGAGGGCAGCCCACTTACGAGCACCTTCAGAATTCATCTTCATAGTTACACAAGGCTTACCATACTGGTCGAACTCATCCTTAGATTCTGTAACAACTTCACCTTCGATTGGAGCACGTCCGTTCTGACCTGTCATGCGGATTGCATAAAGTGTATAGACACGGCCTGCTTTATCCTCAGACTTCACACCCCACTTCAGTGAGAGGTCGCCTGGGAGTACCTGCTTAGCAAGTTCACTGCTTACCAAAGCATTGATTTCAGCAGTATCGGATGCGAGGGCATAACCTACAGCACAACCTCTTTCACCCTGATAAGGCTGGAAGATGGCGAAGAGTGGGTTTTCTGCCTTAGCTTTCTCAAGTTCTTTCTCGTCAGAAGCCTTGCTTGGACTCTTCTGGTCAGCAGCTGATACCTGATTCAAGATATTTTCCTTGTTGTCCTTTGCTGCAGAATCAGCTTCCTCTGTTGCAGGAGTAGCCTCAGCTACTTCTTCGGTAGCAGTAGAGTCCGTTGCTTCGTCTACAACCTTACCATTACGAAGTGCAGTGTTCAACTGATTGAGGTAAGGAAGGATTACCTGCGTATCGTAAGTCTCCCAGAACTCAAGATTAGCACTACCCTGAAGGAGTTTACGTACACGCTCTGGCTCTTTGATACCAGGAAGTTCAACCATGATACGGCCTGACTGACCTTCAACTCGTTGAATGTTTGGCTGAACAACACCGAAGCGGTCAATACGAGTACGAAGTACGAGGAATGAATTGTCGATAGCGGTATTCACCTCTTCACGAAGAACCTTCTCCACTTCGTCATCGCTGCTGTTTGCATTGATTTTACCCTTCAACTTCTGTGTGGCAAAGATCTGTGCCAGCTTTCCGTCTGGCGCATTCTTCTTAAAGGCTTTGACAAACAGTGAGATAAAATCGCTTTGACTTTCGACTTCTTGTTTTTGGGCTTCATTGACTGACTGAACAAATGCAGAATCAGTCTTGTGGTCGGCTAAAGCCTTTACTACATCAGGAACTGACACTTCAAGAATGACGTTCATACCACCTTTCAGGTCAAGACCAAGACCGATGGCAGTTTCACGACATTGCTTCAGGTTGTAGGTTCCCAAGTAGAACGGATTCATGTTGAGTGAATCCAAATAAAGTTCTGCTTCCTTCTCTTCCATCTTTGATGCCTTATTATCCACGTAGTTCGTCACTACGGAGAAAGACAGATAGAAGATGCAGATAAGTGTTAGCGCAATGGCTAAGAACTTAACAAATCCTTTGTTTTGCATTGTTGATGTTTAATAATTTTGTTTATTTGTTAATGATATAATTTTCATTTCCTCACACCGTGAAAACCCATCAAAGATGGGGTGTCTCACAAATAAGTGCATTACAAGGGTGCAAAGTTAACACTTTTTTTAGATTTATCGCATCTCTAAGGTACAAAAAATGGGGTAATGGTCACTTTCTTGCCCATATTTGTCCACTTTTGCCTTATATGAACTGAAACTTTCGCTCATTAAAATGTGATCAATGCGAAAATACATTCCATTTTGATTATATGACCAACCTGGTCCGTTTCCAGATTCTGTGTAGGCATCTTTCAACTTTTCTGTCAGTGTTTTATGCACATAAGAAACCGGTGAGTCATTAAAGTCACCACAGACAATGATATACTTGTTTGGCAGACTATCAATCATTGCTTTTAGTAGTTCAGCCTGAAGCGATCGAGCTGCATTCGCTTTGGCCAGTTTGCCTTCTAACCACCAAAAACTTTGTTTCATATTGATGGAATCTTGCTCTTGGTCATCCTTCATGTGTACAGAACGCTTAACCATCTGTTTGTAAAGTTGTTTATCGTCATCGTTCAGCAAATAGGATTCTAAATGGCAGTTGATGACCTTGACAGTATCGTCATAAATCAGCAAATCATAGCTCATACATTTTGCTGCTTTAGATCCAAGATCAATCTGTTGAGAAGACAAAATTGGGAACTTGGACAAAAGAACACAATCATAGCTCACCTCTTCTCCTTTATGGATATAAGGAAAAACGGCATTGAAAGATGCATATGGCTGTTTATTTCGAATTCTCCAAACATCTTGCAAACAGACTACATCTGCATTAGAGTTGATAATATAATCGGCAATATCGGTCTTGCCTGATTGATAATTGTAATTCCGGAAAATCCCTACGTTATAAGATAAAAGATTAATTGTTTTACCTTCGGGCACATCTTTGAACAGGTTAATCGGACAATAATCCCGTATGCTGCCCCAACAAATGATGATACCAAGTAGGCTGATGGCACAATACTTCCATTTCAGGAATGGCCAAATCAACAGAAACACAAGAGCAGCAATTACAAAAAACGGAAGCAGCATCCCAAGATATGACCAATTGGGATAGTCAGCAGGTCTTAAATAGATGGAATACGCACAAATTATCAACCCACAGACAACAAGCACATTTAAAATTCCAATGACCCAACAGAAAATCTTCTTAACGACCTTCATCCGTCTTATTGATTTGATGCATCAAACAGTTGTTTTTTCTCTTTCTCACTCAAACTGGCATAGCCATCCTGACGAATCTTGTCTAAAATGCGGTCGATTTCATCATTCTGCTCCTTTTTCTGTGCATTGAACTCATAGTCACGACTACGTTCGTTCTTGTTGTAGTGCACTTTCATATTGGGATGTGTTGACGTTGTACGCCAACCTATGTATGAAGAATTTGTTCTTTTTTTCGCTTTGAACTTCCAATACAGAATCAACAGGAAGCCAAACAACATACCCCCCAAGTGGGCAAAATGGGCAGTTTTATCTACGTTCAGCAATCCTAAGATAACTTCATATACAGCATAGCCTATAATTAACCAGATAGCCTTGATGGGAATCGGGATAGGGATGATGAAGATTTTTTCGTTAGGATAAGTCATACCAAAAGCCAACATAACGCCCATTACGGCACCACTGGCTCCTATGATATAGTCTTGCGGGCTAATCAATCCGATAAATTGGCCTGCTTCCTGGAGCAAAGCAGCACCGAATCCACATACAAAGTAGAAAACCAGAAACTTTTTCCAACCCCAAGTCTGCTCCATGATACGTCCGAACATCCATAGTGCAAACATATTAAAGAAGATATGCCAAATGTCACCATGCATAAACATGTGAGTCAGGAACTGGAAAGGTAGAAAATAAGGGCTTTCAACATAGAACAAACCAAACAGCGCATTGAGATTAAGTCCCCATACCATACCAACTAATACGTTGATAATATACGCTGCTATATTAACAATCAATAGCCCTTTTACGGCTTTTGTCATCATCTGCATTGCTAATTATTCGTTAATGATAAATTTACCATCCTCTGTGATTCCTTCAGCAGAGATAAACATGGAAGTACATGAGGAGTTGTTGTAGAATTCAACTGTTGCACGGCCTCTGTTGTTCGTCTTCAGGTTCGGCTCCCAGTACAGGGTACGGCGGAAGTCCTCGGCAGGAGGCATCACGGAATAATCCTCCATCTCGAAGGCGGTCGGTACATTGAACCCCTCGAAGTGAGTACGCCTCAAACCCTTCTGCTTGAAGTCGAAGAGCGGATGCTGGTACACGTAGAAGATAACGGGATTGTAGCCTGCCAGGTTCTCTGCCCACAGGTAGGTCTTCATCGAGGAAAGGTCTTCCGAGATATAGAGACTTTTCGCCACGTCCAGCATATCGGGCAGGGAGATATTGTCGGTCTTGTTGTTCGAGTCTATGATGTTGATATGTCCTTTTGCACCGTTAGGCAGTCCCGTGATTCCCCAGAACGTGTTGTCCACAATCCAGATGATAGGCCGCTCGTTGTAGGTTGTTAGGTCCTCATACATCCTTTTGCCTGATGACGCTATCGAACTTATCCGATTTCCGTCATCATCTGTCTCCCCTTCCACCCATGCGGCCATTCCCGTGACGTCATAGTCTTCCTGATTGAACTGGAAGTAGCTGTTGCGTTTCGAGAGCCATTCGAAGAACGAAGGCATGTCCTCGCCCATGTCAGCATACCTGTCAGCATCTTCGTCACAGTCGTATCTCAATACGGAATGTGTCTGGGCATTCTCTTCGTCATACCAGTTCACCCTGAGGTCTCCGAGTATACGGCGAGTCGCCTTCACCTTCACGGTAGGGAGGAGATGGTTACGCTGGGTAATGGAAACCGGTTCCTCATCATCCATCACTGCATTTTGGGCCGACGGGATGAAATTAGGCTGACGTATCTGCTGGATACGTGCCTCATCGGGATAGATGTAGCGCTTGTCGGGCGAGAAATGGCGGTCGATGCCGATGTAATAGTCTCGTTCCACATCGTCCTTCTTCGAACGCATGAACAGCGTCCATTCACCCTCTACGTCAGGAACGATATAGTTGTACTTGCCTACACTGTCCGTCTTCAGGGAACCGTCGATCACCTCTCCCTTCCTGTTGTACATCGTAGCCGTTATCTCCACGTCATCGGGAGAATACTTCTTCCGCTTCGACTTGATCTGTCCGAACAGATACAGCTTGTCCTCGATGGGCTGGCGCTTCTCGAAGTCAGTCAGACCCGACATCAGCCGGAAGTCATAGCGCCGCCACCCCTGTATCATCATCAGCAGGTCGGCATCCCTGCGATGCCTGTCGTCGTCTGCCTCGAAGTAGTATTCAGGATGGGCGATATATCCGCGGACCTCACTGGCAAGCAGGGTCCAGGTCTTCATGTTCCCCTCCCATCCGTTGTTGATGGTCGCTGCGTCGATGGCAGAGAACGAGATGGATGCGTTAGGCTCGGACTGGATGTTGAAGCTGACCTTGCAGCAGGGGGTAAGACGGGTGGTACGGGAGGTGATGCGTATGCTGTCCTGCTCCTTCGCAACAGGGCAGATGAAGAACAGGCGTTCGGCCAGGATGCTTCCGCTGCTGTCGAACACTGTCAGCTGGTTTACTCCCTCCGGCATCACGAAACGGTTGAAACTGAGCCTGTGGGCATCGGTGGCCGTCAGCGTATCGCACTCGAAGATGGTACCGTTATGCATCACGGCATAGCCGATCAGCTGTCCCCGGATGCCGGGCGAACTGGAAATCGTAGCCATGATATCGATCTCACCCAGCATGTCGAAAGTCAGGACGGTTCCTTCCGGACGGGCAGCAGGGAGCTCATAGCGGCGCTCCTTCGACTTGTGATCCGGTACCACCGCAAAGTACTTCCTGCCGTTCTGCGGTGTGAGCGTGAAGACGCCTCTGCCCAGACTGTCGGTACGGATGTCGCACAGGCGTACCTTACGGTCGTCCTCCACATAGCCGGAACGCTGCAGCCTGCCTCCCTCCTCGTCGCTGACGGTAAACGCCACACGGCTTGTCAGTCCCTCGACCATATCGCCTCCTTCCGGATAGAACCGCATGGTCATCGCATGGGTGTAAGTATCCACGATTACGCTGTCCTCGTCCTTGCGTGTGTTGGGCAGACGTTTCTGATAGCTGATCTTGTCCAGTTCCAGACGGCTGTAGTCACCCTCTCGCCTGGGAGCCTTGAAGATGGGGAAGACGCGGGAAAAGCAGGCATGGCTGCCCCAGTTGGTCATATAACGCGTATAGGCACGTACCTCATAGAAGCCAGTGGTCTGGATGCTGTCGACCTTGATGTCGCCGTCTGCCTCACCGTCCACGATCTTCAGCTTACGGCGTTCCACCACATCGCCCGACGGATTCACCAGCTCCACATAGAGCACATGGCTCAGGTCGGTCTTGCGCTCTGTGTCACAACGTGTGACGTAGGCCTTGAAGCGGATGTACTCGCCCTTGAAATAGCCGGTGTTGTCGAAATGAAGGTACACCTTCTCCTGAGGGGTATACAGATTGAAGCGCATCGTGTTCTCAAGGTACTTAATCATCCGCGATACATGGGAAGTATCGGACACAGATGAATCAATCTCTTGTGCTTCAGATGAAAAGCCATAAAACATCATCATACTTACCAAAAGTATGAATAGATATCCTTTGGCTTTCGAGTCGTTGCTGGGATATAAGATACTAAATAATCTCATTCTGATACTTAAGTTTAGCTCGTATAGCGTACGTATGTTACATTTGTCCTGACTCTATGAGTAGAATGCATCGTTCGGTCAAACGATCATCGTCTTCTGGGTCATATTCTTTCTTCAGACTGGCTCCGAACAAGGTTGCAATCGCATTAGACAATCCCGCCTTGAACTTACCCATATAGGTTTTAATTAACTGATAACTGGTTTGCCCGCACTGACGGTCAATCAGTTTGATAAGTAACTTTCCTTGAGCAAATGTCAGTTTCTTCAGTCTGGTCGTATATTGTTTACGCAAGTCTTTTTCCACTTGTTTCATATACGCATCTTTCTCGGCCTTGGTCGGCAATGAATCCAGATGCGCCACGCAAGCATTGATTGTCTTTTGTATATCTACCGCAATAGGATACACTTTTTTGATGTTTGCAGCAATCTTATAATACTTTTTGGCCTGACGCTCGTTCTTAAACACAAGTTTGTTGAACACATATACATCAGAAAGGACTACCCATGGTATTTCCTCTCCGTCATACACGACCATTCCTGCGTATCCTGCAGCATGTTGGAAAATGGGTGCACCAGCCACATTATCCGTTGTTTCGTCTACAACGATTTGCTGTGCAATAGCTCCATTAGTCATCAGCAAGAGCACTATTACCATGATCCATTTATAGATTTCGAATTGCTTCATGCTGCAAAAATAGAAATAATATTTTACCGCTCTACTTCTTCTTTGTTATAATTAATAATATTTATATTTTTTTATTGATATTTGATTGATAAATAAATTTGATAGGACACAATTTCATTATTTAATGTCGACAATTACACATCGGTTACGGTCTTTCTCTTTAAATGGCTGGAACGTATCACCGTAAGCCTGCGATTTTATTTTGTTAGCAGGGATATCTTTCCGTGTTAGCAAGTCAATGACATTATTGATGCGTTGGCTGGCCAATTGAAGGTTCGTTTGGTCTTTTCCAGTTTCCTTCTCAGAATACCCCTTTAAATAGATTGTTTTACTAGGATGTTTTTTATACCAGATTACAATCTCATCAATAAAGTTTTCGTTAGTTACCTCTGTTTTGCGAGGCATGAAGAAAATAACATCCGTGTACGCACCATTCGATTCTCCTGCTTGAAAATCTTTATAGCTAATTGACTTTTCACCATTACTCTCTTTGTTCTGCATTCCCTCACCATTTCTTTGCAATTCTTTAACGACGCGACTATTCTGAGCAGATTCTTCGGGCTCTGGCTCATCAACAGGATCTATAGGATCGTCATCTGTATAATATGCTTTGTTTAAGCGGGCTTTCTTAAATGCTTCCTCATCTACACGGCTTGACTCATGATCAAAATATATTTCCTCATAGTCTGTTCTATCAAGGGTAGGACGTACAATGTGGATATCGAACTTCATCTCGGCTACACCATCTGGTTCGATATTACCAAATATACGAATCTTATGCTCAGCATATCCTACGTTTTTAGACGAATGAAAGACCAAGTATACTTTCTCTTCGCTTCCTGGAGGAATCAGTGTTGACTCTATAGACTTAAATTCAATAGACCCATTTGATGGTTGTATGTCTTTAATGATAAGATTTTCATTTCCTACGTTTTTGATAACCCATACCATCCTGACATCATCACCAAGCACAACTGGAAGATAATGACGTACGGAATCCTCAATTTCAACTTTTGTCGGACCCAGTATTTTTGTGCAGGATGTGAAAAATACTGCAGGCAATGTAAGCATCATGAACACCAATGCAATATACCTTGTTTTGAACATCATATTACTCTTTCTATTTAATTTTCTAATTTCTGAATATATGCATCTATTACGGCATCTGTCTCTCCATAGTTGTCCATACCTTTCAAATCTTTGTGGCCTTCCAACTGCCGTATCAATTTCGCTTTCAATTGCTGGTTATCATCGGAAGGATTCAACGCCAGCATCTGCAGCTGAGTAAAACTCAGTGAAGTCAACAAATAACGTAACTTTTCTTTCTCCGCACCTGTTACCTTCTCTGCTGCATTTTCCAGTTGAGTGCGGAATTCCGTAAATGCTTTGACATTAAGGTATGACGCAACCTCTTCTTCCATAGACCCATAAAGTGGAATGATATGATTGCTTTCGTCTACTCTGCGTTCCAACTTCAGATAATAGTCCGCAATTAACTTCCCTGTCTCTGGATAGTTGATCTTATAATATTTTTGAACTTCTGCATCTACATCAAGCGTCAAATCATACATCATCTTAGCTAGAATACAGGTCTGCATATCATCGAATGCGGAATAGTCGTCCCCGCTTCCATTCAAGAAAATACCTTTCACTCCCAAACGATTGTATAATTGGAAACGGCGCTGCATAACCTTCAAGCAGGGGAAAGGAGACAAGTAGTCGCTATAATTTCTGGAATAGTCCCAAACATAAATGAGATCTGTTTTTTCTTTCCACTCTTTCACCATGCTCATAAATGACCTATATCCTTTATTCTCTGTGAAGGTGACCCTCATTGGCAAGTCGATTGCACTGATAATAACGCCAACATTCGAAGGTAGTTTCTCTTTGGGAGCCGTGCGTGTTGAATGATAAGCAGAAGTGAAAAACTGATGTTTAGGGAATCGTTCTGCCAATTTGCGCATCATGCTAGTGACTGCAGGTGTGGCGTTCTCAGCTGTATTACCTGCTGCAACACACTGCTTGCAAGTGCATGACTTTTTATTGTCACGAGGCATGATGCTGATACGTGTTGAAGAACCAGGCGTTTCGCCGTCACCGAAATTATCAATGATATATTCCACCAACAAGTCGTACATCTTCTCACTACTGAAGCAATACTGTTCCTTGTCTTTTTTTCCGTCAATCGTAGCAATGATGCTTTCGTCGGGATTTTCTCCCACAACCTTATGCAGATTATGCCCCCATAATCCCCAATCGTAATCCACATGATGTGTTCCAAATAGGTCTCGGATACTATCAAGCGCATTGGTAGGACTATAAATACCCCTGAATTCAAACGGAGAAACAGGACGAGCATCATTGTTTTGTGCGTAGCAGGAGGTCAACCCGATAACACATAGACACATATTATATATTATAAGAATTGCTTTCTTTTTCATGTTTTTTCAAACTTTAGAAATTGATAACAACCGTAGCATTCACATAAAACATATTGATGTATATAATACCAAAACTTGGATTGGTTTCCAGTAACCCTGATGTCTGCGCCTCGTTCTGTGTGTACATCGTGTACCATGTACCCGATAACGAGCATCCTAAGTGCTGGTTGAAGTTATAATATCCTCCAAGGCCCACAAAGGTATTCAAATGATCAAACGTTGAAGGCAACGACATATCAATGATAGAATTTTCAGGTGCCGTTCCAATTCCTGCTGTCGCAAATATATTACTATGGTCACCTTCCACAGGGAAGAACTGCAATTTACCCTGTCCGCTGAAGAAGAAGTTTTTCGTCAAGAGAAATCCATTGAGTCCTCCCGATAAGATGAACTGATCGTATGTTTTCGACACTCCAATAGAAGCGGAATACAAACGTTTGAATTTACGCAACCATCCTAAAAGTACATATTTATCGATTCTCTGTTCAAAAACCCCTTCGTATGTCTGTATTCTTCGGAAACTACCGTCAAGGTTCAACGTCCAGCTTCGAGGAAGTTGATACGACACTCCCGCCTTGATTGTCCACTCAGGGAAGTATTTATTTGCCCATCCGATCTTTGCGTATGCATCGAATTTCTTGGAGAACTTGTGTCTCCATTGCCCTCCAACCATGACACCAGTACCGCCTTCTACCATTTCGCTCGCACCTTCTTCCGCCGTACCGTCACGTCCTAAATAATTTAGTTCGAACGTGTATTCATTCCATTCCGAACGACGAATATATCTTGCGGAAGCATTCGCAGAAATACTGGGCGAAGTTCCACGTCGTGCTTGTTGATATTCAAACTCTAATGTATTTGGGTAGGTTTTACTCAAAACATCATTGAGCAGTCTGCGATGTGCTGGCAATTCTGCCAACGATGGTTTATACATGTTCAAATACTCGAATGCCTTGTCGTACTCACGCATGTCTTTGTAAATCAAACCTTTCGTATAGAGCAACTCTGTATGAGTCGGCCAGATAGTTAAAGCCGAATCCACTACCGCCATTGCACTATCGTACTGCCTCCGTTTCATGTACTTCTGAGCGAGAGATTGACAACTTGCCACGTATGTTCCAATTACTGTCGAATCGCCTATGTAGGTTTCCAAAAGTGGGAACATCATATCAATAGCTTTTCTGTCTTCACCTTGTGCCTGATACATTTGGGCTTCTTTAATCAAGAACAACGGATCGTCAGGAAACTCCTCTCTACCAATCTGCACATATTTGATTGCCTGTTCCTCGTTTCTCAACAGCTGAGATGTAGTGATACCCATCCTTAGGATACTGTTGCTATTAGGACAGATTTCGACTGCATCCTTGATTTGGCTGTCGGCAATGAACAGCATACCTTGTTCAATCAGCGATTTAATATATGGTGTTGCGATTTCCTCGTAGGTGTTCGCATAGTCCGCCTTTAAGGAGTCTGGTCCATACAAATAACCTTCGCGCAGCACATCCAATGCCTTTGCAGTCAACCCTTGTTCGTTATATAAGCGTGCTTTCTGCTGACGATAAGCATTATAATTGAACAATCGGTTGTACTCATCCAATGTCTGATGAGCTTCTGGATATTGTTTTGCCAACATATAACAGTTGAACAATTTCAGCATTGAAGACTTACGCAACTCAGGGTCTACTTTATCCTGTGACGCTTTCACCAATAAAGGTATAGCCTCATCATATTGTTCATACCGCATAAATTCCTGCGCTTTATCATTATTAATACGCGCCAATTCTGTAGCCACTTCCTCGTTATCCGGATTCATGTCATACAGCTTATTGAGCAGATTATTAGCCCGTGTCACATTGCCCAAACGACGGTTCACCAAATATTCCTTATAAAGCAGTTCGGGTGTTTCCTTGTTTCCTTGTTGCTTCTTTGTTTCTGCTATATACTCTAACGCATCGTCATAATAACCACGTGAGATAGAGGTGTTGAGCAAGAAGTTGAGTGCTTCAGCTGAGTGGTTTGAGTCATAAGCTTTCGCATACTGAATGTACGGATCATTCATCTGCGAAGCTCTGGCAGCATCCATCTGCAGGTCTTTTTTCAGACGAGTAGCAAGTGCCGAATATTGAGTATTTTTTAGTGAAGTAAGATAAGCACTTGCCTCATCATAACGGTTCATGCCAGCCAAAATACCCACTTTCTTCTCAACCAAAGCAGGCGAATTAGTCGTCACAGAACCTTCACCGGCAATCTCAGCAGCTTCAGCATCATGACCATATTGTAATAACAGGTTCGACAACGCCATATAGTATTCTGGATTTTTCGGACTCATCTGGATGAGTTCTCTCAAAGTACCGAACTGAGACTGTGCATCCCCCTCCTTATGCTGTTGCAGATACTTCATCTCAACACGGTAGTTCCAGTCCTTCCGTATGCGTTCGTTTTCGGGGTAGATACTCCTTAGTCGGTCTAACAGGAGATCTGCCTCATGGTCATTACCCAGATATCGATAAAGTGCAATCTTTTTGCGCCATAATTGTTCGCTATAAGGACTCACTTCCAAGAGTTCATTTACATAGACAATAGCAGACGAGTAGTTTTTAGTTTCCTCTTCCACCTTCACCAACAATTCACGAGCCTGATGGTTCGAGTTATCATCTTTCAGCGCATTGATAAGGTGGTAACGTGCCTTATCGTAGAGTTTGAAGTGATAATAATATTGTCCCATCAATTCGTTAAGTCCCGACACATACGAATAATCCTTCATACCCTCATCCAACAGCTTCTTACCCGCAGCCCACTGTCCGCTTTTGAAGTAGCTGCGTACCATTTCATCGTAATAACCTGGATTCTTCTCAATCAGGTCGGTAATGCTGTTTCGCTTCACTTGCGCCATCATCGGCAACGATGTACCGATTCCTGTGGCAGCCGCTACCACCACTACTAAAAGCGCATTTACAATAGTCTTTTTCATACTTATCATATTATCTCACAATAATCTTCTATGCACGTTTCTTTTTCTTTACACCCTGACGGTTCATATCACCCCAAAC
This sequence comes from Bacteroidaceae bacterium, assembly GCA_017529865.1. Lineage (GTDB taxonomy): Bacteria > Bacteroidota > Bacteroidia > Bacteroidales > Bacteroidaceae > Colivivens. The sequence continues at coordinate 54,714 of JAFXNA010000018.1, forward strand.
AGCCTTCTTACGTGTTAGGTAGTTATAATATCCCCTAATAGACGAATACACCACAATAGGGTGATAAAGAACAGGTTCGAGGACACCGGCCAATAACAACAACGCATAACTATGTTGTTTGTGATAAGAACTACCGAGCAAATAGTCGTAGAATACCACAAACGAACTAAGCATAATACTAAAGAGGAAGATGGCTCCAAACATCACAAAGAACGTATCCCAGTTCACACCACCAGTGAGGGCAAGATAGATAATCAAGCAGATACCTACAACCTCAATAACAGGCGCAAGGAACTCGAAAAGGAATGTATATGGGAATGTCAACATACCCAGTTTCCGATACTTCGGATTGAGCAACATACGCGAATGCTGGAACACCAACTGAATCAATCCACGTCCCCAACGAGAACGCTGACGCACCAATGTCTTGATATTCGACGGACCCTCCGTCCAACAGCAATTATGAGGTATCTGAACAACACGATACGGACGATTGAAGTCACAACAATAACCTATCATTCGGAACAACATATCCATATCCTCTGCAAACGATTCTGATCCATATCCACCAGCAGCAATCACAATTTCAAGTTTGAACAATCCATAACCACCTGACACGTTGTTCATAGCATTGATACATGACCATCCCATCTTACCAATCAAGAAACTTCGTTTGTATTCAAGGTCTTGGAACAATGGAATAGGTTTTGTAGATGTACTAAGTTCTACAATCTCACCATTTTCTATCGTTGCACCGTTACTCATACTCATCGTACCACTGACGGCAATCACAGAGTCATCAAGCAACACAGGGAAAATACAATGATAGATGGCATCCTTTGACAAAATACAGTCCACATCGGTATTGATGAAGTACGGATTCGATACCACGTTCAGACCACCGTTTACCGCATCAGCTTTCGTACCTCCGTTCATTTTGTCTACCACTACCAGCTTAGAGTATTTCATACTGCTTGAGCGGAAAAGTCGTTTGAACGGTTTGCAATGAATGCGTTCAATATAATCATAAGGAACTTCCACCATGTCGAAGTTCTCAATGAGTGTTTCCAACGTACGATCCTTACTACCATCGTTCACAATCACGATTTCAAAGTTAGGATAGTCCTGACGCAAAAGCGAACGGACGTTATCCACCACCGTTTTTTCCTCATTATAAGCCGGGGCCACGATTGAAACTCCTGGCACGTATGGCGTACTATCCACCATGTGCTTAATGTAATCATCCGACCACCGCTTATAGTTCGAACTATAGATGTAGGCCATAATCAATAATGCTACGTATGACGTAATCAACGCCAATGAGTAGAAGAAAATGATATAGCCATAGAATAAAAGAAGTAGGTTCAGCATATTGTTCTAATTTTTATATTCATTCTTTTAATTCTTAAAACTTACGAGAATTGCTGCAATTGTTTCAACAGGTTCGTAGCATCAATTTGGTCAAGTAAGGTTCTGGTTTCCTCACCAACTTGATAGCTTGAACGAATCATCTCGAATCGACGACGACCTTCATTTCCATACATATACATACATGATAATGCTTGCTCCTGAGTTTCTTTGGATGATGCCGTTTTATACGCCTTCTCATAAAAATCCAATTGTTTTCCGGAATTAATAGCAAGCACAGTCTTTAAGACTTCACGTTTGATATATTCAGGTTGATGGTCATACGATTCTACCAACGCTTGCTCGTTCGCCTCACGCGCCAATTGTGCTGTAGCACGCATGGCTGCCAGACGGATAATATAGCGAGGAGCCAAGAAAAATTTAGAAAGCTCGTTTTTCTCGGTGTCAGTACCCCAATAGGCCACTTCTTCTATCAAGAATGCTGAAGCCTCTTCGTTATCCAATGATTCAGCAATGACAATAAACGACGGCATTGGACGTCCACACTCCTGCAACCATCCGAACAAACGGTGGGTCAACATAGGACGCCATGGTAACATTCTTTGGTTTAAGTCTTCCTCCAAATATTTGTAAGGCTCGTTTTCTGTACAGATAATATAAGCCAAACGTGCCATAAGTCGGATATTGGTGTTATGGTGATTAAGGTAAATAGCCAACTCTCCTTCACTTATGCGAATGTTAAGATTCACCACCATCTGCAAGATTTCAAACACTTTAGTCCGGCCTATAAGGCATCGTTCAATATAGTCCGTTACACCTGTGATTTTGCAAATATATTGCATGTTAGGTATATATAGAACTTCGCATAACTCCATACGCAAAGAAGAAATCAGTTGCGCAAACATAGCAGAATCATAACGCTTCAGTTCTGTAAAGTTACACCCCATCAAACCTTCTATCTCCTGCACTGATGGCGGTTCGGGCAAAATCATAATTTGATATAACGGTTCCCTGAACTTTTCTTCCAACTGCTGATACTCTTTCTTGTATTTGGTGGTTTTCCTTATCATCAGAATAAATAAGCCGAAGAGGATAATCATCACAAAAATACAACCCACAATCAATCCATAGGCAGTTCGAACCTGCCATGAATACTCTGCTAAATAATTCTGTATGTTGTTTAAATAATATCCTATTACCTCCCATCCATGAAACTCAACAATAGGACCCTCAACATGAGAAAACATAAAAAATAACATTTTAATTTATATACTAAAAACCTTTCTATTATTTGCTCCCAAAAATTCTTACACATTTCATCTTTTTCGAGGTGCAAAATTACATAATATTATGTAACCGCCCAAAAAAATGCATAAAAAAAACGCTGATTCGTATAAAAAAGAGCCGAAAATAAGCGAAAAGAAAGATATTTGTAAGTTTTTAAAATAAAAAATCCTTCCAAGTCGTTGGAAGGATTTATATTACTGGTGTTGTTATTTTTCACCAAGTTTGTTTATCTGTTTAGCTACACTATTAATAAGCCTTTCCATTATGATTGGTTTGTTGACAAAGTCATTGGCTCCTAATTCCATTCCTTTCACGATATCAGCCTCAGAGTTCAAGGCAGATAAGATGATGATAGGCATATCTTTCGTCTTTTCAAAAGCTCTGACACGTCTAATCACCTCAAATCCATCAATACCCGGCATCATCAAGTCGAGCAACATCAGATCTGGTGCTTCTTTGCTAATCATGTCCAGCGCCTGTTGGCCGTTCGCTGCTGTCTCTACTTTAAAGGTGTATTGCCCTAACATCTTACGTACAAGCAGAATGTTTAAAGGCACATCGTCAACTATCAACACCTTTAGTTTGTCAACATCAATATTCGGATTAATATTTGCGTTCATGAGCGTGAGAATTTTATATTTATTCTTTTGAACTGCAAAGGTAAGTGTTCTTTTGGTAAATACCAAACTTTTTTTGCCTTTTTTTTGCTTTTTCTCTTTTTCGAGATTGTTTTAGGATGTTTTTACCCCCTATTATTAGCAATAAGCCTTCCATTCATGTGAACAGAAGGCTTAAAAGATTCTCGTGAAGCGATTAGCGTGAAGCGTGAAGCAACGGTACCTTCTCTTCACTTTTCACTCTCCACTCTTCACGTTTAATTACAAGTTTGGATTGATTTTGTTCCATTCTGAAATTGGTGGAACAATATTCAGTGTAACGAGTTCGTCACGCATCTTGCAGAGGTGCTCGTATGAAGCATCGAGCTTAGCCAACTCTTCTGCATTTCCTGTAGGCATCTTGTAGGTACAGCCATTGGTATCGAGCGTTGTATCCATCGCCATCATGATGTGGTTATACTTCTCGTTGCATACATAAGTACCTGCTGGCCAGCGGAATTTCTCACCACCCATCACTGAGCGGATCATTTCTACTGAGCAATAAGCAGGACTCTGCCATGAACTACGTCCACGGAGTTCGATAATCTTAGCACCACCCTTGGTTACGTCAACTTTCAGTTGCTCCCATTCCTCTTCAGTGCATGCAGGAGTACCGATAAGGTCGTTCAGTGGTTTGCCGTTTACTTTTACTGCACTACCGAATACAGCCATCTGCTCTCCGTGACCACCATAAGTAGCACAACCTGTAACTTCGTACTGCTTGCAACCGAACTTCTTTGCTAAAGCAGACTGCAGACGAGTTGAATCGAGCGCAGCAAGGGTTGTTACCTGACCTGGTTTCAAACCAGAATACAGCAATGTTACCAAACCTGTCAAGTCTGCAGGGTTGAAAATAACAGTCACATGCTTTACATCAGGACAATAAGTCTTGATGTTCTTACCGAGTTCCTCAGCAATCTTACAGTTGCCTGCAAGGAGGTCTTCACGGGTCATACCTGCCTTACGTGGGGCACCACCTGATGAAATGATATACTTGGCATCTTTGAATGCTTCTGCCACATCTGTAGTAGCTGTGAGGTTCACGCCGTCATAACCACAGTGGAACATCTCTTCCATCACTCCCTCCATACCTGGAGCATACACGTCATAAAGACATACGTTTGGTGTCAACTTCATGGTCAGTGCAAGCTGAACCATTGTTGAGCCGATTGCACCACCGGCTCCGACAATCACTAATTTGTCGTTCGTTAAAAATCCCATAATTACTTGTTTTATGTAATGATAATTTATGTTTTTTCTTGTCCAAATGCAACGATTTGCATTAATTTTCGGCAAATATACAACATTTTTATGAATTATGAATTATGAATTATTTTGTATCTTTACACCCATTATTACTAAACAATCCTTACAATTATGAACAAAATAGAAAGTAGACTTTACGATTTACGCCGTTTAATGTCCAATCGAGGCATCAGCGCATTTATCACTCCAAGTACCGATCCGCATTGCGGTGAATATGTCCCTGAACGTTGGAAATCCCGTCGTTGGATTTCTGGTTTCACAGGTAGTGCCGGCATCGCTGTAGTAACGACCGACAAGGCAGCCCTTTGGACCGATTCCCGCTATTTCATTCAAGCTACCGAGCAACTGGCAGGAACGAGCTATCAACTGATGAAAGAAAAGATTGAAGGTACCCCTACTGTGGCTGAATGGTTGGGTAGCGTACTGCATAAGGGCGATACCGTAGCTGTCGATGGATGGGTGAATACCGTAGCAGAGGTCAATACCCTGAAGGCCGACCTCGAACCTTACGGCCTACAACTGACAACCGACCTTGACCCCTACGACTCCATCTGGGCCGATCGTCCAGGGATTCCTGACAGCAAGGTATTCATCCATGGGGTGGAATATGCGGGTGAGACTGCTGCTCACAAACTGCAACGTATTCGTGAGAAGATAGGCAACCACGCCCTGCTCACCACCTTCCTCGAAGACATTGCTTGGACACTCAATCTCCGTGCCGACGACATTCTCTACACACCCTTCTTCGTGAGCTACCTCATCATCACCCCAACGACCGCCACCTTATATATAAATAAGGAGAAAGTGCCCTCAGAAGTGGAGGCATATCTCAAGAGTGAGGGAGTTGGCATTCGTCCTTACGAAGCCATCACCGATGACCTGCAAGCATGTGAGTTGCCAGTCGAAGTTCAACTCGACAAGACCAACTATGCCACTTACAAAGCAATCCGCCAACCTATTGCAAAAGCATCACCCATCCCATATATGCTGATGTTCAAGAACCCAACGGAAATCAAGGGTTACCGCAATGCGATGGAGAAAGACGGTGTGGCAATGGTGAAGTGGATGAAATGGACATTAGAAAACGTACCTAAAGGGGGGCAGACCGAGTTATCGTTGGCTGCCAAATTGGAAGCATTCCGCCGCGAACAGCCACTCTGTATGGGCATCAGTTTCGAAAGCATCATGGGTTATGCCCATCATGGAGCCATCGTACATTACGACCCAACACCTGAAACCGACATCCCTGTCAAACCAGAAGGATTATTGCTCATCGACTCAGGCGGACAATACCTCGATGGCACCACCGACATCACTCGCACCCTACCATTAGGACCGCTCACCGAGGAGATGCGCCGCGATTACACTTTGGTGCTCAAAGGATGGATTGGTCTTGGCAGTGCTGTATTCCCCAAAGGCACCTGCGGCACCCAACTCGACACCCTCGCCCGAGTAGCCATGTGGCGCTATGGTATCAACTACCTGCACGGCACAGGGCATGGTGTAGGGCAGTTTGGTTCTGTTCATGAAAATATCGACCTCCATCAGTTCCGTATGCAGTGGCGACCCACACCGCTCCTTCCAGGAATGGTCATCACTGACGAACCTGGTATCTATATCGAAGGCAGTCACGGTGTACGCCACGAGAATACCATGCTGGTCGTCAAGGCATCCTTCGAGGGAGATTCCGAAGGTCAAGGCATCACGTTCGGCCCATATTACACCTTCGAACACCTCACCCTCTGTCCCGTCATCACCAGCCCTATCGTCAAGGAAATGCTGACGAAAGAAGAAGTCGAGTGGTTCAATCGCTATCAACAAACCGTATATGACCGACTCTCGCCACGACTCGACAGCGAACACCAAACATGGTTGCATCAAGTCACCCAACCTATCTAAGAGAAAACCTATCTTTACTATGTAAAGATACTATATCATAAGGTGATTGAGAATAAGTATAGACCAACCCAAGGACAACACTAGACCAAGTCTAGACCAACTCTAGGGAACCGAGGGGTTACCTCTAGGATAACGAGGGGATACCAAAGGGGCACATAGGGGAAAACGAAGGGGTATAGAAGGGGTAATATTGTGAAGAGTATATATACTATCATAGAGGTGAAGGCTCGGTAAGCGCGAGGTAAATGCGAGGTGAAGGAGAGGTGAAGGAGAGGCGAAGGAGAGGCGAACGGAAGTAAATAAAACAAAACAAATATGGCAAAGGAAAAAAGAGGTAATATAAGCGGCAAGGTAGGTGATGTAATCCACAGCAGTTGGAATGGGCGAGCGTATATACGTAAGAAGCCTAAATCTGTAGCGAATCCACGTACGGAGGCTCAGCAGAGTCACCGAATGGCTTTTGCTGCGATTGCAGCACTTTCGAACACGATGAAAGAGGGGCATAAGATAGGTCTTCATACGTTGGCTCAAAAAGAAAAGCTCGACACCTCCAGTATGTTCAAACATATCAATAAAAACTGCTATGGTCCTGACGGTATCGACTATGCTCATGTTATCATCAGTTCAGGTACGGTCACCCCTGCCAATGTGACTAATGCTGAGGTCGATGCTCAGGGAGGCATTCATGTGACGTTCGATGGTCATGTCACCCATGCGAACAAAGACGATGAGTTCTATCTCTTTGTCTGCTGTCCCGATCAACGTGAGGGGCTATGTGCTGCCCCCGTAACACGCACTGTTGGAGAAGTCTGTGCCACAATTGAAGCCAATTGGACAGGTCATCCCCTGCATCTCTATGCCTTTATGAAAGGTAAGAATGGGCGTACATCGAATACAGAATATGTGGGACAGTTCTAAGGTGAAGCTTAACTTTTTGCACCTGTCATGTAGACATTGCATTTCAGGTGCATTTTTGCTATAGATTCACCTCCTGTTGAATATATCGTTCGATGCTCAACGTTCATAGTTCAATTATTTACTATCTTTGTACTCAATCAAAACCTATCGAAATCCTGATGACAATGAGACGGCTCCTTCACATACTATGTTTGATATGTCTGCCCCTCTCCATACAGGCAGAGGTGATTGGATACGGCACCTGCGGCAAGTATGGTGACAATGTGACTTGGGTGTTGGAGGATGACACACTTACCCTATCGGGTTCTGGAGCTATGCAGGACTATAATTCTTATCTGGGTTATAATGATGTTCCTTGGCATGATTTTCGAGAGAGGATTGCAGAGGTGCGGATTGCATACGGCATCACGAGTATCGCTGAAGGCATGTGTTATGGTTGTGAGAAGTTGCAGAAGATAGATATTCCGAACAGTGTGGTAGAGATTGGAAGGGCTGCTTTTATGTACTGTGTCGGCTTTACTGCTGTTGAGATTCCGAACAGTGTGACAAAGATTGGTATGAGTGCATTCTGCCGCTGTACAAAATTGAAATCAGTGGTTATTCCGAGCTGTGTTGTCTCTATTGGTGGGAGTGCATTTGCCAGATGTAAAGAGCTGTCATCCATCCAGTTACCAAATGGTTTGACGGAAATCGGACCCAGCACTTTTACAGAGTGCGAGTGTCTAACCACAATCACAATTCCTGAGGGGGTTACCAAGATTGGTGCATTAGCATTTCAAGACTGTACGCAACTGCTTTCTGTGGAGCTACCTAGCAGCGTGAAGGAGATTGGAATGAATGCATTCAAAGGCTGTACGAACGTGATGGATCTGTTCTGCTATGCTGTCTATCCTCCTGATAACGACGGGTATCTGTTCCGTGTTTATCATACGGACCCGATCTATACGATACTGCATGTGCCGGCTCAGTCGGTCGACGATTATGCTGCAATAGATCCTTGGAATAAGTTCCAAGACATCCTTCCCATAGCCGATGTTGCCATTCAAGATCCGAACAGCAGCTCGAAGTTTTATTATTCCTGTAACGAGGAAACCAAGACGGCTTCTGTCACAAGCGGGCCCGCCAAGTACACTGACGACTGTGTCATTCCAAAGACCATTCGATATAACGGTGATGTGTATAAGGTGAGGGAAATCACGAAGTATGCATTTATGGGAAGCAAGACGCTCAAATCGGTCACGATGTCGGACAATATCACAGAGATGGGGAAGTATGCCTTTGCCGACTGCGTAAGCATGACTGACATCACATTCTCCAAATACCTGACAGAGATAGGCGACTATACGTTCTCGGGCTGTTCCAGTCTGGGTTCCGTCACCATACCCGATCGTGTGAAGACTATCGGTGAAGGGGCCTTTGCCGACTGTAAGAACCTGCAATCGGTTTACCTTCCTCACAACCTGACAACACTCAGCTGCTGGGCGTTCTCTGGATGCTCGGCATTGAAAACTATCCGTATCAATGGGACGACATGTGTTATTGCAGAGAATGCTTTCGACGGATGCGTGAGTCTGGAACATATCTACCTGTCGACAGCCATCGTACCCGAAGCCGATGAGGATGCCTTTGCAAATGCCAACTACAATGCTACCCTGCATGTGCCGACAGAAGCCGTCGATGCCTACAAGACGACTGCTCCTTGGTGTTATTTCAAGCATATCGTGGCATTGAGCGAACAGGACGACAGTCCCTATCTGATGACGATTCAATATACGTTCAACAAGGAGACAATGACATCGACAGTCACCAAGGTCACGACACAGAATACCGATAAAGCCGTCATACCAGCCACAACGGAATTCGAAGGAGAGACATACAGAGTCACAGTCATTGACATGAAAGCTTTTTTTGACAATCAGAACCTTGTGTCCATAGAGCTACCGGAAGGGATTACGGAAATCGGGATACAGGCCTTTCTGGAGTGCTCATCCCTTACATCTTTTATTGTGCCGAACAGTGTGAAAGAGATTAAGCAGTCGGCATTCGCAAGTTGCAGAGCGATGACCAAATGTGTTTTCGGAAGCGGAGTGTCAAACATTGAGTCCAGTGTATTCGTAAATGATTATGACATAACCGACATCTATTGCCTTGCAGAAAAGGTACCATCCACCAATCGCGAAGCATTCTTTGAATATCTCTATCCACGAGCCACCGTACATGTCCCAGCTCAATCGCTCGACGCCTACAAGACGACTGATCCTTGGAGCAACTTCAGCAATATCGTAGCGATAGCAGAAGGAGAGACGGATGGAATAGGCCCCCTCCGACTCCCCCTCAATGGGGAGAGGAGCGATGCAATCTTCAACTTGCAGGGTCAGCGCATCAAGACGCTGCAGAAGGGATTGAATATTGTGGATGGGAAGAAGGTGTGGGTTAGATAGCTTAATTGCTTAATATGTTAGTAGCTGAGTAGGTTAATTGTAAAGGTTATGGGTTATAGTTGATAGTGGTGATGGAAAGATGGTTTTTCAAGAAATTGTTTGGTGGGATGAAAGTTTTGATGTACCTTTGCAGAAAAAATAACGACCGTAAATGCTGACATTGCTGACATGCTGACATCAAAAACATAAACTATATTATAAAAATAAAAAAAGAAAAGAGTATCATATATAAAATTAAAAATATAAAGTTTATAAAAAACATGTCAGCAATGTCAGCAATGTCAGCAACCTGCACTCCCGTCGTATTCAGCGTAAATACGACCCGAATTTAGCGTGCAAACGACCCGAATTCAGGCTTCAAACCTAACGTAATCAGGATTGAAAGAAATGATTTGGGCGAAGTTTAACTGAGAGGGAATTTGAAGAGAGAATGATGGAGCATTTTTCAAAAGAATTTGCTCCATTTTTTATAATTAATGGAAATTGAAGATTGAAAAATGAAAAAAACCGCTAACCGCTAACCGCTAACCGCTAAACTTTTTGTATCTTTGCAGAGCCATAGTAAATGGCTAAATGACTAAATGGTAAATAAAACTATGAATTGGTATCAAAAACTACTGATGGCGGGAGTAACTTTTCGCTTACGGCTTACGGCTTACAGCTTACTGTTTACGGCTTGCAGCTTACAGCTTACAGCTCAGAGCGAACTCTATCCGCAGCATTTCGACCTGGAACAGGTGACACTAACCGACGGGCCGTTCCGAACGGCTTTGATTACGAACTCACAAACCCTTTTGCAGTATGATGCCGACCGACTGATGACTCCGTTTGTGCGTGAGTCGGGTCTGGCAAAGACAACGGATAGACAGAGTAAGTATTACAACTGGGTGACCAAACACCCTACATTCCGCAACTGGGGTGATTCAGGATGGTCGCTCGAAGGTCATGTGGGCGGACATTATATCAGTGCGCTGGCATTGTCGTATGCTTCGCTACGCAATGACGATTCACAGCAGGCGTTGGTAAAACAGCTGAAAGAGCGCCTTGACTACTGCTTGGATATCATGAAAGACTGTCAGGATGCCTACGACGGCAACACGGAGGGTATGGAAGGTTTCATTGGCGGACAGCCTATCACCCAGATATGGACGGCCATGTATGCAAACAACATCAGCCCTTACAAGCAGTATGGCGGTTGGGTACCTTTCTATTGTCAGCATAAGGTGTTGGCAGGATTGAGGGATGCTTACATCTATGCTCATAGCGAGCAGGCGAAGGAGATGTTCCGCAAACTGTGTGACTGGAGCGTGAATGTGGTATCGAAACTCTCAACTACTGATATGCAGAACGTGCTGGGCAACGAGCACGGAGGCATGAACGAAACCATCGCTGATGCCTACAAGCTGTTTGGCGACAAGAAATACCTTACGGCTGCCAAGAAATATAGTCATACGGAGATGGTGAACGGTATGCAGTCGCTCAACACAACGTTCCTGAACAACCGTCATGCCAATACTCAGGTACCTAAATACATCGGATTCGAGCGCATTGCACAACTCGATGCCACAGCTACCACCTACAAGACGGCAGCCAAGAACTTCTGGCAGGACGTAGTAAACAACCGAACGGTCTGCATCGGTGGTAACTCAGTGGACGAACACTTCCTGAATCAGAACAGCGGCGACCGCTATGTGAGCAACCTGAATGGTCCCGAGACCTGTAACACAAACAATATGCTGAAACTGACAGAGGACTTGTTTGATGATACACACACGGCTCGCTATGCTGACTTCTACGAGAATGCGATGTACAACCACATCCTCTCGACCCAAGACCCTCAGACAGGTGGATATGTCTATTTCACCACTCTCCGTCCACAAGGCTACAAAATCTATTCGCAGGTGAACAAAGGTATGTGGTGCTGTGTGGGTACCGGTATGGAGAACCACAGTAAATATGGACATTTCGTCTATACCCACCACGATGCCAGCAAGACACTGTATGTCAACCTCTTCACAGCCAGCAAACTGCAACACGAGGTGTATGCGCTGACACAGACCACCAAATTCCCATACGAGGAAGGTACCAAACTGACGATTGACAAAGCAGGCGAATATACCATTGCAATCCGTCACCCCTTCTGGGCAGGTATCGGCTATAGCATCAAGATAAATGGGCAGGAAGAGGACATCAGCGCCACCAAGGGAACAGCCAGTTACGTAAAGATTACACGTGCTTGGAAGAAAGGCGATGAGATTGAAGTCGCCCTCCCAATGGAACTCAGAATCGAACAATGTCCGTTGCTGAAAGAGTATATCGCCCTGAAGTATGGTCCGATCCTCTTAGCAGCCAAGACATCCGCTACCGATTTGAAGAACGAATATGCAGGCGAAGGACGTATGGATCATGCCCCAGGTAGTATGGCCAACTCGATGTCCATCGTATCGTCACCTTTGCTGATTTGCGAACGCAGCACCGTATTGGATCGCGTAGAGAAGACTGGCGACTTGAAATTCACATTCGATGTATCACGTAGCGATACCCAGACAGAATGGCGCACACTGACGCTAGAACCCTTCTTCTCGACCCACCACTCACGCTATATGATTTACTGGTACCAGCAGACAGCCAAGCAGTTCGCAGAGAGTTCATTAGCCGCTGAAGAGGCCAAGAATCTGGCCTTCCTCGCTCGCACCATCGACTATGTGGGCACAGGAGAGCAACAAAGCGAAGTGGGACACGAGGCGAAGTACTCCGAGAGTTCGACTTATGGCAGCTATAACGGTGAAATCTATCGTGATGTGCAGAAAGGCGGATATATACAGTATGTACTGTCGAACAAAGACCAGATTGACAGTGATTTGAGTGTGATGTGCCGATTCACTACTGCCGATAAGGACAGAGTGGCAGCTATTTATATCGATGGCACAAAGATTGCTGACTATAAAGTACCTGAGTCGTTCCCAACAGCAACGAACGGGTTCTTCAACTATGAGTTCCCGATTCCAGACAAGCTGCTGAAGAATGCTGACGGCACAGTGAAGACGCAACTGACCTTCAAGATAGTTGCAAGCGGCAACACACCAGTTCCGGGACTTTACTACCTGCGACTGCTGAAGGAATACAGCAAGCAATATGCCACCAACTACTCGTTTGTGGCAGACGAGTGGGCAAAGACGGGCGATGGAGGTCGAGTAGCTCAGAGTAATATCTCTGTGAATAAGGCTGCTAATTCCATCACCGTGAAAGCTTCAGGCAACAACAACATATGTCTGAGTTTCGGTACCGAGAAGTACACCATCAACACCAATGATAAGTACTTCATGATTCGTGCATCGAACGTGAGCACGTCAGACGGGTCAGCCTACCTATGGTGGTTCAACGGCACCAATCACGGTTCGAGCGTGAAACCCACAAAGGTACAGACGCTCACTGGAGGTGACGTGATGCTATACTGGGACATCACATCGAGTGGTCTCGACGACAAATGTCAAGGACAGTCGTATACATTCAGTCAGGGCAACACCATCTTTGGACTGACATCGACGACTGGTACTTCGGTCATCAAATACATCGGATTCAATTCGGCAATGTCAATGCCTACCAACATCCGCGAACTGTCGATGAACCCTTTTGAGAAAAGTGGGGTGTACAGCCTCAACGGCTACCACCTCACAAGTACCCAGAAAGGAATCAATATTGTAAATGGAGAAAAAATATTAGTGAAATAAAAGACCCACCCCCTTACCCCTCCCTCTATGGAGGGGAGTAGTTACAATAAATAGTCAAATAGTAAATAGAACAATAAATATCAATAGTAAATGGTAAATGATTAAATAGTAAATAAGATTATGGAAATTACATCACAGAATTTTAACGAAGTAATTGCTCAAGACAAGCCTGTAGTGCTGGACTTCTGGGCAACATGGTGTGGACCTTGCAAAAAGATTGCTCCACTGATTGAAGAACTTGCTGCCGAATATGAAGGCCGTGCCATCATCGGCAAAGTAAACGTTGAAGACGAGGACGAACTGGCATCACAATTCGGTATCCGCAACATTCCTACCGTTCTGTTCATCAAGAACGGAACTGTGGTTGACAAACAAGTAGGTGCTTGTCCTAAGAGCGAACTCGAAAACAAACTGACAGCAATCCTATAAGGAAAATGTAAAAATGATAAAATGTAATCATTGATTATGGCTACAATTGACGACGAACTGATGAAAGCAGCTGAGGAAGATGCACAGGAAGTGGCATACATCCTCAACGAACTACCTCAGGACTTAAAAGAAAAGTTTACTGAGGACGATATCTATTATCTCATCGACCTGATGCTCGAATACTTCTCAGAAGCAGAAGCCGATGCAGAAGGGTATGTGGATATTGATGTAGACGAAGTGGCAAAGCATCTCGTTGAACAGGCAAAGAAAGACAAAGTGGGTGATTTCAAGGCAGAAGATGTCTTCTTTGTTGTTCAAGCTGAATTAGATTATAACGAAACGCTTGAATAATTTAGAAGTTAAATAGGGAGTTAAAATGGAAGTTAAATAGGGAGTTAAGCACTTCGTGCAGGACAAAAGACTGCTGAAGATAACACCCAATGGTAATGTCCATGAGCGAAAGCTCATTAACTTCCACGACCGAGCGTAATAGAAGCTCGGTTTGCGACGACGGAAGGTTTATCTTCCCAAAGGAGGACTCGAAGAGTCTTAAGCGAGTTAACTTCCTTTTATAACTTCGAGCGAAGCGATAACTCCTAATAATAAGAAGAATATGGATCCTAATTATTTTGCAAGCGGCACAGGTATTTCTGCGAATGCACTCTACTGGATTCTTTTCCTCGGCATTGCATTAGTCAGTTGGCTGGTACAATGGAACCTGAAGAATAAATTCAAGAAGTATTCACGCATCCGATCGTTCAAAGGTCTGACAGGCCGAGAAACTGCTGAGATGATGTTGCAGGACTTCGGAATCACCGATGTGACCGTGCAGAGTGTGGCAGGTCAGTTGACCGACCACTACAACCCTATTAATAAAACGCTGAACCTTAGCGAGGGAGTGTATGAGAGCAATAGTGTGATGGCTGCTGCTGTAGCAGCACATGAATGTGGACACGCAGTCCAACATGCGATGGCTTACGGACCACTTACTTTGCGTTCTAAGTTAGTCCCTGTAGTTACTTTTGCATCTGGTTGGATGAGTTGGCTGCTGCTGGGTGGAATGTTACTCCTCAGTTACACCGGCAGTCCATACGTGTTGGCTATCGGTGTAGCACTGTATGCCCTCACCACCATTTTCTCACTGGTTACTCTGCCTGTGGAATTGGATGCAAGCCGCAGGGCAGTGAAGTGGTTAGACTCACGAGGCCTGACCGATACAGAGACCCACAACAATGCAGTGAGTGCCCTCCGTGCTGCTGCTTACACTTATGTGGTAGCTGCATTGAGTTCGCTTGCTACCTTATTCTATTATATATTGTTGTTGCTTAACCGCAGATAGCACTATGCCACAGGGACAGTTCACGATACAAGAGCAAGTAGAGAGGCAGTTGCAAAAACTGACTCCCCAACAGTTGTTAACTGCTCGCTTGGTCGAACTGTCTGTTGTGGAATTAGAGGACAGAGTAAAAACAGAGGGGTACGACAATGTAGCACTTGAGGAGGGACATGACGGGGAAGACGACAGAAATGAGGATGTTGATGTTGCCAGTGAAGATATTCAACAGAATGATCGGGAGGACGGCCAAGATGACTACGCTTACAGCGAAGACGATATTCCCGTCTACACCCCATCTACAGGCCGCAATTACGAAGAGACAATGCCGATAGGCGACACCAAGTCATTTATCGAAGACTTGAAGCGCCAAGTCTATGACTTCAATATCACTCCTAAGCAACAGGAACTGATTGAGTATTTGATTGGCACATTGGACGATCGCGGATTCATTGACCGACCTTTAAGCAGCATTGCTGACGACCTGCTCTTCCAATTTAATATTGATGCTGATTTGGCAGAAGTAGAAGAAGCAATGAAGATATTGCAGCAGTTCGAACCTGCCGGTATTGGTGCACGCAACCTTCAAGAGTGTCTGACCATTCAGTTGGATCGCAAATTGGAAAACTGTACTGATGCTGTTCGCAAGGCACGACTGCAGTTGGAACGTGACATCATCCAAAACCATTTTGACGTGTTGCAACACCAAAACACCGAACAACTCGTCCATCTCACGCAAGCATCACACGAACAAGTAGCCAGGGCAATGGAAGGTATCAGGAAACTGAATCCACGTCCTGGATTAGCACTTAGCGAATCAGCAGACGAACGGGTACAAACAATCGACCCCGATTTCATCATCGAAACAACACCCGATGGGACTATCAGCGTGGAACTCAACCATGGAGAAGTGCCAGAACTTCGAATATCACCCAACTATGAGAATCAGCTTCTGAATTACCAGAAGCATGCCGATAAGATGACGCATGCACAGCAGGAAGCATTCGAATACACGCGCCAGAAGGTAGAAGGAGCAAAGATGTTCATCGAAGCAATCAAGCAACGCCAGAAGACGCTCTACATTACCATGAAAGCGATTGTGAAACTGCAAAAGGATTTTATCCTGACACAGGACGAATCGCTCTTACGTCCCATGCGACTGGTAGATGTAGCAGAGTTGACAGGTCAGGACATCTCTACTGTTTCACGCGTCAGAAAAGGAAAGTATGCCCTGATTGACGGACAATTGTATGCACTCGACTTTTTCTTCTTGCGAACACGTACCAATGCTGATGGTGAAACATTAGAACACAAAACCATCAAGGAACGCATTCGGGAGATAATTGAACAAGAAGACAAGTCAAAACCTGTTCCTGACCAGAAGATTGTGGAAAAACTCCTTGCAGAGGGTCATAATATCAGTCGAAGAACAGTTGCCAAATACAGGAGTGAAATGGGTATTCTCTCCACATCGGAAAGGAGGAGGGTATGAATCAGAAATACTTAATTACAGCTGCCAAGATCTATTCTGCAGTATTTTCACCCTTTTATGCACCTTTCTGGGCATTCATGTGGCTGTTTATCTTCAGCTATCTCCGTATGTGGCCCCTTGGCTATAAGGTATTCGTCATCAGTATTGTCTTGCTCTTCACTGTCATTATTCCACGAGTCACGATCGATTTATTCCGACGCGTCAACAAATGGACACATTGGCAACTCAGCCATCGTGAGCATCGTCACATGCCTTATTTCATCACCATCGCAAGCTATATAGCCTGTCTGGTGCTGTTTATGCAACTCAATACTGCCTTGTTCATGCGTGGCATGATATTGGCCACGTTGGTGACTAGCCTTATCTGTGCCATCGTTAATATATGGTGGAAAGTTAGTACCCACATGGCTGGTATGGGTGGATTATTCGGAACGGTCATCGCTTTTAGCTATCTGTTCTACTTCAATCCTATCGTCCCTATGTGTTGTATGCTTCTACTTGCAGGATTGATGGGGTCCAGTCGTATGCTGCTACGCCAGCATTCCCTCTCACAGGTCATCATTGGATTCCTCATCGGTGCCTTTGTCACAATGGTGTTCATCCTGTTTGCATGGATATAAAGACCCACCCCCAGTACCCCTCTCTACATGGAGGGGAGTAGAATGTGAGAAGATGTAAATGGTTAAATAGTAAATTGTCAAATAGTAAATAAAAATATGGTATCAATCATCATGGGCAGTCAGTCTGACATGCCAGTCATGGAGAAAGCAACAGCTTATCTCGAAGAACATAGTATTCCTTTCGAGGTCAATGTGATGTCTGCACACCGCAATCCTGAGGGGGTTGCAGAATATGCAAAAACAGCAAAAGAGCGTGGAATAAAGGTCATCATTGCAGGAGCCGGAATGGCAGCAGCACTCCCTGGAGTTATTGCCGCATATACCACCTTGCCTGTTATTGGAGTGCCTATCAAATCAGGCGCACTTCAAGGCATCGATGCCTTATTGGCCATCGTACAGATGCCTCCAGGCGTACCTGTAGCCACAATGGCTATCGACGGAGCCAAGAATGCGGCAGTGTTCGCTCATAAGATTTTACAGTTATGCGAAGAAAAACAGTAGAAGTACAGGTAGGTAACCTACCTATGGGCGGTGATAATCCTGTTCGTGTACAATCGATGACAACTGTCTCTACGATGGACACAGAAGGATGTATCGCTCAGATAAAGCGCATCGTTGATGCAGGAGGTGAATATGTCCGACTTACTACCCAAGGTATCCGTGAGGCAGAAAACCTGAAGAATATCAAGGAAGGGCTACGGCGTGACGGATATGATGTGCCAATCATAGCAGATGTACACTTCAATGCCAACGTAGCAGATGTGGCGGCATTGTATGCTGATAAAGTACGTATCAATCCAGGCAACTATGTAGATCCTGCTCGTAAATTCAAGCATCTCGACTATACAGACGAAGAATACGCCGATGAAATCAAGAAGATTGAAGAACGTTTCATTCCTTTCCTTAATATCTGCAAAGAACACCACACAGCAATTCGTATAGGTGTGAATCATGGTTCGCTCTCCGATCGTATCATGAGCCGCTATGGCGACACCCCCGAGGGAATGGTAGAGAGCTGTATGGAATTTCTGCGCATTTGTGTCAAGGAAAACTTCCTGAATGTCGTTATTTCCATCAAGGCCAGCAACACAGAAATCATGGTACGTACTGTCCGCCTTTTGGTAGCAACGATGGACAAGGAAGATATGCACTTCCCCATTCATTTAGGTGTCACAGAAGCAGGCGAAGGAGAGGACGGACGTCTGAAGAGTGCAGTAGGTATTGGAGCCTTGCTCATAGATGGTATTGGCGACACCATTCGTGTCAGCCTCAGCGAAGCACCAGAAAAAGAGATTCCTGTAGCCTACGGCATTCTGCAAGCAGCCAGAGTACGTATCACCAAGACAGAATATATCAGTTGCCCAGGATGTGGACGCACCTTATACAATCTAGAAGAAACCATCGCACGTATCAAAGCAGCTACCAGCCATCTTAGCGGACTGAAGATTGCCATCATGGGATGCATTGTCAATGGTCCTGGCGAGATGGCAGATGCCGACTATGGGTATGTAGGAGCAGCACGGGGAAAGGTCAGCCTTTACAAGCAGAAACAATGTATTGAGATGAACATCCCTGAGGAAGAAGCCGTCGACCGTCTCTTACAATTTATAGAAGAAGACCAACAAAAAATGAAAAAAGAAATATTAGTAAGTCAATGATGTACAATATGAAACAGATATTTCGACTTATGCTGCAGCTGACCATCGCCATAAGTATTTCACTCATGGGCATAGTTCCTGCTTCAGCCTTTGATTACAACAGCAATAGCAAACCTCTCACTATTACTGTGCCAAAGTTTGAGCCAAAAGCCGACTTTGCAATGGTGAACCGAATGCAAATGATGCAAGGCGACAGCACATCTCTGACCGACATCACACTTCAGGACTTACCTTCCATCAGTCACATTCCGTTTTCTATGCATCAAGCTTCACCAGACGGCTTGAACAACAAAATGTGGATGCGCACCAATCTGGATGTAAAGCCCTATAAGTTCATGGACGACCTCACTTTCGCAGGTGTGCCTATTTTCGTGGCTGGTATCATAGCCAAGAGCGAGAAGAAGTCGTTCCGTCAGAACACAAAGGACAACAAACACACCCTGCTTACCGATTTTAAGACAGGTATCGATGACTACACCCAGTTCTTTGGTCCTGCAATGACTACTGGTTTGAAACTCGCTGGAGTCGAAGGTCGTAGCGATTGGGGACGATACTTAGCCTCTGCAGCGATGTCGTATGCCTTCATGGCAGGTTTTGTCAATAGTATCAAGTACAGCGCCAAGGAAATGCGTCCCGATGGCTCTACACGTAATTCATGGCCATCTGGTCACACCGCAACCGCCTTTGTAGGTGCTACCATTCTCCACAAGGAATATGGTTTGACTCGCTCCCCTTGGTACTCTGTAGCAGGCTATGGAGTAGCTACGGCTACTGGCGTGATGCGAGTATTGAACAACCGCCATTGGGTTAGCGACGTTCTTTCAGGAGCTGGCATCGGTATCATGTCAGGTGAGCTGGCCTATGCCTTCAGCGACCTCATCTTCAAGCATCGCGGTCTCTTGAGGGGCGATATCAGCAGCAATAAGAGCATCATTGACCACCCCTCGTTCTTCTCTATATCGATGGGTATCGGCTTCGGCTCGAAGAAGTTGGATTTCGACATGCAGAATCTTGAATTGGATTTCGACGGCTATGAAGATGGCGACAAGAACCTGAACCTTCGATTCGGAGCCTCTACCGCAGTAGGAGCTGAAGGTGCCTACTTCTTTAATAAATATATAGGTGTAGGTGGCCGTCTGCGTGTCAACAGTTCGCCAATCAAGGGTTGGGACGGCATTGAAAACTATGCTTGGATTGACCTTATCGAAAGCCTTTATGGCAACGATTACCAGACAGATGCCGACTTCCGTAAGTTTATCGATGGTGATGAAAACAGTGATGTGCTTATCAATAATGCCAGCTTCACCATTAAGAGCGACCACCTGACAGAATTTGCTGCTGATCTCGGTGTTTACTTCAACCTGCCACTTTCTAAGCGTTTCGCCATCGGTTCAAAACTACTTGTGGGACGCAGCATTATGCAAGAAGTCGATCTCAATGCTACAGTCACTGGTGGTAAGCGATTACTCGACTTTGAAGATTTCATGGAAGGAGCAGACGACGATAATGTCTTACTCAAGGCAAAGCCTACGCCAGGTACCTACACCTCCGAATGGGATTACTTCACCCTTGGAGGCAACAACACCATGAAGTTCGGTACAGGTATCTCGCTTACCTATGCTTACAAGGAGAACTACGCATGGCGTCTGTTCCTCGACTACGACTACACGCGCAAGACCTACACGATGACCTACAATCCCTCGTTGTTCGCCCTCGATGCCATCAGCCTCGGCATTGGTGATGAGTCAGCCAAATTCAGCGAGTTACTTACGCCTGAAGACCTAAGCGAACTTACCGAGCATCAGAGCATCAAGAAGAACCGCCACACCTTCATCCTCGGCGGCTCCTTCACCGTTTCATTCTAAACTTCAAATGCCCCGACCAACCCATGAGGGCATTTTTTTATCCATTTACATGCTATAAACACCCATCTATTCTGTTGCAATTGTACCCGTCAAACCTAAGTGAAAAATGCTTTTTTCGAATAAATGGCAGTTTGCAACTTTTAGCCTTTATTTACTTACATTTTGAATACAAATTGGCATTTTTCTGCGTCTGGAACTAAGAAAAACGCATTTTGTTAAGTATTTTTTGTGTTTTTTTAAAAATATTTCCTACCTTTGCGCCCCAAAGGCGCATTGCAGAACTTGCTAAAGCGCATCGCACTATTAAATATAAAAAATAAATAAGGTGTAGAAGAATGAAATTTTTTAACAAATAAACAAAATAGTATTAACCCAAAACAAAAAAAGAATGAGTAAAAGATTATGGATCTTCCTTACTTGTCTGTTTGTTTCAGCAAGTATGGCTTTCGCCCAAAGAACCGTGTCAGGTGTTGTTACCGACATAGGCACGGGCGAACCTCTGGTAGGAGTTCACGTCTTAGTGAACGGTCAAGCTCTTGGTATTACTGATATCAACGGTAAGTTTACAATTACTGCGCCATCTGATGCCAAGACAGTAGAATTCACTTACATGGGCTATGAGGATGCAATGAGTCCTGTGCGTGACGTTGTCCGCGTTGGTATGGCTCCTGCTGCTCGTAGTCTCGATGAAGTTATCGTTGTAGCTTATGGTACCCAGCGTCGTGAAGCAAAGACTGGTTCTATCGTAACAGTCAGTGGTGACGAAATTGCAGATATTCCAGCCCTCTCAGTCGATAAGATGCTGGCAGGAAAGATGGCAGGTGTGATGATTACCCAGAACACTAGTCAGCCAGGTTCTGCTTCAAGTATCCGAATTCGTGGTACCAGTTCAATCAATGCAGGTAACAATCCTTTGTATGTAATCGATGGTCTGCCTGTGTCTACTGGCGATGACTCTTATTTAGGTAATGATGGTTCTGGTAACCCATTGGCTACTTTGAATCCAAATGATATTGAGAGTATCACCGTATTGAAGGACGCTGCTGCTGCTTCAGTATATGGTTCTCGTGCTGCTAATGGTGTCATCCTGATCACTACTAAGAGTGGTCGCGAGGGAAAGAACCAGTTTACGGCTCGTGCTCGTTTTGGCCTCTCTTACTTGGCTAATGACAACGATTATAAAGTGATGAACGGCCAGCAACTGTTAGAGTATCAGCGTCAAGCTGTTATCAATGCAGGAAAGAACCCTGATGACCCAACAGCAGGTGCAAGCTATTATCGTCCATACGAGTTGCTGACTCGTCCTCAGATGAACTGGATGGATCACTTTACTCGTGTAGCTAAGTCTCAGGAATATGAGGTGACGATGTCGGGAGGTTCATCTAAGACAAAGTACTACAACTCTGTTTCATACAACAAGACTGAGGGTATCTACTACGGCTTTGATTTCCAGCGTTTAACTGCTCGTATCAATGTTGACCACGAAATCAATGACCACTTGAAGACAGGTGTCCGTATCAATGGCGGTTATCGTAAAGGCAACGATGTGCCTACACAGAGTCTTTATTATACAAACCCAGCATGGGCAGGTCTGACGATTCTTCCTTGGTCAAAGGCATATAATGAAGATGGTACTCACTATGTTGCCATCTCTGAGAATTCAAACCAGAACCCAAGAGCAACAGCTATTTATGATGATGAATGGGACGAGAAGTATGACCTTAAGGGTAACTTCTACTTAGAGTATAGTCCTATCAAACAGTTGACATTCAAGACCACGAACGGTGCAGACCTTACTTTCGGAGAAAGCCGTCGCTACTGGTCATTGGAGGCACACGACAATGCAACAGGTTATCCTCGCCTGCAGCAGGGTCAGACAACCTATCGTACGCTGACAACTTCAAATACTGCTACTTATCAGGATGTATTTGCTGACAAGCATTCTGTACGTCTGTTGGCAGGTCAGGAAGCAACCGCTTACTATTACATCGATAACTATCAAAGAATCGGTAACATCAATCCAGATATCCCTTATTTAACTTCAGGTAACTTTGATGCAGACGATTGGTTTGCTGCAGACTATGGTCGTTCAAAGGAATCGCTGATGTCTTGGTTCGGTATTCTCGACTACAACTACGATTCACGTTATTATTTACAGGCAAGTCTTCGTCGTGATGGTAGCTCTCTGTTCGGTGCAAACAACCGTTGGGGTACATTCTGGTCATTAGGTCTCTCTTGGAATGCTCATAATGAGCAGTTCATGAAAGACATTGAATGGCTGAATGTATTGAAACTGCGTGCTAGCTATGGTGTGAACGGTAATAATAACATTGAAGTATATCAGGCATACGGTACATATACCACCACAATCTATAACGGTCTGACAGGTATGCGTCCTTCAACTCCTGCCAATGAGGACCTGTCATGGGAGAAGAACAAGTCATGGAACATCGGTATTGATTTCCGCTTCTTGAAGCGCTTCTCTGGAAGCATTGATGTTTACAGCCGTAAGACTACTGACATGTTGCTTGATAAAGCTCAGTCATCTACTTCTGGTTTCAACACCGCTCTTACTAACGTTGGTTCTATGCGCAACACAGGTATTGAATTCCAGTTTGATGCACAGATTATCAATACCAAGGATTGGAAATGGGATTTAGGTTTCAACATCGCACACAACAAGTCAAAGATTCTTGAGCTTGCCGGTGATGAGATGATGGGAACAGGCTCTGTTCGCTATATCGTCGGAGAGTCTCTTTATACCTTCTATCTGAAAGACTATTATGGCGTGAACCCAGTCAATGGTGAGGCATTGTGGCGCACAGAAGACGGTTCACTGTCGAACGACAACAATAAGGCTCGCTACGTGAAGTGTGGTAGTCCAGAACCTAAGTATACTGGTGGTGTCAACACAACTGTAAGTTGGAAAGACCTTTCATTGAGCGTTGTATGTGACTTCAAGGGTGGTAACAAGGTATATATTGTAAATGAACATGCATACCTGATTAGTGACGGTGAACAGATGAACATGAATCAAGATGTTACCGCACTGAACTACTGGAAGAAACCTGGTGATACCGGCGTTAATCCAAAGCCAGTAGCAGGTAATGCAACCGACTCTAATGGTTCAAGTACGCGTTGGCTGGAAAACGGTGGATTCTTCCGTATCAAGGATATCACATTGTCATACCAGTTGCCACGTCCAATCATCAATAAAGTTGGTCTTGCTTCTGCAAGAGTCTACGTCAGCGGACAGAATGTTTACACGTTCCACAAGGTGAACTTCTGGGATCCTGAACGCGGTGTCAATGGTCTGGGTGCAGGTATCTACCCAGTTGCCAAAACATGGGCACTTGGTTTAGAGGTTGCATTCTAAGAGTTTATAAAATGATGACAAAACAAAAAATGACAAGCAATATGAAGAAATTATTAATGGGAATAGCGCTTCTCTCGGTTGTCGGCTCCTTCACGTCATGTAAAGATTTTCTTGATGAAGGGCCTGAGTTGAGGCAGAGTAATGAACTCACCCTTTCAAAATATGAAGGTCTGAACAATGCAGGCTCAGCACTCTATACCATGATGCAAAGCTATAATTGGTATGGTGCACAGTTTATCGTTCAGTCAGAACTACGTGCAGGTAATGCCAAGAACCCTAAGACTTTGGAAGGTTCTGGACGTTATCTTCAAGATGCCCAATGGAATTATACAGAGAATAACACTTCTTCTCTTTGGGCATACGCTTACTATACAATTTCTTGGGCTAACAATATTATCAACAACGTAGACGGAAAGGAAACAAGTAGTGTCACAACCCAGGATTTGAACAACCTGAAAGCAGAAGCACTCTTCATGCGTGCCCTCTGTCACTTTGACCTTGTGATTACTTACGCTCAGCCTTATACCTCACAACCAAAGAGTTTAGGTGTGCCGGTTATTTTGGTTACTGAAAACGGTCACCCAAAGCGAAACACGGTCGAAGAGGTGTATACTCAAATTGTTAAAGATTTGACAGATGCAGAAGGTCTGATTTCAGACAACTTCACTCGTGCAGGTGTTAGCGATCCTGCTGCAATGGTATCAAAGTCAGCTATTCAGGCATTGCTTTCTCGCGTTTACCTCTATATGGGTGAATGGCAGAAGTGCGCAGACTATGCAACTAAGGTCATCAACAGTGGCAAATATAAGCTGTTGGATGCCGATGATTATCTAGCAATGTGGCGTGCATCTGTAACCCCAGCTAATGGTGAAGTAATCTTTGAAGTATTCGGTTCGTCTAAGAATGAATATTGGGACGGCTCAGGTTGGGAACACTTGCCATATCTGACAGGTGTAGGTAATGAGGGTTCTCAAGACATCTGTGCTACTCAGGATTTGGTAGACCTTTATGAAGCTACTGACGTCCGCGCTCAGTTCTTTACATTAGTGAATACTGATAACATGGTTACCAAGTATTATGGTAAAGAAGGTGGTGTGCCTCGTGCTGTGAATATTCCAATCCTTCGCTTGGCAGAAATGTATCTCAATCGTGCTGAAGCCATTTTCAATGGTGCAACCATTTCTGGTGCTACAGCCTTGGGTGACTTGCAGACGATTGCTAATAAGCGTGGTGCTACCGTTCCTGCTCAGTTCGATGTATTTGTTGAGCGTCGCAAGGAGTTGATGTTCGAAGGACACATTGTTTACGACTATGCTCGTTGCAACAAGGATCTTGTTCGTACAGACTTCGACGGTTCAGTCAACAAAGACATCAAGGCTGGCGACTATAAATGGGCTATGCCTATTCCAAAGCGTGAGAGGGATGCCAATCCAAACATTGAGCAGAACCCTGGCTTCTAATATGAGTTCATTAATAACGAATAAAGAAATAAAAGATTATGAAGATATATAAAATCGTTTATGGTATGTTAGCTGCTGCTTTGATGACATTCGCCTCATGTAGCAATGACTACCCTACATTTGATGATGCAGACGCTTTTGTCGCTATGACAAGTTCTTCTGCTTTCATCTCAGAAACAGGTGACTCGTTGGTAGTTCCTGTGATGCTTACATCTTTGTCGGGTATTGAGAAGACTGTGGAATTCACACTCACTCCAGACTCTGTTGCTGGAGCAGTAGAAGGTACACATTATACCTTAGTAAATGAGTCAAAGTCACTGACCTTCACGAAAGCTCAGCCAACTCAATACATCAAGTTTAAGATTAAAGATAACGACGTATTTGGTGGTGACGTTAAGTTTACCATTTCCCTTGTTCAACCACAAGGTGTCAACTTGGGTGCAAACAAGACTTGTACTGTAACCATTGAAGACGATGAGCATCCATTGGCATTCATCTTAGGTGAATTTACAGCTAAGGGTACTTCTTATTTCGATGGTGAAATAGAGTGGACTGCAAGAATTGAGAAGGATGCAAGTAACCTGAACATGGTATGGATTACCGGCCTTGTTGACGGAACCACTACTGCTATTTACGGTACAGTTAACGAAGATAAGACAGAAGTTACCATTCCTATGGAACAGCAAGTTCATCCTCACTCTACTTATGACATCCTTTTGGAAGCATACGGATGGGACGGTTCTGCAAGAACCAGCCTGGAAGATGGCGCTCCTTTGGTAGGAAAGATTGAGGCAGACGGAACAATCTCATTCCCAGATTATTGGTTTGGTGGATATGCGTTCAACAAGTCCGACGGCAGCGGTGCTGGATGGTGGGATCTGTTACAGAACGACGTTGTTCTCAAAAAGAAATAATTTAAGTAAAAAATTACAATTATGAAGAAAATATTTTATAGTTTGATAATGGCAGCCGTTGCACTGACAGGCTGTACAACATGGGACGACCCTGTTACGGAGAACTATGGCGCAGGACCTTCTATTGAGGTTAGCGTAGCAGCTGCAGCTCCAACAGACTCTGCATTTGTAATTTCCATTGTTCCAGGCGAAGGTACGACCTACTATGCTTACATACTGGATGCCAACGACGAGGCAGAGGAATTAGATGCAGCTACGCTGTTGAAAGGCGGATATGGTAATAGTGTATTCAATACAGCAAAGAATCCAACTTTGACTATTCCTGTAACCGGAATGGCTCCTAACACAACTTATCAGGTGTATGCTGTTGCAAGCAGTGACAAAGGTATTATTGGTAAGATTGCTGTTGCAAGCATCAAGACCACTGATTCTGGTAAGCCAACTTACGTAGCTTCTGCAGCAGCTGACAATGCAGCAACAGTTGCATTCAATCAGGCTATTGCACGTGGAGCAGGTAAGGTTTCAGGCGTTTACTACAAAGAGTTCGACTGGGACAATCCTGTAGCTCTTACAGAAGATGACATTAATGTTGATATTAGCGGAAAGAATGCAGTCTTCACCACTCCTAATGTACCAGCAGGTGCATACGTGCTGATTTCATGGGAAGAAGGTGCTTTCGTTGACGCAGTTGGGAACAAGTGTGCAGCATTCGCCAGCACCTATAACGAAGCTACCGATAAGTTCACTGGTGTGGCTATGCATATCAATAATGTCAACTGGGCAATTACAGATGCATACGTATCACCAGCAGCTGGTGCTTCTATTGGAGATTGGAATGCTTTCACTGGTACTATCACAATGCCATTTGACATTTTCACAATCGAAGAAGCTGTTAAGACAGGTGACTTGGCTGTAACTTATACCAACAGTAATCGCACTGCTACTTACAAATTAAGTGCAGACCAGTGGAAGGCATCTAAGAATGCTATTTCATTCGTGCTTCCTGTTGAGCCAACAGTTGGAGATGTTATTTCTGTTGCAGTAAAAGAAGGTATCCTTTATGATGTCTACGGAAACGAAAATGATGCATATTCTTCTGAAAAAGTTGTTTGGAAGTATGTAGGCTTCATTCCAACCAAAGACATGGTACTTGGTACATTCAACTATATCATAACTGCTGGTGAAGATCAGTATGATCTTGGAACATTCACCGTTGAGGAATACACTGGTGAAGATGCAGAAGATGGAGATGTTTTGATCAAGGATCTCTATATCGAAGGTTCTGAGATTTATGGTTCCTATGATCTCGA
The DNA here is from genome assembly GCA_017529865.1 of Bacteroidaceae bacterium. Lineage (GTDB taxonomy): Bacteria > Bacteroidota > Bacteroidia > Bacteroidales > Bacteroidaceae > Colivivens. The sequence continues at coordinate 82,737 of JAFXNA010000018.1, forward strand.
TGCATGTAAGTTCTATATCTATCGTTATCAGCCACTGGGTATTTTGAATGATCCAGATGAAGGTGATTACGGTGTGCTGACTTACAGCAAGAGCGGTGCAAGTGTAAGTCCATTTGACATCAACCCTGATGGAACACTGACATCAACAGACTTCTTGTTGGCAGGTGCTTCTCCCGACTATTCACAGTTGTGGTGGTATGAGGTTCCATCATCATCTGTTACTACATTCGTTAAGGTAACTGGTGGCGATAAGGCTGCAAAGAGAGCGCCAAAAGCTAAGAAGAACAAGATTGCAAATAAGAATTTCAAACTCTTTACGAAGTAAAATTCTTTAATTCCAGATCCTCTTTTTCCTCAGATTCCTTTAAAGGAATGATGGGGAGAAAGAGGATTGTTTGTCTAAAAACATAAGATAGATATATTAGTAGTGATGATAAAAAAGATTGTTTTATTTTTAGCCTTGACTATAACCTTGACTATAGGTGCAGAAGCTAAGGGGGTGACCTCTCAGACTGCTGCTGCTATGGCAAAACAATTAATTGCAGAGCGCGTCGACAATTTTGCCGCCAAAGTGCAGAGCGTGACACCAATGAATTATAAGGGCAAGACAACCTATTATGTGGTGCAGTTTGCTCCTGAGGGTTGGGCACTTATCAGTGCTGACGACACCTCAGCTCCTCTTTTGGGCTATAACACCATTGGTAAGTTCCAAACGGAGGATATGCCTTTAAATCTACAGGCCCAGATGGATATTTACTGTGAACAGATTATCGACAATGCCAAAAAGTATACCGTACAACATGCTGAGTGGAAATCTGAAAGCGCTCGTACTCTTCGTGCCCCGAAGAGAGCGGGAAAAATAGCACCGCTGATTCAGGTGAACTGGAATCAAACAGGTAGCTATATGAAATATTGTCCTAAGACATCGAAAGGTCAAGCAGTTGTTGGTTGTGTAGCCGTTGGTATGGCTCAGGCTATGAGTGTAGCTCAATGGCCTCCACGTCCTAATGGCGAGTATGGCTATGAACATGAAGAGTTTGGCTGGATATATATCAATTACGATAAGGAGCCAGTCTACAACTGGGCAGACATCTTGAGCGGAGCAAATTCCAAAGATGGCGCAGCTCGTCTGTTATGGCATTGCGGTGTCTCAGTAAGAATGGATTACGGCTACAATGGCTCTGGTACTCAGACATCATATATACCTGCTGCTTTAAAGACGATATTTAACTACCCTAATTCTGTAGCATATTACAACCGTAGCAGTTTTTCTAATGATGAGTGGCATGAGTTAATCCTGAATGAGATTCAAAACGGTCGTGCAGTAGCCTATAGTGGTCATGATCCAAAGAAGGGATATGGACACTGCTTCAATCTTGATGGTTACGATGGACAGTGGTTTAATGTAAACTGGGGATGGGGTGGAACTAATAATGGTTATTTCTCGCTCGACGGTTTGCACGATGCGACTATGGATATGGACTATACCAGCGGACAGGGAGTAGTAATTGGCATTCGCCCACCATCAGAACATCCAAGCAATATCATCCTTTCAAATACAAGTGTATCTCTCGATGCACCTATTGGTACGATTGTTGCAACAATTATCGTAGAAAGTGAAGCGACGGATCCTACTTATACATTTACCATCCGTGGTGAATATAGTCCACGTACGCATAAATATAGAACAGCTCCATTCAAGATTGAAGATGGCATGCTAATAACTACAGAGGTAATGGATCCAGAGGCAGGTGACCGTACCATAGAAATAACAGCCAAAAACAACGAGAATGGTTATGAGATAACCCGTTCGTTTACGATTAAAGTGGGAGCATCAAGTGGTGTCAACAATATCTTATCCGACTGTAAAAAAGTTGAATACTATACGATTGACGGAGTGCGATTGCAATCTCTACACAAAGGGGTAAACATTGTACGCCAAACAAATAGTGATGGTACAACACAAATCAAAAAAGTTATTATTAAATAAAAGATGAATATGAAAAATGCGATTAAGAGAGTGCAGCCTTCGACGCGAGCTCAGGCCGAACGTTGTCAAGCTCGCTTGAACTATGCCGAATGTAGCATTTTGCACGAATTGAAAAGGATTCTTCTATTTCTGTTAGTGTTTGGCACTACAATGGCGTTAAGTGCCCAAAGATATCAAAAATATAAGCCAAATACCAAATGGCCATATATCTATGAGAACTTCACTGATGGAACAATCTATTTTGATAGTAACAAAAAGTCACAAGCACAGCTGAATATTCATTTATGGGGTAATAAGCTGCACTATGTGTCTTCCGACCAGAAAATTCTGGAGGCGGATGACAATGGAATTATCCGAGTAGAAATAGGCGGGGATGCCTATATTTACAACGATCAGCAGTTGGTGAAAATATTAGATGTAGAGCAAAATAATCTTGTAGTAGAAGTAACGAAGGCTGACTTTGATGCGCTCTTTACTGGTACAGGAGCATACGGCTCAAGTTTAAACTCATCTGCTTCGCGCGATCTCTCTTCACTTGATTTAGGAGGCTTAGACTCACCAGAGTTTGGACGTTTGTTACAAGAACGTGAAGACGGGCGTTCAATCTCATTGAAACAGCAGTATTTTTTCATTATCAACAATCAGCAAATAGAGGCAAATAACAAGGACGTGGAAAAACTGCTGAAGGAAGAGGATAAGGATGCTTGGAAAACTTTTGTTAAGCAGAGCAAGATAAAATGGAAGAGCGTCGACTCTTTGAAAGAAGTACTTCATTTTATCTGCCAGCATTTATAATGAATCATTAATCGCACAGGGGAGGACAAATAATCCTTCTCTGTGCTTTTTATTAGCTCTAAGCCTTAGCTCTTGGTTCCCAGTAAGGGACTGTTTGCGTCCCAATAAGGGAACGTTATAGTCCCATAATGGGATCTTCTTCAGCCTCTCACACTAACTCTTCCTGATTTCACTAGACAGATACAAAAAAGCGGGCTATTAATACTGTCAGAAATTTGAATCGATTCAACTCATCCATTGAATCGATTCAATCGACCGAATGAATCGATTCAAGTTTTGAACACCTATATTTAAAAGTTTAGAGTTAAGAATAAAAAGAAGTTAACCCAAATCAGTAGAAAGCATTTTGCGCGTAACTGCCTAATGGCTGATGTGGGTTTAAAAACTTGGGGTGCCCTCGCCTCGCTGATAATTAGTCCAGCCATTGCTGTCCTGCCACCAACTGGCAAAACGCAGGGTGGTAGCATCGGCTTTATCAAAAAGGGCAATGATGCTATAGGGCAGGTAAGTAACAATCTCACCCTCTTTGAACGTCAGCTGTTCGAACACGCGCTGCTTTTCTTGTATGCCTTCATAATGCCAGGTGCCGACGATGAATGGCACGTATTGCTTCTGCAACTGCTCTGTCTTTTCGTGCGCCTCAGGGTCTTCCCACTCTGGTTCGCTGCTGCCACATGACGAAAAAGTGAGGGTGGCAAGAGTGAATAAGGTTATGATGATGTGTTTCTTGTTCATTTGCTTATCTGTTGTTTCTTTACCGCAAAGTTACGAATTTTTTTGCATAGTTCATGCAATTTTGCGTGAAATATAAGAAAAGGAGCACGAAAAACCATTGGTAAATGTATGGAATTCGTTTTTTTTGTGTAATTTTGCAGGCTGAATATGAAAAGCGTACTATTTTCGTCAGTTTCTTACAAATATTTGTAGTTTTCTCACGAAGAATGCGTCATATAACAGAATTAATTTTAATGATAAATAAACAGATGAAAAGAATCATGATGTTGTTAGTATTGGCAGTAGCCATGCTGACAGGTGCAAATGCACAGCAATTGCAAGTCCCCGAACTGCCGCTCGACCCTGCAGTGAAGATGGGTAAATTGGATAATGGGTTGACTTATTACATTCGCCATAATGAGTGGCCAGAGCAACGTGCCAACTTCTACATTGCCCAGAAGGTGGGTTCGATGCAGGAGGAGGACGACCAACGTGGTTTGGCTCACTTCCTGGAGCACATGTGTTTCAATGGTACCACACACTTCCCAGGTAATGCCCTGAAGACTTATTTGGAGACCATTGGTGTGAAGTTTGGTGAGAACCTGAATGCTTACACCAGCTTCGATGAAACAGTCTATAACATCGACAATGTGCCTGTTATCTCTAATCCTCAGTCGATCGACTCCTGTCTGATGATTCTGCACGATTGGAGTCACGACCTGCTGCTCGAAGGCAAGGAAATCGACAAGGAGCGTGGTGTGATTGAAGAAGAGTGGCGTATGCGTAGCAGCGCTCAGCAGCGTATTCTCGAAAAGGCGCTACCTGTATTGTTCGAAGGTAGCAAATATGCTCATCGTATGCCAATCGGTACGATGGAAATCGTAAAGAACTTCCCTTATGAGACCATCCGTAAGTACTACAGAAAATGGTATCGCCCTGATCTCCAGGCTATCGTAGTGGTTGGTGATGTGGATGTCGCTGCTATCGAAGCAAAGATAAAGAGCATCTTCTCTGACATCAAGCCAGCTCCAGCCGACGCAGCAAAGCGTGAGTATTTCACAGTAGCAGAAAACAAGGAACCTATTTTCTCTGTTCACAGCGACAAGGAACAGCAGCGTTCACAGATGAACATCTTGTGGAAACACGAAGCTTTCCCTCGTGAGATGAAAAATACAGCTTTGAACTATGCTCAAAACTATCTCATAGGTGCTATGGGAGGTATGCTTCGCACTCGTATTGCAGAGTTGCTGCAAAAGGAGAACCCTCCATTCCTTGGTGGCGGTATTTCGTTCAACGATGACTATCTGGTAACCAACGCAATGGCTTGTGCAGGTTTCTCTATCACATTTGCTGACAATCAGCACAAACGCGCCATCGAAGCAATGTATCGTGAAATGCTTAGAGCAGAACGATTCGGTTTCACCATCAGCGAGTATGAGCGCTATCGTGAAGAGTACAAGGCAAGTATTGAAAATATGTACGAGCGTCGTGACAAAATCAGCAATAACTCTTATGTAAACGAATACATACGTCACTTCCTCGACAATGAGGCTGCTCCAGGAATCGATTGGGAACACACCAACCTCATTCAGATTGCTGATCAAGTGAGCGTTGAAGCTATCAACCAGACACTTGAACAGCTGGTTAACGACCGCAAAGGGGCAGCTCCTGTCATCTTCGGTATGTTCCCAGAAAAAGAAGGACTTACCCTGCCTACTAAAGACGAAGTGCTGGCCATCCTCAAGGCTGTCGAAGCAGAAGAAATCGAAGCCTACAAGGAAGAAGTATCAGACGAACCAATCCTTGACGAGAGCAAGCTGAAAGGCAGCAAAATCAAGAAGACAGAAAAAGCTGCATTCGACTTCACCAAACTGACACTCGCAAACGGTATCGAAATCTTCGTACGCAAGACCGACTTCACACCAAACAACATCTCAATGTCGGCTCAGAGCTGGGGAGGAACATCCCTGTATGGTGAAAAAGACTATCTTGACATCAGCAACGCATCAAGCATCAGCATGGGCGGTTGGGGCAACTTCTCTGCAATCGATATGAGCAAGAAACTCGCAGGCATCAAAGCCAGCGTAGGTCCTTCAATCGGCACCCGCTCAGAAGGAATGAGTGGTAGCTGTGTGACTAAAGACTTTGAAACGATGCTCAAACTGACTTACCTTGCCTTCACCTCTCCCCGCAAGGACGAAGAAGTGTTCAAATCCACAATGGCTCGCTCAAAGGCTGCTCTTGAGAATGCAGAACTCAATCCGCAGACAGCTCTCTCAGATACCGTACAGTATGTTATCTATAATAATCACTATATGGTACGCCGCACGAAGCCAGCTGACATCGACAAGCTCAATTATGACCACATGATTCAGCTTTACAAAGAGCGCTTTGCTGATGCCAATGACTTCCAGTTCTACTTCATCGGCGATATTGACATCGAAAAGGCAAAGCCTCTGTTCGAGAAGTATCTGGGTAGCCTGCCTACACTCAAATCAAAAGAGACTTACAAGACCGTCGACCTGAAGATGGCAACTGGTAAGAAGGAAAACATCTTCACCAAAGAGCAGGAAACACCAAATGCTATTGTAATCGAACTCTACCACGCTCCAATGCAGGAGAATCTGCATAATATCCTGGCAGTCGACATGCTAGAACAGGCTCTGCAGATGCTCTTCACAGAAACTGTCCGTGAAGACGAAGGTGGTGCTTACGGAGTAGGTGTCAATTCAGGCATCACAGATTATCCAGAGAAACGTGCCCAGCTCATCATTCAGCTCCCAACAGCTCCAGAGAAGCGTGTCCGCATGATGGAAATCATCGACAAAGGCCTTGCCGATATGGCAGCAAATGGTCCAAAGGAAGAGGACATGAAGAAGATAAAGGAATACATGCTCCGCAGTCATGACGAAAACCTCAAGACCAACGGCTATTGGATGGGAGCTATTCAGAACTTGGTTCGTGAAAAGAAGAACTACGTGGACGGCTATGTTGACGCAGTCAACAGCATCACTATCAAAGATGTACAGGAGGTAGCAAAAACTATCATTAATAGTGGCAACCGCATCGTCGTTGGTATGACAAGCCCAGTAGAATAAGCATAAGTTGAACTGACCAAAGTTCATACAGGAAAGTGGCCCTTAGAAGAATGACTTCTTGGGGTCACTTCTGTTTAATATGTGCAATCTAGCATCACAAATTGCATGGAATTTGTCATATTTATTCATAAAAAAGACGAAAAAGTGGGTTTTGTGGCTTGTGCACTCAAGAAAAAGCATTATTTTTGCAAGTTAAGAACAATGTGCCCATACGTTGGAAACTTCGGAGGGGCTTAAAACAATATGATGTCAGAAGAGAAGAACGAATTCACGCTTCTATCACAAATAGAATATCCAGAAGACCTGAGAAAGCTATCACTGTCTCAGCTTCCGCAGCTATGTCAAGAATTACGTACAGATATAATTGAGGAATTAGCTATCAATCCAGGCCACCTTGCATCCAGTCTGGGTGTTATTGAAATCACTGTAGCTTTGCACTATGTGTTCAATACACCCAACGACCGTATTGTGTGGGATGTTGGCCATCAGGCATATGCTCACAAGATACTGACAGGACGAAAAGAGAAGTTCCGTACAAATCGTAAGTTTCACGGACTGAAACCTTTCCCATTCCCATCAGAAAGCGAATACGACACTTTCTGTTGTGGACATGCCTCTAACTCTATCTCTGCCGCATTGGGTATGGCTGTAGCTGCCAAGCAACAGGGGATAGACCGCAAGGTGATTGCCGTCATTGGTGATGGCGCCATGAGTGGTGGATTGGCATTTGAGGGACTGAACAATGCATCGAGCACACCGAATGACATGCTCATCATCCTGAACGACAACAATATGTCGATTGACAAGAGTGTGGGTGGCCTGCGTGAGTATCTGCTCGACCTCACCACCAATGGAACCTACAACTCACTGCGCTACAAAGCCTCTTTGAAACTCTATGAATGGGGTATCTTGAATGACAAGCGCAAGAAAGGGCTGATTCGATTCAACAACAGTATGAAGTCGCTGCTGACCAATCAGCAGAATATCTTTGAGGGTTTGGACATTCGTTATTTCGGCCCAGCTGATGGACATAAGGTGATTGAGTTGGTAAGGATTCTGCGTGCCATCAAAGACATGAAAGGTCCGAAACTGCTTCATTTACACACCATCAAAGGCAAAGGCTATGCGCCTGCTGAAGAGAATGCAACTGTTTGGCATGCTCCAGGCAAGTTTGATTATGAGTCAGGAGAGCGCATCGAACCAGATTCAAATGTGCCTCAACCACCAAAATTCCAGGATGTGTTTGGTAACACCCTGTTGGAATTGGCACAACAAAACGATAAGATTGTAGGTGTGACACCAGCGATGCCAACTGGGTGTTCTATGAACATCATGATGAAAGCTATGCCTCAGCGCACATTTGATGTGGGTATTGCTGAGGGACATGCTGTCACCTTCTCAGGAGGTATGGCCAAAGACGGTCTGATGCCATTCTGCAATATCTACTCATCGTTTATGCAACGTGCCTATGACAACATCATTCATGATGTCGCTATCATGAATCTGAACATGGTGCTCTGTCTGGATCGTGCAGGTATAGTGGGTGAAGACGGACCTACCCATCATGGAGCTTACGATATGGCTTTCCTTCGTCCGATTCCAAACCTCACCATTGCCTCACCCTACGATGAGCACGAACTGAGGAAACTGATGTACACTGCCCAATTACCCAATAAAGGTCCTTTTGTCATTCGATATCCTCGCGGCAAGGGAACACAGATTGACTGGAAATGTCCATTTGAAGAACTGCCCATTGGTAAAGGCAGAAAGCTGAAAGACGGTACCGACTTGGCTATCCTCACTATAGGCCCTATCGGTGTAGAAGCCAGCAAAGCCATCATCATGGCAGAAATGAATGCAGCCAACGCAGGGAAGAAACTGAGTGTGGCACACTATGATATGCGATTCCTCAAACCTATCGACACAGACCTGCTCAAAGAGGTTTGTGAGAAGTTTGACCGCATCATCACTGTAGAGGATGGCATCCTGAATGGTGGATTTGGAAGTGAAGTGCTGGAATATATTAACGACCACGGCTACACCACCAAAGTACACAGAATGGGTATACCTGATAAGTTTATTGAACATGGTTCAGTGAAGGAACTCAGAAAACTCATTCATATAGACGCAGAAGCAATCTCTAAAGCAATAGAGCAATGAAGATAGTGATCGCAGGAGCAGGTGCTGTAGGTACCCACCTGGCACAGATGCTCTCAAAAGAAAACCTTGACATCGTTTTGATAGACGAACAAGAAGAACGGCTTGCCAAGCTCAATAACGATCTTGACATCATGACCCTCGTCTGCCCACCTACCTCTATCAAGGGAATGAAACAGGCAGGTATCGAGAATGCCAACTTGTATATTGCTGTCACTCCGAATGAAAGCGAAAACCTGTTGTGCTGTATGCTGGCCAAACAATTAGGTGCCCAACGAACAGTTGCTCGTATTGATAACTATGAATACTTGTCGGAAGAAAACAAGAAACTGTTTGAGAATGCAGGTATCAGCTCGCTCATCTATCCTGAATATCTGGCAGGAAAGGAGCTTGCAGCCTCGATTGGCTATAGTTGGGTTCGTCAGTTATGGGAATTTGATGGAGACTTAGTGCTACTCAGTGTGAAGATGCACGCCATCAATCCCCTCGACAAACAACAGAAAACCAATGCCAAGAACCTGCTGATAGGCAAAACACTAAAGGAAATCGGCATGGATGGGCATCGGTTCCATGTTGTGGCTATCAAACGAAGGAATGATACCATCATCCCAAGTGGTGATGAGAGAATCCTATCACGTGACCTTGTGTTCTTTATGACAACCCGAGACCAAATCAACAACATACGACACCTGACAGGCAAAGACAACTATCCACAGGTGAAACATGTGATGATTATCGGAGGAGGAAAATTGGCTGTAAGAACAGATGGAGAAATATCTGACAACTACTCCGTCAAAATCATCGAGAAAGATATTGCCCGATGTGAGGAGTTAGGACGTATCACCAAGCATCGTACCATGATTCTCAATGGTAATGGATATGATCTCGACTTACTTCAAGATGAAGGTTATAACCACATTGAAGCCTTTGCTGCTCTCACCAATAATGATGAGAAAAACATCCTGGCATGTATGGCTGCTCGCAGAAACGGCATTTGCAACACATACGCTCAAGTAGAGAATCTTGCTTTCATTGATATGGTTGAGGCACTTGATGTGGGAACTGTCATCAACAAGAAGATGGTAGCAGCCAGCCATATCTACCAGATGTTGCTGAAATCAGATGTCAACAATGTGAAGATGCTGACTGTTGCTGATGCCGATGTGGCAGAATTCATTGTTAAGGAAGGTTCGAAAGCCACGAAGAAACCGATTATGAATATGGGCATTCCTAATGATGTGAATATCGGTGGTATGATTCGTAATGGCAGAGGTGAACTGGTATCAGGCAAGACACAGTTACAGGCAGGCGATAGAGTTGTGGTGTTCTGTGGCAGTCAGACCCTGAAGAAAATCGAGAAATTCTTTTCATAAAGAGTTAAATAATTGAAATCATCCATGATAAACTGGCGGCAAATATTCAAGGTACTTGGCATGCTTCTCTTTATCGAAGCAGGTCTGTTGCTGATTACAATGGGCGTCGCCTTGATTTATAAGGAGGATGTCATGCCATACGTATGGACCTTGGTGATAACATTGGTATTGGGTATTGCAGGAAGAGGTTTCGGATGGAATGCAGGCAAGAACATGGGAAGACGGGATGGATATTTAATTGTCTCCTTGGTTTGGCTTGTGTTCTCCCTCATCGGAATGATACCTTTCATCTTGACCCATAGTGTACCTGATGTTGCCAGTGCTTTCTTTGAGACCATGTCGGGGTTCACCTCTACAGGAGCAACCATTCTCGATAACATAGATGTACTACCTAAAGGTATTCTGTTCTGGCGTAGCGTAACCCAGTGGATAGGTGGTATCGGCATCATCTTCTTCACGCTTGCCATTTTGCCAGCATTTGGCGTAGGAGAAGTGAAGCTGTTTGCTGCAGAAACTACAGGACCTCTTCACGAGAAGATTCATCCACGTATCAGTGTGGCTGTGAAATGGATTGGCTCAGTCTACTTGTTGCTGACCGTCCTCTGCATTGCTTCCTTGTTTATCTGTGGCATGAATTTCTTTGATGCTGTCAACATCGCAATGACAACAACAGGAACAGGTGGATTCTCACCCCACTCTGCTTTCTTCCATGACCAATGGAACTCAAAGTCCATTGAATATGTGACCACGGTCTTCATGTTCCTTTCAGGTGTGAACTACACCTTATTATATTATACAGTATTGAAAGGCCGAATCCGTAAGTTCTTCCAGAATCCTGAGTTGAGGATGTATTTAGCCATTGTTGGCATCACCACAGCGGTGTGTACCATATCACTCATGATTCATAATAACCAAGGTGATCTTGAGCTCTCATTCCGCCAAGCCATCTTCACTACTGTATCTATTCAAACCACAACAGGTTTTGCATCATGCGATTATACACTTTGGCCACAAGTACTGATGCCTGTATTGATGTTCCTGATGTTTGCAGGTGCTTGTTCTGGCTCTACCTCTGGAGGTTTCAAGTGTATCAGGTGGGTGATTCTCTGGGAAGGACTGCATAATGAATTCAAACGTATTTTGCATCCAAGAGTCGTTGCACCTGTAAAACTTGCAGGTGAAGTGATTCCTACATCCATTCAGAAAACGCTGCTGGCATTTGTTACATTGTTTGTGGGGTCATTGTTCCTTGGTGCTTTCATCCTTGTGTTATGTGGTGTGGATGATAACTATATCTCCATCTACGATTTCACTGTTGTCTTGCGTCAGGACTTCACAGAAGCATTCAGTTTGTCACTCTCTTCGTTAAGCAATGTAGGACCAGCATTAGGATATTACGGACCAGCACATTCTTGGGCTGTCATTAGTCCAACAGCAAAAGTTGTCTGTGCTATCTTGATGCTTATCGGTCGTCTTGAGATATTCCCAATCCTTATCATATTCACAAAAGGCTTCTGGAGGAAAGATTAATGATTGCAAAAGTATATTCAGCCACTCTCAAAGGATTAGAAGCACTTCCTGTAACCATAGAAGTCAATGCAGGCTCCAGCCCACAACCTCGTTTCGTCATTGTGGGTATACCTGATGTAGCTGTTCGTGAAAGCCAGGAACGTGTCTTGTCGGCATTGGAAACCAATGGATACAAGATTGGCATGAAGCAGGTGGTCGTCAATATGGCTCCTGCTGATGTGAAAAAGGAAGGGTCGGGTTTCGACTTACCCATTGCCATCGGCATCTTATTATCTTTGGAAACTATTCAGGTTGACAATATCGAAAGATATATGTTTGTGGGCGAATTGAGTCTTGATGGAAGCATCCAACCCATTAAGGGTATGTTGCCTATTGCTATAAAGGCACGCGAGATGGGGTATGAAGGATTGTTTGTACCTGAGGATAATGTTCGGGAAGCAGCAGTTGTCAATAAGTTAAAAGTATATGGTGTCAAGCATATACAGGATGTCATTGGATTCTTGTCTGGTACCACCCCGTTGGAGCCTACCATCATCAACACACGTGAAGAGTTCTATGCCAATCAATCGTCTTTTGACTTTGACTTTGATGAAGTGAAAGGACAGGAAAATGTCAAGCGTGCTTTCGAAGTAGCTGCTGCCGGAGGGCATAATATCATCCTTGTGGGTAGCCCAGGCTGTGGAAAATCCATGATGGCAAAGCGTCTCCCATCTATTCTGCCTCCTTTGTCATTGGCCGAGAGTCTTGAAACCACCCAGATACATAGCGTGGCAGGAAAACTCAATAAACAGACCTCACTGATTACCCAGCGCCCTTTCCGCTCCCCACACCATACCATATCTGATGTGGCACTTGTTGGTGGAGGTACGAATTTCATGCCAGGTGAAATCTGTCTGGCCCATAATGGCGTTCTGTTTCTCGATGAGTTCACTGAATTCTCTAAATCTGTCTTAGAGACCCTGCGTCAGCCACTTGAAGACAGAGTCATCTCCATCTCCAGAGCAAAGTATAACATCACAATGCCTTGTTCGTTTATGCTGGTAGCATCGATGAACCCCTGTCCTTGTGGTTATCACAATCATCCTTCACATCCTTGTATGTGTACTCCTGCCCAGATTCAGAAATACATGAATAAGATCAGTGGGCCTCTGATGGACCGTATTGACATTCAGGTGGAAGTACAGAGTGTGCCCTTTGAGGATATTGCCAAAGCACCAAAGGGAGAATCCTCAGCAGTCATCAGAGAGCGAGTGATGAAAGCCCGAAAGATTCAGGAAGAACGATATAAGCATGAGAAAGGCATTCACTGTAATGCCCAGATGACAAATGCCTTGCTACAGAAATATGCTCAGTTGGATGAACAGAGCACAGACCGTCTGCGTGATGCCATGAAGCGATTAAACCTCTCTGCCCGTGCCTACAACCGTATCCTTAAAGTTGCTCGTACCATTGCTGACCTTGAAGGGTCAGAACAAATCCTTTCCAGCCACATAGGTGAAGCCATTGGCTACAGGAACTTAGATCGTGATAGTTGGATAGAATAATAGAATGTTCGACATGATGATGAATTCTTTTAGTAATTGTCTCAGGCATCCAGATAAGCTTTTCTCTGGATTTCGATTGCTGCTAATAGGAATCGGATTCATGTTTTGTGTCAGCACTTCTGCCCAGTTCCTCATCAATGGTATACAGCCCAAGTACGACAAGCGAACCCATTCATTTCTTGTTGCCATTCCACAAAGCTATTGGGGACAGGACTATCATGCAACCTTATCCCTGACAACCAATTCATCATGGCAGAATGCATGGATTGACGGACAACCTTTGCCGCAAGCTGTTACTTTTAAGAACATCAACCCAGACAACGTCTATACCATCCGTGCATTCACAGATGGAGAATACACTGACTATACATTGGCATTTACCTATCTGCCTATCCTACAACTAACAGGCAACTTTAACAATGATTATTCATTGGGAGGAGTCAGTTTGCAGATGCCTGGAGAATCCCAGCGAACCATGAAAGCCAATATAAAATGGAGAGGTGGAACATCCAATGCAGAAGACAGACACAAGAAGAACTACAAAATACAATTCGTAGATGATAAGGGTGTAACAAAAGACTATTCATTCTTCTCTCTCCGAAGTGATGACGATTGGATTCTTGATGCAGGTCAAGTAGATATGTTCAGATTACGCAATATGATAGCTTCTAAACTCTGGAATGACTTTGCTACCAAACCATATTATGCATCAGCCACATCAGGTGTACACACTGCTTCAAGAGGAGAAGTCGTAGAAGTATTTCTGAATGACGAATATCAAGGCATCTATAATTTCTGCGAACCTATCGACAGAAAACAATTGAAACTGAAAAAATATGATGAAAACACCTCCCAGATACATGGTGGACTTTGGAAAGCAACTGGATGGGGGTATTCTTTATTCTGGGATATTCCTGAAACCATGTACGACAACACACAACCTACATGGGATGTGTTTGAACTGAAATATCCTAAGATAGAGGATGCTTGCCCGTCTGACTACAGTTCCTTATACGATGCCATCTGCTTTGTAAGTGATTCAAACAACGTGCATTTTGCCGAAGAGATTGATAAGTATATTGATATTCCAGTATATATCGATTATTACCTGTTTGTCAACTTGCTCAATGCTTATGACCTTTGTGGGAAAAACCTCTACTGGGCAGTGTACGACAAACAGCAATCTAAGAAAATCACACTTGCTTTGTGGGATATGGACAGTACAGTAGGTCAGAATTTTACAAACGACTCTATACCTGATTATGTTGCTTACGATTATGCCATTCTTAATACTACCAATATTGGTTTAAGGTTATTAGAAACTGATGCAGACGGTTATAAACAAAAGGTGATGAACCGCTATTTTGAACTGCGAAATACCTATTTTTCCTTAAACTATCTGACAAATACATACCGTTATTATTATGATTTGATGAAGGATAGTGGAGCTGCTGCACGTGAGGAACAGCGTTGGAGTGGGGATAGTGACATTGCATTTCTTACTTTGAACTTTGATAAAGAATATACATATATCATTGACTGGATTGAACATAGGTTACAATACTTGGATCAGTATTTCTCAAACGACCTACCCCAATCTGGTATTCATACTGCTACCAATGATGCTGTTACCAATCGCAGATATACCATTTCAGGCATTCAGGTGCAACCATCATATAAAGGAATCCTAATCATCAACGGTAAAAAGTATTTAGTCAAATGAAATCTATATTATTGACCATAGTCCTATGCTTCTTGACTCTGATCTGCCAGGCTCAAAACAAATGGATGTACGACTTTATTGTACCTGACAATGGAAATTTCGTACAAGCCATTCAGGCAGCCAACAACAGGCCAGACAAACAGCGCAGATATAGAATTTTTGTACGTGCCAGCTATCATAGAATCAAAGGTGAAGGCAATATCATCTCAACTGTTGAAAATGGCAATCGAGTGGAGTTTCCAAGCCCTATGACCACCCTCACAGCCCCCAATACCTCTATCATAGGCGACAGCTGGCAAACCACCCAGATTGAGAACTGCCCCCAACACGAAGGCATCAGCATCACCAGTACCCTGTTCTGCAAGGGTGCCGACAATACTTACATTCAGGACATAGAGTTCTGGTCCAATTATAAGAACGACCCCAATGCCTTTGCCAATCGGGCTGTGGCTCTCAATGAAAAGAACTGCCAGGGAAACATCCTGAAGAACGTGAGTCTGCTCAGCACTCAGGATACATATTATACAAATGATGGAGGAACCACCTATTTGGAAGATTGCCGCATCAGTGGCACTGTGGATTTCATCTGTGGAGGTGGTACTGTCTATTTCAACCATTGTGACATCCGCTTATTGGCCCGTGGAAAGACAGGTAGCAGAGATGTCATCACAGCCCCGGCTACTGCTGCTGGCAGCCAATACGGCTATGTCTTTGCAGATTGCTACATTGATGGAGATGTTGACCAGAATGGAAAATACCACTTAGGGCGTCCTTGGAAGAATGCTCCACGCTGTGTATTCCTCAATTGTTCGATGAATGTCACCCCTTCGCCAGAGGGATGGTGTGAGATGCATGGCACGGTTCCTGCCTTGTTTGCTGAATATAATAGCACAGACGGTTATTTCAGTCTGCTTGATATGAGCAAACGTAAGACAGTGTTCAATAACACCAATGGACAGCCTGTTCAGGTCAGCTATAAGCCTGAATTGACCGATCAAGAGGCTGAAGCATACACAGTAGATAAGGTGTTTCCTGGATGGTATCCCGAAGACAAAGCATCCCAAGTACGACCTCCTGTGCTGAAAGCCAAAGGCAAGGTCATTACTTGGGAAGATATTCCAGAAGCTGGATGCTATGCAATATGTAGAGACCGTAAAATCATTGCTTTTACCATGCAACCTACCTATACTGTAGGACAAACCTATGAAGGAGCTTGCTATAGTGTACGTTGTGCCAATTGGTATGGAGGCTTAGGTCCTCGAAGCGATGAAGTGGTCTATCCTTTCCGCTGATTTAGAAAGGCAGGTCATCAGTTGAATCCTCAGCCTCGAATGTAGGCAATGGCTCTGGAGCAGCTGTTGGCAGAGGTACATCGGTTGCAGGAGCAGCTGCCTGCTGGTCTGCTGTCACTCTATCTACTTTCCATGCACGGATATCATTATACCAACGTCCCTGGTACTCACGGGCATTGATATCAAATGAAACTGTTATCTCTTCGCCAACCTGAATATTAAACTGACTGATTTTGTCTTCTCCAAACACATTGAAACACATACGACGAGGATATTGTTCGTTGGTTTCAATCACATAATCCTGCATTTTCCAAGGATTTCCCGATGTCTTTGATATGCCGCCTCTTGCTTCGAGCACAGCAATTACTTTACCTGTTAATTCCATATTTATTACTTAAAAAACATGCGAATTTACGAAAATTTTATGCAACTA
Organism: Bacteroidaceae bacterium; assembly: GCA_017529865.1. Classification (GTDB taxonomy): domain Bacteria; phylum Bacteroidota; class Bacteroidia; order Bacteroidales; family Bacteroidaceae; genus Colivivens. The sequence goes on from JAFXNA010000018.1 coordinate 99,386, forward strand.
CAATAAATTTCGCAAGAATTCTTTCAATAATTCAAAACTATTAGTTAATTTTGTAGTCCAAAGCGCCGATTAGGTGAAAAAATGTGCTTAAAAGAAGACTAATTAAACCAAATAACAAGATATGAATTTCAAAGTTTCAAGTACGACAATCTGTAACCGTTTACAGACCTTAAACAAAGTAATCAATTCAAAGAATGCATTGACCATCCTCGAAAGCATTCTCTTTGAACTTCAAGATAACATCTTGAAGATGACAGCATCAGATGGTGATATCACCCTGGTTTCTACCCTCGAAGTGAATGCAGCTGAAGGAAGTGGTAAATTCGCATTGAATGCAACCCAGATTATCAATGGACTGAAAGAAATTGCCGATCAGCCTGTGAAGATTACCATCAACGACAATGACTTCAAGGTTGTCATCAAGTACCAGAATGGTAAGTGTGAGTTTACTGGCCAGAGTGGCGAAGACTTCCCTCAGATGAAGGGTGTCAGCGCAGACGCTCAGGTAGTTACTATTGACAATAATTCACTGTTCAATGGCATCAACAAGGCATTGTTTGCTACTGCTGATGATGAACTGCGTCCAGTGATGAATGGTATCTACTTCGACATCATGCCTGATAACATTACCTTTGTAGCCAGTGATGGACATAAGTTGGTGCGCAATCGCAATTTCTCTACCCATAGTGAGCAGAGCACATCGTTCATCCTGCCAAAGAAACCTGCTAAGACACTGAAGGACATCTTGGTAAAAGACGAAAGTGAGGCTACTCTCAAGTTGGATACTAACTTTGCAGAAATCAGCATTGAGAACTATGTACTCAGCTGCCGACTGATTGAGGGACGCTATCCTAACTACAACTCTGTCATTCCAAAGGACAACCCATTCAAGGTTCGCATTGACCGTCAGTCACTCATTGGTGCCCTGCGTCGTGTGTTGGTATTTGCTAACCAAAGCACAAACCTCATCAAGGTACGTCTGTCTAACAACACACTGATGGTTTCATCTTCAGACAATGAGTTTGCTACCAATGCTGAGGAAAGCATCACTTGTGAATATGAAGGCAATCCAATGAACATTGGTTTCAAAGGTCCTTTCCTCGTTGATATTCTCAACAGCATCACTTCACAGGAAGTTATCTTCGAACTGGCAGACCCAAGCCGTGCTGGTGTCATTGTTCCTGCTCAGCAAGAAGAGAACGAAGACCTGCTGATGTTGCTCATGCCAATGATGTTGAATGACTAAGCAATGAAACTGAACCTAAATAAACCCATCGTATTCTTCGATTTGGAGACTACAGGAATTGATGTAGCAAAGGACCATATTGTGGAACTTTGCTACATTAAGATTTATCCTTGTGGCAATGAGAAGTCTGAGTCAATGCGCATTCGTCCTGTTGATGCATTTGGCAATACTGTCCATATTCCTGAGCAGGCTTCTGCCGTTCATGGCATCTATGACGATGATGTGAAGGATTGCCCTACATTTAAGGATATAGCCAATGATCTACTGAATATTCTGCAAGATAGCGACTTGGCAGGTTATAACTCCAATCACTTCGACATACCTCTGTTGGTCGAAGAATTTTTGCGGATAGGTATTAATTTAGACTTGTCGAACAGCAAGTTTGTCGATGTGTGTGTAATCTTCAAGAAGATGGAACAGCGCACTCTTTCAGCTGCCTATAAGTTCTATTGCAAGAAAGACCTTGAGAATGCACACTCTGCTTTGGCAGATACCCGTGCTACAGTCGATGTACTTGAAGCCCAACTCGATGTCTACCCAGAACTTGTCAATGACATACAGAATCTTTCTGATTTCTCATCCAACCCCAATCAACTTGATTTTGCAGGAAAAGTCATCAAAAACGACAAAGGCCAGGCAATATTCAACTTCGGTAAGTACAGAGGTCAGGTTGTGAAAGAAGTATTCGACAAAGACCCAGGCTATTACACTTGGATTATGCAAGGCGACTTCACCCTTAATACCAAACAAGTAATCAAGAAGATTAAACTCACCTAATATTATTATACTATGCTAAAAGGAAAACATATCGTATTGGGGATCACAGGCAGTATAGCAGCCTATAAAGCCTGTCTGATTATTCGTGGACTAATTAAGCAAGGTGCAGAGGTGCAGGTAGTCATTACTCCAGCAGGAAAAGAGTTTATCACTCCCATCACCCTTTCTGCATTGACCAGTAAACCAGTCATCAGTGAGTTTTTTGCTCAGCGCGATGGTACTTGGCATTCACATGTCGACCTTGGTCTCTGGGCTGATGCCATGTTGATTGCTCCAGCTACAGCCAGCACCATAGGTAAGATGGCAAATGGTATAGCCGACAATATGCTCATCACCACCTATCTGTCCATGAAGGCACCTGTGTTCATTGCTCCTGCAATGGACCTCGATATGTATGCCCATCCATCCACTCAGCGCAATTTGGAAACCCTGAAGTCGTATGGTAATCATATCATCGAACCAGGTACAGGTTTCCTTGCCAGCCATCTTGAAGGAAAAGGACGAATGGAAGAACCCGAAAACATTATCAAAATCTTAGATGACTATTTCAAATAATAATAATTCTTTTCCCCTTGAGGGGGAACCGAAGGGGGCTCACATCTTGATTACAGCTGGACCAACTTACGAAAAAATAGATCCAGTCCGTTTCATTGGCAACTATTCCTCTGGCAAGATGGGAATAGCGCTTGCTGAGGAATGCTTGAATAGAAGAATGCAAGTTGAATTAGTTCTTGGACCTGTCACCATTCAATCACCAATCTTCACACATCCTAGTCTGCATCTCACCAATGTAGAATCAGCCCAGCAGATGTACGAAGCTTGTATGGATATCTATCCACGAATGAATGCAGCCATTCTCTGTGCAGCAGTAGCTGATTTTACACCAGAGACAGTAGCACCCAATAAAATAAAACGTAAAGGTGATGAGCTCATCATACGTCTCAAGCCTACAAAAGACATTGCAGCTGCATTGGGAAAGATAAAGACTGATAATCAGCTCTTAGTAGGTTTTGCACTAGAAACCAATGATGAGGAAACCAATGCCCAAGATAAGATGAAGCGTAAAAACTTCGATTTCATCGTACTTAATTCACTTAACGATCAGGGAGCTGGCTTCCGTCATGATACCAATAAAATCACCATTATCAGCCAGACAAGCAAAACAGAATATCCTCTGAAAGAGAAGAAAGCCTGTGCAGTAGATATCATCGATGAACTGGAAAAGTTGTTAACAAAGTGTTGAAAACCTGTTGAAAACTTTTTGAAAAAAAGTGACAAAAAAATTTGGTCGTTTAGAAAAAAAATATACCAAAACTTTATTTGAAATCACCAAGAAAAAAAGCAATTTTTTTTCAAGAAAATATCAACAAATTATCAACAATAAAACATATACCTAAATCATTATCTTTCAATGACTTAATAGGAGTTATCAACATAATTTTCAACATAATATCATCATCATTCATTTATTTTTAAATAAGAATAAAAAATAAAATATTTATAATAATATTTGAAATTTTGTAGATAACATGAACAATGAACTTATCAAGATAAATGGTGCATATGAAAACAATTTGAATCATGTGTCACTTTCTATTCCTAAACACAAGATAACAGTATTTACTGGTGTATCTGGTTCTGGTAAAAGTTCATTGGTGCTTGATACAATTGCTGCTAAGTCTCGTCGTGAATTAAATGATACATTTCCTACTTTCGTGCAGCAATACTTGCCTAAATATGGACGTCCTCATGTTGATTCTATTGAAAATCTGCCTATTGCTATTGTGATAGATCAGAAAAAGCCGGCAAATAATTCACGTTCTACTGTTGGTACCTATACTGATATCTATGCATTGCTTCGTTTATTGTTTTCACGAGTCGGTCAACCATTTGTAGGTTATGCTGAGTCATTCAGTTTCAATCATCCAGAGGGTAGTTGTCCTCGTTGTTCAGGATTAGGTGAAATACGTGAGTTGGATATTCATAAACTGGTTGATTTTAACAAGAGTCTCAATGATGAAGATACGATTCATTATATAGCTTTTGGAAAAGGTGGTTGGCGATGGATTCGCTATGCACATAGTGGTTTATTCGACTTAGACAAGAAAATATGTGATTATTCGCCTGAAGAGTTGGATTTATTTTTAAACAGTCCACAGATTAAGTTGAAGAATCCACCTTCAAATTGGCCAAAGACAGCTAAATATGAAGGATTAATACCTCGAATGTATCGCAGCATCATCAATTCAGAAGAAGGATTGCTACATAGTGCAGTACTCAATCCTATGCTGCGAATGGGTGTTTGTCCTGATTGTGGTGGAACTCGTCTCAGTCCTCGTGTACTTTCTTGTAAGATTGAAGGAAAGAATATAGCTGAAGTCTGCAGTATGTCTATATCTAGGCTGAATGAATGGATACATTCGCTCAGTTCACCTCTAGCTGTGGATTTAAAACAAGCTATTGAGGCACGTCTCACAGCACTCGATGATATTGGTCTTGGATACCTTAGTCTTGATCGTGCTGTTGGAACCCTTTCTGGTGGTGAAGCTCAACGTTGTAAGATAGCAAAATACATCAATTCATCGTTATCTGATGTACTTTACATCCTTGATGAACCAAGTATAGGACTTCATCATCATGATATAAAACTGATACGCCAATCAGTTCAAAGACTACGTGATGCTGGCAATACAGTACTACTTGTTGAACATCATAAGGAAATGATCAGTATTGCTGACCATATAGTCGATATGGGACCAGGAGCTGGTATTGATGGAGGAAATATTGTTTTTGAGGGAACATATCCTGAACTGTTGAAAAGTGGTACTGATACTGGTAAGATGTTGAGTGTTTCATGTGAAATAAAGACTCAACCACGTAAGCCTGCAAGCATGTTTGCTTTGAAAAATGCAACTCTTCACAATTTGAATGGAGTGAATGTTGATTTTCCGTTGAATACCTTTTGTGTCATTGCTGGAGTTGCAGGTTCAGGTAAGAGTTCATTGATGGAATGTTTCCGCCGTTCATGGCCTCAGAGCGAAGATGTTATCTATATCAGTCAGAAGAACATAGGCATCAGTCTTCGTTCTACTCCTGCCACCTATATGGATGTAGCACCAGATATCCGTAAGTTGTTTGCCAAGAAACACAAAATCAAGGAGCAGTATTTCACCTTCAATGGTAAAGGTGCATGTCCTGTGTGTGGAGGTAAGGGTGTTATTGTCTCCGAAATGGCATTCATGGACAACATAGAAACCGTATGTGAAGCTTGTGGAGGTCTTCGCTATTCTAATGAAGCACTCGACTATACCATCACCAGTACTGATGGCAGTAAAGTACTCAATATAGCTCAGGTAATGGATCTCTCTGTACGTCTGGCCAGCAACTTCTTCAAGGGTACAATCATTGAAAAGAAACTAAAGCCCATGATGGATATGGGACTTGGATATATTCATCTCAATCAGGCACTCTCCACCCTTTCAGGAGGTGAACTTCAGCGACTGAAGATGGCCTCATATTTAGGTGAAAATGGCAAGATATTTATTATCGATGAACCCACAGATGGACTGCATCCCAAGGACATCCATCGACTCATTGATTTGTTCAATCAGATGGTAGAAAATGGCAATACCCTGTTCATCATCGAACACAACCTTGATATCATAAAATCAGCTGATTACATCATCGAAATGGGACCAGGAGCTGGAGAAAAGGGAGGTAAGGTCATCTTCACAGGTACACCTCAGCAAATGACTCAATCCAAGCAATCCATCACAGCAAAATATTTGTGAAATTTACTCCAAACCGCTAAATTTATACTAAAATTGGCGGTTGTAACCACTAAATTTATATATAATTTGGTGGTTTGCTATATTTTATAGCTTTTAATGCTGCCTATTCAGAAGCAACATTTAGTTATTTATATAGTTTAGATTTTTTGTGATTTTTCCAAGCCCATTTATGGGAAAGAATCCAGTTCTTCTTTAATAACTCATTATTGTTATCATACTGATAAAAAGATAGGATTCCGCCATCTTCTTGTTTGGTTATTGGACGTCCTAAGTCTAAAAATCCTCCACGTGACCAATTGTCATAAATACAACTTTCTAATATATGAAGTTTATTATCTTTATACATCTTATATAAGTAATGAAGTATTTTATTTTCACTAAATAATGTTTTGTCAATATATTGGGCATAGATAGTGTCATTCTTTATTTGATATAATCCCCAAATCAACTTCTCTTGAAATACTGGTTCTTCTAAGTATATTTCTCCCCTTACTTTAGCTGGTGCATAACGATTAAGCAAAATACATGATATACCATCTTCGTAAAAAATTACACTTAATGTAGTATCATTAGCATAATAGCCATCAATTCGTATAATTTTTTCAATACCTGACTTGTCACCATTATATTTCATAGAGAAATGACTAGGTCTGAAAGCTTTGTCTAAATAGCCACAGGAAACGAATAGTATAACTATACAAAGTAATAGTGTGAAATTAATCCTCTTCATAATTATATCTCAGATTTCTGTTGGACTTGTATTTTTTCTTAAATGCCTTGTAGGCTTTTTTGTCTTTCCAATACCATTTCTTCATCTTTAACCAATATGCAGGTTTTACGATATTATCCAATCGATGGAATGACAAGACAAGCGAATCCGGAATAGAATCATATTTTTGCTTTTCCATAGGCATGAATAGCCTGTCGCCTTCATAATTGTAAACAACTAGTGTAGAATCTGATTTGATAGTATAATGTGAACGACGTAATTCATACCACCATCCTATATGATTTACAATCTGTGCCTTTATCTTTTGAGCGTTTACATGATAAACACCCCAGTTGGCACAATAATAAATAAACTTATCACGAAAACTCAATAATGAGTCTTTATTCAAAATAGTGTTCATTTCCATCAACGACCCGTCTGAATAGAATATGGCAATATAACCATAGTCATCATTGCTGTAATATCCTCCATGTTGTATCATATCTGTTTCAGGAGCTGTTCCTTCATAATAATATGAAAAATACTTAGGCTGTCCATAGAAAAACTCCGTATTACCGATAGTACATGATAGAAGAACAATTGAAATAATTGTTACGCATAGGATTAAAATGATTAAACTATTATTTCTCATATTTGTTTCCTTTGTTTTCTGCTGCAAAGATATAATGATTTTTTATAATCACAAAATATAAAACGAAAAAAAACTTTAGCTTTAAATTCTTTTAAAACAAAGGCTATATGTGTTTATAGAATTTAACTAATTGGATGAGGATTACAGCATGGCGTGGAGGGATTCTTGTGCGCTTTCGGCGAAACGTAATGTCAAGATGGGTGAGCTTACGTCTCAAAAATCAGCTGATTATATCATCGAAATGGGTCCAGGAGCAGGAGAAAAAGGAGGTAAGGTCATATTCACAGGTACACCTCAACAAATGCTTCAAAGTAAGGATTCTATTACAGCAAAGTATTTGTGAAATTGTAAGGTAAATATTACTTTATTATCATGATATAGTAAAAGCACTAAATTGAACAAATGAAATTTTGGAATTCATTGGAAAAATAGAATTCAAATAGTCTTTCAATTCTTTGTTATTGGTAATGACAGTTGGAGCAGATTCTCCAGTAAAGAAATCAGTCATCTCTCCAGACTTTTTGTATTGAAGAATATAATATTTAATACGTGTTTTTTTATCATTAAATACTGAGGTTGAATAATTATTTTTTATGATTGTATTGATTTTCTTTTGCATCCAACTGCTAATTTCTAATACTTTACCTTTATCATCTACTTCAATAAACTCTGGTTGTAATTCTATTCGAATAGAATCAGCTGTGTAGGCGTATGTTTGACGAAGTGTATTTAATTCACCTATTCGTCTTATATCAAGGTTTATGTGTAAATATATTTCAGATAAACTATGTTTATCATTCATATAGCGAGGTAAGGTATTAAAATAGTTTTCTCCTTTAAATATCAAATGATCAGCTGCATTCTTCATCATCAGTTTATCATCTTCAGTTGAAAAAGTAATATATGATCTATATTGATAGATATACTGCCAGTCAACTTTTGTTAAATAAGGAATTAAATAACTATTGATAGGAGTAAAAAATGCTCCTTTATAGTGATAAGCCTCATAAAGATATTTATTCAGTAATTGGTTGTATTGCTGGTAGTTTGAAAGATTATGTTTCAAATAATCTTTATCATTTCCAGAATAACTACACCAAGAACTAATAAAATCAAACCCATTAATACTGTCCTGTAAATAGAATTTTCTGCAGAACTCCTCGCCATTCTTAGGATATGAAATAAAGTCCTTGAAATATCTATTCATCCACCCATTAAATTCACTATTGGTTATGGTATCAAAATAAGCTATTTCTGATGAATAATTTTGCTTGTATGAAGAAGAATTATTGCATGCTGTCATCATAATAACCACTAATAATGACATATATAATTTAATTCTATTCATACTATTATATGATTTAGCTTTAGTATATTTTCTCGGCAATGATCCTTATTTTTAATTCTCTTCCTCTTGCACAAATCCAATTCTGCGACGTGGTTTTTGTTCCTTGGGTTGCAACTCGGCGAGGGCGGTACTGATGGCTTCAATTTGAGCGCGAGTGTCTTCATTGATGTCATTCTGATCATGCAGGATGTCCTCGATATCGAGTTTTAAGTCTTCGAAATCCTTACGCAACTGAGCAACATCGGCAGCTGTCTGTGGTAGGGATGTAGCCATGTGGCGGAATTCGACAAAGGCTCGGATTATTCCAATGTTTACCTGAATAGCCAGTGGGGAACGAAGTACACTACTCAGCATAGCCACTCCTTGCTCTGTAAATGCAAAAGGAAGTGAACGCGTCTTCGAAAAGTCTTTTGCGGTCGCAATTTGTGACCGCAAAATTATATCTCCCTGATTATCAGCAACTTTTGAGGTCACAATTTGTGACCGCAAGATTTCAAACTCGCCTTTTGTTAACTGAAACATGAAATCTTCAGGAAAACGCTCTATATTACGTTTAACATTGGTTTAGTGCTTTGGTTTCTACTCCATACATAGCGGCCAAGTCAAAGTCCAGCATCACACGCTGTCCTCGTATCACATATATCTTACTTTGAATAACCTGTAAGTCGTTCATATTGGTTATATGATTGGTATCAGTTGCAAAGATAGTTATTATAATTGACTCCGTCGAACTAAAGTTTCGTAATTCATACTTTTTAATGCATAATTAATGCTAATCAAAGTGTTTTTTCTTCTAAATCCTTACTTTTTGTAGTTTGTAATGGACAAATTAGCTTACTGCTTACCGTTTACAATAATTAGTTTACAACTTACAGCCTTATATAGAGATAATAATATAAGTTAATCATCATGATCAAAGTGTGACAGTTACAGTTGTGACAATTAGAAATCAAGGGTTACAACATGCCTTAAAATACTTTATAACTAATTAATATATAGATAGTTATATATAATATAGAGAGAATTGATACCCCTCAAAAATGAACTGTCACAACTGTAACTGTCACACCCGACCATTATTCATTCATCTAATTAGCTGTATTACAATGAGTTACAATATCAGTAAATCGAATTCCTCTATGAGGCAAACGCTCGGAAAGGGATAGAATGTATAAAAATCCTGCTCTTTTAGGCCTCAAAAGATATGCAAACCCCCTTGTTTTGATGTTTTACCCTATATTTTGCGAACATATCAGTTGTTCTGAATTTCAGTACTTTGAACTCATTTTGAAGGTATTATGTGGCATAATGGTTAATTTGGTTGCAGAAATAGGGGTAATAAGGGCCAAAATAACCCAGTCTTCTTTGATAATAACGAGGACTTATTCGAGGATAAGGATGGATTATTGAGTAAGATATTAATATTAATTTAACATAATTTGCCATTAACAATTAACACTTCATTATTGCTCCTAACAAGAGGGTATTAAAGGAAAAAATTGTTACCCTTAAGGGAAAATTTTGTTACTATTAAAGGTAACAAATGTTAGTCCTAAGGATTGAAAAATAAAGTATATAAAGGAAGAGAATATGAAGCTTGAAGTTAGTTATCAAATTGATAAGGAGAGAGTAAAAGTTAAAAAAATGAGGGTACTTTATCAATTATTTGATAAAGCATAATTTGTATTTAATAATTATTTCGTACCTTTGCACGCTAATTGTAAATAGTCAATTGTCTAATAGTAAAAGAACGATGGAATACAACTTCAGAGAGATTGAACAGAAGTGGCAGCAGCGATGGGTGGAGCAGAAGACCTATCAGGTTGCAGAAGACAGTAGTAAGAAGAAATTTTATGTGCTGAACATGTTTCCTTACCCCAGTGGTGCAGGACTGCATGTGGGGCACCCATTAGGATATATTGCAAGTGACATCTATGCACGCTACAAGCGTCTGCAGGGATTCAATGTGCTGAACCCTATGGGCTATGATGCCTATGGACTGCCTGCAGAGCAGTATGCCATACAGACTGGTCAGCACCCAGAAGTGACTACTTTCCAGAATATCAACCGTTATCGTGAGCAGCTGGATAAAATCGGCTTCTGCTTTGACTGGAATCGTGAGGTACGTACTTGTGATCCTGGCTACTACCACTGGACTCAATGGGCTTTCCAGAAGATGTTCAACAGCTTCTATTGCTACAAATGCCAGTCGGCTCAACCTATAGACTCACTCATCAAGCATTTTGAGGAGAAGGGCACAGAGGGTCTGGATGTGGCTCAGAGTGAGGAACTGACCTTCACTGCTGAGGAATGGAAGGCAATGGATGAGAAGCAGAAGAGTGACACACTGATGAACTACAGGATTGCATTCCTGGCAGAGACTAATGTGAACTGGTGTCCAGGACTTGGGACAGTTCTTGCCAATGATGAGGTGGTTGATGGTGTGAGTGTGAGAGGTGGATTCCCTGTAGAGCAGAAGAAGATGCGTCAGTGGTGTCTGCGTGTGTCAGCCTATGCTCAGCGTCTGCTGGATGGTCTTGACACCATAGACTGGAGTGAAAGTATCAAGGAAACCCAGAGAAACTGGATTGGCAGAAGTGAGGGTGCTGAAGTGAAGATAAAGGTGGCTGACAGTGATGTGGAGTTCACTATCTTCACCACCCGTGCTGATACCATGTTTGGTGTGACCTTCTTTGTACTGGCTCCTGAGAGTGAGCTGGTGGACTTGGTGACTACTGCTGATCAGCGTAAGGCTGTGGATGACTATATCAAGTATGTGAAGGGCAGAACTGAACGTGAACGTATGATTGACCATACTGTGACTGGTGTGTTCTCAGGTGCATACGGCATCAACCCTATCACAGGTGACAAATGTCCTATCTATGTGGCTGAATATGTGTTGGCAGGCTATGGTACAGGTGCCATCATGGCAGTACCTGCTCATGACAGTCGTGACTATGCCTTTGCCAAGCATTTCAATCTGCCTATTATCCCTCTGATTGAGGGGGCAGACATCAGCGAGGAGAGCTATGATGCCAAGGAAGGTATTGTGATGAACTCACCAAAAGTAGAGCCCCTCTCTAACTCCCCCGAGGGGGAGGACTCTTTGGTGCTCAATGGGCTTACAGTAAAAGAGGCGATTGCAAAGACAAAGGAATATATTACCAGAACAGGTTTAGGACGTGTGAAGGTGAACTACCGCTTGCGTGATGCTATCTTCAGCCGTCAGAGATATTGGGGTGAACCATTCCCTGTGTATTACAAGAACGGTATTCCTCAGATGATTCCAGAGGAGTGTCTGCCTATTCAGTTGCCTGAAGTTGATAAGTTCCTGCCAACAGAGACGGGTGAACCTCCATTGGGCAATGCCACCTGCTGGGCTTGGGACGAAGCAAATAAGCAGATTGTGGAGAATAGCAAGATAGACAACCAGACAGTCTTCCCAATCGAACTCTATACGATGCCAGGATTTGCAGGCTCATCAGCCTACTACCTGCGCTATATGGACCCTCACAACAATGAGGCTCTGCTTTCGAAGCAAGCTGCTGAATACTGGCAGAATGTGGACCTCTATGTAGGTGGAAGCGAACATGCTACTGGTCACCTGATCTATAGCCGATTCTGGAACAAGTTCCTGTATGACCTGGGCATCAGTGTGAAGGAAGAGCCATTCCAGAAGCTGATCAACCAAGGTATGATTCAAGGCAGGAGCAACTTTGTGTATCGCATCAAGGACACCAACACCTTCGTGAGCCTGGACAAGAAAGAGGGCTATGAGGTGACTCCAATCCATGTGGATGTGAACATCGTGTCAGCTGATGTGCTGGATGTAGAGGCATTCAAGGCATGGCGCCCTGAGTATCATGATGCAGAATTCATCCTGAATGATGAAGGTAAATACATCTGTGGATGGGCAGTGGAGAAGATGTCAAAGTCAATGTTCAATGTGGTGAACCCAGACATGATTGTAGAGAAGTTCGGTGCTGACACCCTGCGTCTGTATGAGATGTTCCTTGGTCCAGTGGAGCAGAGCAAGCCTTGGGACACCAATGGCATTGATGGCTGCCACCGTTTCCTGAAGAAATTCTGGAACTACATGACTGCCGACACCAAGGAGTGTGACCCTACAGCTCAGGAACTGAAAGCACTGCACACCCTCATCAAGAAGGTGACAGGCGACATTGAGCAGTTCTCATACAACACCAGCATTGCTGCCTTCATGATCTGTCTGAACGAACTGACCAAGATAAAGAGTGAGAGCAAGGCAGTGAAAGAGGCATTGGCTGTATTGATAGCACCATTCTGTCCGCACTTGGCAGAAGAGCTGTGGGAGATGCTGGGACATGCCACAACTGTGTGTGATGCCCCATGGCCAGCCTTCAATGAAGAATATCTGAAAGAGGACAACATGAAGATGATGGTGGCCTTCAATGGTAAGGCACGCTTCCCACTGGAATTCCCTGTGGGCACAGAGCAGCAGACCATCATCGACACTGCACTGCAGGAACCACAGTCGCAGAAGTGGCTGGAAGGATTCAATGTGGTGAAGGTGATTGTGGTGCCTGGCAAGATGATTAATATAGTACTGAAACCAGCATAATGAGGAGCAAAGCCAAAATAATCTGGGAAGAGATATCAGTATATTTGTATATCTCACTCGGACTGATTATCTATGGTACAGGTGTCACCCTTTTCATGATACCCTACCAGATTACATCAGGCGGTGTGACAGGTATATCATCACTGATATTCTATGCCACAGGTACGATTGAAGTACAGGTGTCATATCTGACCATCAATGCATTTCTGCTCATTGCAGCTGTGAAGATACTGGGGTGGAAGTTCTGCGTGAAAACCATCTATGGAGTATTGTTCCTCACCTTCTACATGTGGGCCATACAGCGAGTGGTGGAAGACCCTGTGACAGGTGACCTGCCCCGACTGGTGAAAGACCAGACCTTCATGGCAGTGGTGCTTGGAGCTGTGCTTGAAGGTATAGGACTGTCGATATGCTTCTCACACAATGGAAGTACAGGAGGTACAGATATCATAGCAGCCATTGTCAATAAGTACAAGGACATCTCCTTCGGGCAGGGTATCATGCTGTGTGACTGTATCATCATCTCGTCGAGTTACTTTGTCTATGAGCATAAATATGGTCCAGACGAAGCCTGGCAGATGATAGTCTTTGGATTCACCACCTTCATCATTGCAGGAGTGACCCTCGACTATGCCCTCAACCGCACAAGGCAGGCTGTGGAGTTCAAGATATTCTCACGCAACTATGCCAGGATAGCAGATGCCATCTCGAATGCAGGATTTGGTGTGACAGTGCTGGATGGAAATGGATGGTACACCCACTCAGAACGTAAGGTATTGGTGTGTATCTGTAGCCGCAGATATTCCTCTATCATCATGCGAGCCATCAAGCGGGTAGACCCCTACGCCTTTGTGTCTGTAGCCAATGTAGAAAGTGTATATGGAGAAGGATTCAGCATTATGAAAGCAAAACTGAAGAACCAGAAGCCGATACTTGTCTTTGCCACCAACAATTCACATAAGTTGGAGGAAGTAAGAACCATCATCGGTGAGAAGTTTGAAATCCGTAGCCTGGAAGATATCAACTGCAAAGTTGAACTGCCTGAGACATCGGACACCCTGGAAGGAAATGCATTGCAGAAGGCACAGTATGTGAAGAAATTCTATGGCTTCGACTGCTTTGCTGATGATACAGGTCTGGAGTGTGAAGCCCTGAATGGAGAGCCAGGAGTGATGACAGCCCGCTATGCAGGTGGGGCAGGACATGATGACAAGGCAAACATTCAGAAACTGCTGACCAATCTGCAAGACAAAGAGAACAGGAAAGCACAGTTCCGCACTTCCATAGCACTGATTTACAAAGGTCAGACCTATTCATTCGAGGGAATTGTGAAAGGAACCATTGCAGAAGAGAAGCGTGGAGAAGCAGGATTTGGATATGACCCTGTATTCATCCCTGAAGGATATACCGACACCTTTGCCCAGCTGGGTGGTGACATCAAAAACACCATCAGCCATCGTGCCAGAGCAGTCAGCCAGTTGTGTGACTTCTTGTTTCACGAACAGGAAAAAAGGAAAAGAATTAGTAATCGTAAAAGATAAATGATATGGTGAGAACTTTAAAACTTTTAGCATTCACAAGTCTGCTGAGTATCATTCAGTTTGCTTGCCCAACCACAGCTGAGGCTGCTTACGGCGATTGGACCATCTATGCTGCCTATCATCATGCAACCAAGGTGGCTACCCTCAACAAAGTGGTCTATGTGCTAAGCGATAATGGTCTGTATAGCTACGACCCAGGAGACACACATGTAGAAACCTACGACAAGACCAATGTGCTGAGTGACAACCATATCATCAATATGGTATGTTGTGATGCCACCAAGCAAATCGTATTGCTGTATAGTAATGGTAACATTGACCTGATGGATGCTAAAGGCAATGTGTATAATATGCCAGAGCTGAAAGGAAAAGCATTGCCAGACAAAACCCTGAACGACCTTTATGTTCACAATGAAAATATCTATATCTCTACCAATTCAGGTATCGTAGTGCTGGACACCAAACGCAAGGTTTTTGCCAACTACTATGATTTGGGCCAGAAGGTAAACAGCGTGATTGTTGACAATGGAACGATTGTGGCAGTAACAAGTGGAGGTGTGTATAAAGGACAGATGAAAGATAACTTGTTGGATGCAAATAGTTGGGAAAAAGCGTCTTCAAATGTATTCTCAAAAATTGTTATCTTCAACAATCATTATTACGCTTGTGCCCAAAATAACAAAAGGTTGAAAATCATCACCGACAAGGAGAATCTATCCTACAATAATACGACAGATGATGCCATTACAGACTATTGTGTAGCAAATGATATGCTGCTGTTCTTTGGTAACAACCATATCATCATCATCGACAAGGACAATAACTATAAGGCAGTTGACAATACGTTAAGTACCCAACATGCAGAATATGTCGGTGGTAAATATTGGATGGCTTGTAATACGAATGGATTGATGCAGGCATCACTTGATGAAGGAGCTTTCAAAGAGACCGTAGCATCTATCATTCCTAACAGTCCATTCTATAACTACTTCTACAATCTGACAATGATCAATGGCAGGTTGTTGGCTGTAGGTGGATATTATGAATTTGAGTCTTCCACGGTACGTCCTGCTTTTGCTACTCAATACGATAATGGAGTATGGACCAATTTCGATGAAACTTTAGCATTTGAAGGTATGGGTGGTAGTTATTACTATAGAAACTTTAACGGTATTGTCCAAGACCCTAACGACCCAACTCATCATTTTGTTTCTGCTCGAGCAGGTATCGTAGAATATAAAGACTATAAGTTTGTCAAGCACTATGACCATAAAAACTCACCTTTAATACCGATTCTTCCCAACAGTTCACATGCAAGTTATTATAACTGGACAGGAGGATTGACTTATGATAGCCAGGATAATCTATGGATGTTGTGTTGTTGTCAGGATACGACAATAAGAGTGATGAAGGCTGATGGTACGTGGCAAAGTTATTACTATGAGGAATTAGTCAATTCGTTCAATGTCAATAGCATCACGATTGATCAGCGTGGATGGATGTGGATTTGTAACCGTTTCTCCAGTGTTGATAAGAATGCAGGCTTGTTCATTGTGAATATGAATGGTACACTGAATCAGCGCTCAGATGACCGCACACGATGGATTGATACCTTTAACAACCAAGACGGAACATCCTATCATGCTTATGAGATGAACTGTGCCGTTGAGGACTTGAAAGGGGCCATTTGGATAGGAACAGATTTAGGTCCGTTTGTTACTTTTGACCCATCTACTGTCTTTAGTTCTGATTTCTATTTCACCCAATGTAAGGTACCTCGTAATGATGGAACCAACTATGCTGACTATCTGCTAAGTGAAATCGATGTCAGATGTATCACGGTTGATGGTGGCAATCGGAAGTGGATAGGTACCATTGGCAATGGAGTCTATTTGGTCAATGAAGACGGTTCTGCCATTCTTGAGCACTTTACGATTGACAATAGCCCACTTATCTCGAACGATATCTACTCAATTGCGATAGATGGTAGCTCAGGTGAAGTATTCTTTGCCACAGAGAACGGTCTTGTTTCCTATATGGGAAATGCGGTAGATCCAGAGGAGTCATTCGATAAGGACTTAGTGAAAGCATATCCTAATCCTGTGAAACCGGATTACACGGGCAACGTCATCATCA
Source organism: Bacteroidaceae bacterium (assembly GCA_017529865.1). GTDB lineage: Bacteria > Bacteroidota > Bacteroidia > Bacteroidales > Bacteroidaceae > Colivivens. The sequence goes on from JAFXNA010000018.1 coordinate 116,186, forward strand.
CAGGTCTGATGAACAATTCCGTAGTTAAGATTGTCAATGCAGCAGGTCGATTGGTGAAAGAAGGCACATCTGTAGGTGGAGCATTCTCATGGGATAGGCTTACCACTGAAGGCAAACAAGCAGCAGCAGGTGTATATTATGTGCTGGCTACAGATGCTGATGGTGATAATGGAGTTGCAACTAAGTTCCTGATTGTCAGGTAGTCGAAGATAAGGTACGTTTGACAAGCAGATACAGCTTATCATTCGGACGTACCTTTTCATTTACTTTTATGCTGATATGTTGCCCACGTGTGGCAGTCTGAACAGGAACGAGATCAAATCTGATTTCGTCCGCTGTTTGTATTAAGGCTCCTGTTGTGACTCCTGTAATCAGTATCTTATCGCCTACATGCAGGTCTTCATTCTCAATCAAGAACTCAGCAACACCGATATTTGAGAAATACTTCATGCACTTTCCTACATATACCTTCTGCTCAGTGGCTTTGCTACCATATACCTCACACCATTCTCCAAGGCGCTGTCCTTGATAATATCCATCCCAGAATCCACGATTGAATACAGTTGACAATGATTCGTCCCAACGGTCTTTCTTTTCCTCGGTAAAGGTTCCTTCAATGACACTGTTAATCGCTTCATTATAGGCACTTACCACCGTCTGTACATATTCAGGACCTCGTGCTCTTCCTTCAATCTTGAACACTCTCACACCTGCATTCATCATGATATCCATAAAACGGATGGTCTTCAGGTCTTTGGGCGACATGATGTATTTATTGTCTATCTGGAGTTGAGTACCCGTTTCTATGTCTTTTACCTCATAACCACGGCGGCAAATCTGTACACACTCACCACGATTGGCGCTGCGACCTGCGTTTTGCAGACTCAGATAGCATTTGCCACTAATCGCCATACAAAGTGCCCCATGACAGAACATCTCGATACGAATCAGTTGTCCAGAAGGACCTGTGATATGTTGACTTTGGATCTGGTCGTAGATATCTTTCACTTGCCACATATTGAGTTCGCGTGCAAGCACTACCACATCTGCAAACTGTGCATAGAAACGAAGGGCTTCAATGTTGGAGATATTGAGTTGGGTGCTCAAGTGTACTTCCATCCCCACTTGCCGACAATACAGCATGACAGCTACATCGCTTGCAATCACTGCCGAGATTTTTGCTTCGACAGCAGCATCCACAATCTCATGCATGGTATCAATATCATCACCATAAATTATAGTATTGACGGTCAGATAGCTTTTCAGCCCGTGTTGGTGACAGATTTCTGCGATTTCCTTCAAATCGTCTATGGTAAAAGGATTGGCTGAATGGGAGCGCATATTGAGCTTCCCAATGCCAAAATACACACTATCTGCACCTGCATGGATGGCGGCAGCAAGGTTTTCTCTGCTACCGACTGGAGCCATGATTTCAAACTCGTTTCTTTTCACTTGCCTTTCAATATTTTTTTGATGTCATTCAGTTTATTGAGTGCCTCTAACGGTGTCAGACTATTGACATCGATATTCAGCAGTTCATCACGTACCTGACTGAGAATAGGATCATCCAATTGGAAGAAAGAAAGTTGGTGTGTGCCACCACCTGTTGAGATGGTTTCTGTATGTGGACGTGAAATGCCATCACCAGAGTTGTTACGCTCTAGTTCCTTCAATACTTCTTCTGCACGTCGAACCACACTTGGCACCATACCGGCAATCTTGGCTACATGAATACCAAACGAGTGTTCACTGCCACCTTTAACCAGTTTGCGTAAGAAGATGACACGTCCATCAGCTTCACGCACAGATACATTGTAGTTCTTGATGCGAGAGAAGAGTTTTTCCATCTCGTTCAGTTCGTGATAATGGGTGGCAAACAAGGTGCGGGCATGGTTGCGAGGATTCTCATGGATATATTCCACAATCGCCCATGCAATAGAGATTCCGTCATAAGTACTGGTTCCGCGGCCCAGTTCATCGAATAATACCAATGAACGAGGGGTGAGGTTATTGAGGATATTGCTTGCCTCGGTCATCTCTACCATGAAGGTACTCTCGCCCATTGAGATATTATCACTAGCACCCACACGGGTGAATATCTTGTCACACACTCCGATTCTGGCACTCTCGGCAGGTACGAAACTACCCATTTGAGCCATAATGGTAATCAGGGCTGTCTGACGCAACAGTGCTGATTTTCCTGCCATATTCGGACCTGTGATAATGATGATTTGCTGATGTTCAGCATCCAGATAGAGGTCGTTGGCGATATACTGCTCTCCGATAGGCATATATTGCTCTATCACTGGGTGACGTCCTTGTTTGATATCAATCACCAAACTATCATCAACAACAGGACATACATACTTGTGTTCTTTGGCGCTGACAGCGAATGAAAGCAGACAGTCTATCCTTGCTATTTCCGCTGCATTTTGTTGCAAAGGAGCGATGAAATCGGCCGAATCTGTAACTAATTGGGTAAACAGTCGGTTTTCGAGAGCCTGTATTTTTTCTTCTGCTCCAAGTATCTTTTCTTCGTATTCCTTGAGTTCTTGAGTGATGTATCTTTCTGCAGATACCAAGGTCTGTTTGCGAATCCACTCTTGGGGCACCAGATCTTTGAAAGTGTTGCGTACTTCAATATAGTAGCCAAACACGTTGTTGAAGCCAATCTTCAGACTCTGAATACCAGTCTGTTCTATCTCACGTTGCTGAATCTTCAGCAGATAGTCTTTTCCTGAATAGGCAATTGCTCGTAGTTCATCCAGTTCGCTATTGACACCTTCAGCGATAACACCACCTTTAGCCACAAGGAATGGGGCATCAAGTCTGATTTCACGTTCAATACGTTCCCGAAGGGCTACACAGGCATTGAGGGCCTGACCAATCTGTCTTATGCTCTCATCTTTGGCGGCCATACATAGTTCCTTGATAGGAGCAATGGCTTGTAGTGCCGTTTTCAGTTGCAGCATATCGCGAGGAGAAACACGTCCCACAGCAATCTTACCACTGATTCGTTCTATATCACCGATGTTGTGAAGTTGTTCTTCAATGGTATCTCTGAAATCAGTGTTGCGGAAGAAATACTCCACAACTTGCTGACGTTGTCTGATTTCCCTTATTTCCTTCAGTGGGAATAGAATCCATCTTTTCAGCAATCGTCCTCCCATCGGACTGATAGTGTGGTCAATCACATCTAACAGTGACACCCCTCCTTCGTTAATTGTTTCCAGCAATTCCAGACTGCGAAGGGTGAATTTGCCAATGCGAGCATACTGTCCTTCATCGATTTGCGAGATGGTACGTATATGACCAATATTCGTATGTTGGGTCTGCTCCAGATAATAGAGAATGGTGCCAGCTGCTACGATTCCGTTCTTCAAATGGTCTACACCAAATCCTTTCATATTCTTAACACCGAAATGGTGTAGCACTTTCTTGGTTGCCGTATCTTCGGCATATACCCAGTCGGCTAATGGGTATTTGTTGAGGCGTAGACCAAACGCCCCTTCAAACATATTACGTTTGCTTTCTTCGCATAACACTTCCTTGGGAGCGAAGTTAGCCATCAATTTGTCAATCGTTTCCGTATCGCCTTCTGCCACCAGAAACTCACCTGTGGAGATGTCCAACAATGCTAATCCGCAAGCAGCCTTACCAAAATGAACAGATGCCAGGAAGTTATTCTCCTTGTTGTTCAGCACATTATCGTTCATCGATACTCCAGGTGTGACAATCTCTGTAATCCCTCGTTTCACCAGTTTCTTGGTGAGTTTGGGGTCTTCAAGTTGGTCGCAGATAGCAACTCGTTTACCTGCACGAATCAGTTTTGGCAGATAGGCATCGAGGGCATGATAAGGAAAACCTGCCATTGCTGTGTTGACTGCACGTTCAGTACCACCAGAACCTCTCTTGGTCAGCGTGATTCCGAGTATGTCGGCAGCAATAGAGGCATCTTCTGCGTATGTCTCATAAAAGTCGCCACAACGAAACAACAACAAGGCATCAGGGTATTTTGCCTTGAAGTCATAGAATTGCTTCATCATGGGGGTCATCTCTTCTCTTGCCATCGCTTTTCAATTATTCTTTATCTACTCTTCACTCTTCACTTTTTTCATCATTTCCCACATCACAATACCTGCTGTGGTACTTACATTCAACGAGTGCTTGGTGCCGAATTGGGGGATTTCCAGACATCCGTTGCAGCAGTCCACCACTTCCTGGTTTACGCCTTTCACTTCGTTTCCAAACACCACAGCATATTTCTTATCCGGCTCAGCAACGAAGTCTTGTAACATCGTACTGCCTTCCACTTGTTCAATGGCCAGCACCTCGTAGCCTTGTTGTTGTAACATCTTCACCGTTTTGAGGGCCTCTTTGTGGTAATACCAGTCTACTGCATCTTCGGCTCCCAAAGCGGTTTTGTGTATCTCTGGATGGGGAGGACAAGAAGTGATGCCACAGAGGTAGATGGCTTCTATGCGGAATGCATCAGCAGTGCGGAACACACTACCCACATTGTACATACTGCGCACATTATCCAACACGACGACCAGCGGATTCTTCTTGCTTTTCTTGAACTCATCAACGCTGATACGGTTCATTTCGAGTACATTCAGCTTTCTCATCCTAATCCACTAACTTTTGCAATTCTCTATCCAACTCATCCACAGAACTACCGCGAGCCACGATTTTGTGGTTTTTGTCAGCAATGATGAAGGTAGGAATGGATGTGATACCCAGTTTCTTTACAGGCTCTGAATCCCATACTTTCCCATCACACACATGTTCACAATAAGTGGTATCTTCTCTAGTCGTATTCTCCCACTTGAAGATTTCTGAGTCGAGTGAGATAGCAATAATCTTTACGTTCGTATAATCAGCATAGTCTTCTGTCAGGACAGCGAAGTCATCAACAAAGTCATAGCGGTCAGGCATCCAGGTCGACCAATAAACCAGGACGGTGTAGTCCACATTGGTTTTGCCGATATTGATGGTACGTTTTGATTTGGTTTTCAGTTCTATGCTTGGGATGGTCTTGCCCACTTGTCCGTTTTCTATCAGTTTCATCGTATTCTCCACCTTGAGCACCAGTCGGTTCTGAGGCTGTGCTTTCTTCAGGGTTTTGATGGTTTTCTTCAGGGTTTCTAGCGATGTTGATTGTTCTTGTACCAGATAGCGGTCGAACAGATAGATGGCAACAGCCGATTCTGGGTGGTCATTGATAAATGTCTCAGCCACCTCACGCTGTTGTGTGGGGTTCATTCCGTTGGTTTGCTTGCGAAATTCATTCATCAGTTCGTTTTCCTCATTGCCGTCCACCGTATAGTTTTTCAGGTCGTTGGCAGAGGCATTATAGTGTATCACACTACCGTTCTGCACGAATATCACTTGTTCCAATGCATTGGGAAACACCAATGTGTAGGGTGTCAGTTCTTCTGCGTTACCTGCGTATACAAATTCACCGTTGTTGATATAGATAGTGTCGAACTTCGCGTCTGAATTATCTTGGTTGTAGATGTACAGTTCACCAGCTGGCATATCCTTGAATTGACCTTCAATCTTGAATTGACGATCGTTGGTGCTACATGAGGTCATCATTCCGGCAACAATCAACATAGCCATTACTGATGTGTACTTCTTGCTCAACTGACGCACAGGATACCACACCGATACCAGTCCTACCACTAAAACGGTAACAAACACGATGATGATATCCGTCACATGTACACTGACGGGGTATGAGTCAATGATGTAACTGCCAGCCGACTGACCGAATTTGATGATACCGAAGTGTTGCTGAATAAGGCAGAGCGACAATCCCAGCACAATGCCGATGATGGCTCCCACCAGCGAAATCAACCGTCCTTCTATCATGAAGATATTGGCAATCTGATGCTCTGTGGCGCCTAAATTGCGTAGGGTCATTGCATCGTTCTTCTTGTCGATAATCAGCATTGATATCGAACCGATGATATTGAAACATGCAATCATAAGAATGAATGTCAGGAATATATACGAGATGAGCTTTTCTATCTTCATAATTTTGAAAGTGTCTTCTTGTTGCTCGTAGCGGTCCATCACCACGTATTTGCTGCCTAGTTCCTTCTTCAGTTGACTTTTCACTTTGTCGATGTCTGCACCATTCTTCAGTTTCAGTTCCAACGATGAAACCATTCCAGGCCTGTCAAACAGGTTTCGAGCAAACCGTAAGGAGGTCAGTACGTAATGTGAGTCATATTTCTGTTGGCTGACGTTGAATGCTACCCCTGGTGAGTACAATTCATCTTGATTGAAACTCTCACTGGGGTCGTTCATATTGATATGTTCATCTCCTACAGGGGCATATACCTGAATCGGAGACTGAAATCCTACATCCACACCCAGATTGCTCAACAGGTTGACACCTAAGATGCCATATTCTATCACATCGGCGTGTAGTTCGTACACTCCATCACCAAACTTGATGCGTTTGAAGTCTATCAACTGTTCGAAGTTATCATCTACTCCCTTCACCGTAGCCATTACCTGTCGGTTTTGTGTCATCAGCATTGCCTGATCTTCCAATACTTCCGAGAAAACAGCGATTTCATCGTGATTTTTTACGTTCTCCAGTGCTTTGCTGTCTGCCTGCATAAACTTACCCTCGGCTGCTACAATCTTCAATTCTGGGTCGAAAGCCGTAAACAGATTGGCTACCATATCCTGAAAACCATTGAACACCGACAAGATACATACCAAAGCAGCGGTAGCAAAAGCTACACCACACACCGATATGCCACTGATGATGTTGATAGCATGGTGTGACTTCTTTGTCAGCAGGTATCGCTTGGCTATGTAGAACGAGAACACAATCTTATTTTTTCAACAGATTATCGATGTTTTCAATATAATCGAGTGAGTCATCGATAAAGAATTTTAACTCGGGTATGATTCTCAACTGATGACGTTCCAGTGTGCCCAACTCATAGCGTATCTGGCTTGTCTGAGCATTGATATTGTCCAATATCTCCTGAGCACGAGCCGATGGATATATGCTCAGGTAAGCCTTTGCTACACTTAGGTCTGGGCTGACCCTTACGATGCTCACCGATACCAGCACACCTCTTGTCTTGCGGGTTTGTGCTTGGAATATAGTGCTCAAATCCTTCTGGATGAGCCGCGCAATCTTATTTTGTCTTGTACTTTCCACGATCTTATTTACTATTTAACAACTTACCTCATTTTTTGCATTTTTGCATTTTATAATTTTTACATTTTTCTTAAAATACTAATCCCGTCTCTCACAGATACAATCACTTTCTCCACCCTCGTGTCCTTTGCTACGAAGTCGTTGAAGGCCATGATGCCCTTTGTCTGTTCATCGTGCTCTGCTGGCGGTTCCAACACATGTCCGTCCCACAGTGTGTTATCGGCAAGGATAAAGCCACCGGGATTCATGTGTTGCATCACCATCTCGTAGTAGTTCACATATTCCCTTTTGTTGCCATCGATGAATGCCATATCGAACTTGATACCCAATTTTGGTACAATCTCCATAGCATCTCCGATATAGAACTTCACGCGGTCGGCCCAAGGGGAGTTTTCTATCCAAGGACGTGTAAAATCCTCCAATTCATCGAAGATTTCAATCGTATGAACCATTCCACCATCCTGCAATCCTTCAGCCATACACAGTGCCGAGTAGCTGCTATAGGTGCCGATCTCCAGAATGTTTTGAGGACGTATCATCTCCACAAACATCTTCAACAGCCTACCTTGTACATGTCCACTTGCCATCCTGCCATACAGCAATTGTGTTTGAGTGGCTCTATACAACCGATGAAGATATTCTCCCTCCTCATCGATATGCTGCGCTATGTACTCTTCAATCTCCATTATCCTATCAGCGCTTCTATCGCCAATCGATAAGAATCCAATCCGAATCCCATGATGGTACCCCTGCAAGCAGGACCAATCATCGACACATGACGGAAATCCTCACGCTGCAATACATTCGAGATATGTACCTCCACCACTGGGCTTTTCACTGCTCGGATGGCGTCCTGTAGCGCAATACTTGTGTGGGTGTAGGCACCTGCGTTGAACACAATGCCATCGTAGGTGAAGCCAACCTCATGAATCTTGTTGATCAGCTCGCCCTCTATGTTCGACTGATAATATGTCAGTTCCACCTGTGGGAAGCGCTCCACCAACTCCTGGAAGTACTCATCCATGCCCTTCGAGCCATAAATGCCTGGTTCGCGTTTGCCGAGCAGGTTGATGTTCGGCCCGTTTAACACCAATATCTTCATAATCTAACGTCTATTTCAATAACCTATACCCCATAACCATTATTTGGTCTGTCTAATTTTCTAAGTGCAAAGGTACACATTATTTAGCATTTCACAATTTACCATTTACTATTTTTCTGCAATTCCTTTGTTTTTCGCCTTCAATCCGTGGGGTTTTGCTGTTTGTGCCTGACAAGTGGGTACAAAATAAGGAGAGCCGAAACTCTCCTTATGAGTGGGGGATGGTACGATCCAAAAGGAAATCGAAAATACCCATCACTAGAATGCCTTCTTCATTATAATGTGACCGATAGCGATCACCTGCAATAATTATCTTTTTAACCCCATCAGGCACTTTCATTAACGAAGCCTCAGTGTCCGTCATCTGTTGGTCAATGTAGTTCAATAGTTCAATAGTTCGCCAGGATTTCATAAGCGTTTGTTTCTGCGATCTTCCAGGCATCCGATAAATAATGATTAATTGGATTATGGGAAGAACCATATCAACGATGCCGTTAGGTGGTTTGTGTCACGTGGGGCGAGTTGTTGGACAATTCATAGCCCTTCTATTTAATAATCGCTTGCGCCACACTGACTTAGGCGTAAGACAAATTCGTCCTTATCGACCATCTGTTGTTCACCCGTGGTCATGTTTTTAATAGTGACCTTTCCTTCCTGCATCTCCGTCTCGCCGATGATGGCAACGAAAGGAATCTCCTTAGCATTGGCATAACTCATCTGCTTCTTCATCTTGGTGGAATCAGGATAGATTTCTGTACGAATGCCAGCCTTACGGAGGTCGGCAATGATGGGCAGACTATATTGTGCTTCCTTTTCACCGAAGTTGACGAAGAGCACTTGAGTAGCATTAACTGCCTCACGGGGATAGAGATTGAGTTGGTTGAGTACATCAAAAATGCGGTCAGCACCAAACGAAATGCCTACACCTGAAAGACCTGGCATACCAAAGATTCCTGTGAGGTTGTCGTAACGTCCGCCACCTGTGATGCTGCCAATCTGCACATCGAGTGCCTTCACTTCGAAGATGGCTCCTGTGTAATAATTCAGTCCACGAGCCAAAGTAAGGTCGAATTCAAGTGAAGAGTGAAGCGTGGAGAGTGAAGCGAGCGTATTCAAGATAAACTCTATCTCTTCGATTCCTTTGAGTCCGATTTCACTATCTTTGAGCACTTCACGCATTGTCTGCAACTTCTCTGCGTTCGTCCCTTGAAGATTGATAATCGGCTGTAATTTCTCGATGGAATGGGCAGGAATTCCAGCTTCAGCCAATTCTGCGTTAACGTTGTCGATACCGATTTTGTCCAATTTATCGATGGCCACCGTAATGTCGACTATCTTATCTGCCTCACCTATTATTTCTGCGATGCCAGACAGAATCTTACGATTGTTGATTTTGATACATACCCTTACACCAAATTTTGTAAACACGGTATCGATAATCTGCATGAGTTCAACTTCGTTTAGCAAGGAATTTGACCCCACGACATCGGCATCACACTGGTAAAACTCTCTATAACGGCCTTTCTGAGGACGGTCAGCACGCCATACGGGCTGTATCTGATAACGCTTGAATGGCAAAGCCAATTCCTCACGATGCATCACCACATAGCGTGCAAAAGGAACGGTGAGGTCATAGCGCAGACCTTTCTCGCAGAATTTACTTGCCAGTTTTGCAGCATTGCGACTCAAGAGTTCTCCATCAGTCAAACCCTTGAAATAATCACCCGAATTCTGTATCTTAAACAGCAGTTTATCACCTTCCTCGCCGTACTTACCCATCAACGTAGATAGGTTTTCCATTGCAGGCGTTTCGATTTGCTGGAATCCATAGAGGGCATATACCTCTTTAATGGTATTGAATATATAGTTGCGTTTCGCCATCTCAACAGGAGAGAAGTCGCGAGTGCCTTTTGGAATACTTACGTTAGCCATTGTTTATAGTTTACGGTTTACAGTTTACGGTTTACAGTTTTTTCCCGTTTGTTATTTCTTCTGATGTTTGTACTGGAAGAGGAAGAAGAAGAGGATGGCTACGACCAAAGCATATCCTGCAAAGATATACCAGCAGGTGGTCCAATCGCCCAACGTGTAGAACTCTCCGTTCACAACCTCACCATGTGTATAATGGTTCACGATTTGACCTGCAAGCAACATACCTATAGAAGCTCCGAAGCCATTGGTCATCATCATAAACAAGCCCTGTGCACTGCTACGGATATTGAGGTCGGTCTCCTGGTCAACAAACAACGAACCGCTGATATTGAAGAAGTCAAAGGCAATACCATAGACAATCATAGAAAGGATGAACAGCCATACACCTTGACCTGGGTCGCCTATTGCAAAGAAACCAAAGCGGAGTACCCATGCAAGCATAGACATGAGCATCACAACCTTGATACCAAAACGCTTCAGGAAGAATGGAATCAGCAAGATACACAGCGTTTCAGAAATCTGCGACAGAGAAATGAGTGTATTGGCATGTTGCACTCCGAAGGTATTGGCGAAAGCCTCCTCGGCACCAAACGATGCGATAAATGGATTGGCATAGCCGTTTGTGATTTGCAAAGCAGAACCTAATAACATCGAGAAGATAAAAAAGATAGCCATCTTCTTTTGCTTGAACAGTGCGAAAGCACGCAGACCCAAAGCGTCGACCAGCGATTTCTTCTCTCCTCCCTTGTTCGTTGGACATGCAGGCATTGTCAGGGCATAGAAAGCCATGATGATGCTTAATCCTCCAGAAACAGCAAATTGCCATGGTTTATCCTGCAATCCTGTCCAGTCAACACATAGCATGGAAATGATGAAGCCAATCGTTCCCCATACACGGATGGGAGGGAAAGCCTTCACAGTATCTTCTCCGACACCTTCCAATGCCGCGTATGCCACACTATTGGTCAAAGCAATGGTCGGCATGTAGAATGCAACACTAAGTGTATAAAGAGAAAATAGAATACTGAAATTTGCATTTGCCCCTGCACTGTTTCCGTAGAAGGCTACTGCGCACATCGCAATACCTGCTATGAACTGGCACAAAGAAAGTGTTTTCTGAGCTTGAATCCAGCGGTCGGCCACTATTCCCATCAATGCGGGCATAAACAGTGATACAAAGCCCTGTACACTATAGAAATAAGAAATATGTTCTCCCAATCCAGCAGTAATGAGATAACGAGACATACAAGTCAGATAAGCTCCCCATATTGCAAACTCCAGGAAATTAAGAATAGTAAGGCGGAATTTCAAGCCGCCAGAATTCGTTGCTGATGCCATATTTGTTTTGTTTTTTGTTTATCTATTAAGCTACTAAGCTATTAAGCCAATTTTCGAGCGCAAAGTTACAAAAATAATTTATAATTCATAATTCATAATTCATAATATTTATAAACTTTGAGGTGTTTTGAAGAAAAAAATGCACATATCAACACCTTATCTTCGTTTTTTATGTCGAAAATCAGATTTATTTCGTACATTTGCATGGAAAAATGACATTCGGCATGAAATTTAGGCAGAATAGGAAAGCACGTACGAAATTGCAACAGCAGAAGGATCACGCAATGAATCTCCTGTTGTTGAAGATTGCCATCGTAGCAATAGCAACCATGATTGTTGTGTATTGCCTACCTCGATTAGGCGAGTTCAACTATTCTTACGAATTAGGTCAGCCTTGGCATTATGGTACGATGATTTCTACTCAGAAGTTCAATATTCAGATGAGTGATTCGACCATGAGCATGAAACGTGATAGTCTGGCACGTTCGTTCATGCCATATTTCACGCGGAACATGCAATTAGAATCGAACGTGAAGGAACGACTAAGACGTTTAGATGCTGACGAACAACTGAAGAAGCATGTCGTGTCGATGCTTGACAGCGTCTACAAGAAAGGCGTAATGCTTGGCACCACCTACGACAGTTTACAAAACCTGGGAACGAGCTACATCCGCATTATTCAAGGTAACGAAGCGAAAATAGTGCCATTTGATCGGGTTTTGTCATTGCACGAAGCCTACCAATTTATCGTATCCCACAACAAAGCAGGGTTCACGAATCGTGATATCCGAGCACTCAATATCAACACCCTGTTAGCAGAAAACCTGAGCTATGACTCGATGAAATCGGAAGAAGAGCTGCAAGCTGCTTACGAAACGATGAACTCAAGTCTTGGATTTGTGAGAGTCAACGAGAAGATTGTGGATAGAGGAGATGTGGTGACTCCAGAGATTTACCTCAAACTGAAATCATACGAGGCCGTCATTAATCATCGTGCCGAAGAAACCGGACGCTCAGGCATCTTGTTATGGGGACAAATCGGAATGGTGCTTTCGGTATTCTTGTTGCTCATGGGCTATCTGTCGGTATTCCGTAAGGATTATATTGAAAAGCCACGTAGTGCCATCCTTTCGTTCTCTATTGTAGTGTTCTTCTGTGTGATGGCTTATATCTTGGTATCACGTCATCTCTTTCACGTATTCGTGATTCCATGCTGCATGGTACCCATTATCGTACGTGTACTTATGGATTCGCGTACCGCCTTCATCTTCCATGTAGGAACCGTATTATTGATTTCTTTATCACTGAATGGGCCGTACGAGTTTATCCTCTTCCAATTAATCACCGGCATTGTTGTCATTCTCAGTTTACGAGAGTTGACCCAACGTTCACAGATTGTCCAAACCGCCATTCTGGCTACAATTACCTATACACTGGCATATACGGCCTACGAATTCTCTATCGGCGCAGAACTCAGTGATTTGGACCGCAGAATCTACCTGTATTTCGGTGTAAACGGTTTATTGCTCCTATTTACCTACCCATTCCTTTGGGTGATGGAGAAGACATTCGGGTTTATAAGCGATGTAACATTAGTTGAACTGTCGAACATTAACCATCCATTGTTACAGAAAATGTCGGAAGAGGCTCCAGGTACCTTCCAACACTCCATGCAAGTAGCAAATCTGGCTTCGGAGGTAGCGAAACGTATCGGTGCAAAATCCCAATTAGTTCGTACAGGAGCCTTGTATCATGATATAGGAAAGATGGAACGCCCTGTTTTCTTTACAGAGAACCAGGCAGGAGGCAATCCTCACAAACATCTCAGTTCCATCAAGAGTGCAGAAGTCATCGTATCACATGTGACTTCTGGGCTGGCATTAGCCGATAAATACAATCTTCCAGAACAAATCAAGGGATTCATACAAACCCATCACGGATTGGGGAAAACTAAATACTTTTTGGTTACTTATAAGAATGAACATCCGAACGAAGAGATAGATGAAAGCTTATTCCAATATCCCGGACCTAATCCAAGAACGAAGGAAGAGGCTATCCTGATGATGGCCGACTCGGTAGAGGCTGCCTCTCGCAGTCTCACAGAATATACCGAAGAGACAATCAGTGAACGTGTCGACTCCATTGTGGATACTCAAGTAAGTGAGGGCTACTTCAAGTACTGTCCTATCACCTTTAAAGATATTGAAGACGCAAAAGAAGTGATGAAAGAAAGGTTGAAAATCATGTATCACACTCGAATTTCATACCCAGAATTAAATAAAAACGTATCGTAAGGCAATAAAAACGGCAAAATTGAGTTAATAGTGTTATAATGGGCAAAAAGTTCATATACGTCATAGCAGTGCTGTCAGCATTCGTGCAGAGGGTACATGCTCAGTGGGATGTGCAGTTTACCGACTTCACAACCCTCCGTGCATATTATAACCCTGCTGTTTCAGGTACTGATGGTTTGCTTGATGTCTCAATTGCCTATTCGATGCAGTTGTTAGGGTATGACGGAGCACCAAAAACGATGTATGCAGGAGCGAATATGCCTATCTATTTCTTCGGTCCGCGTCATGGTGCAGGACTCAGTCTGTATAGCGATGAAATCGGTATTTTTAAGACTTCTAAACTTGGAGCCCAATACGCGTTCAACATGAAGTTAGGGAAAAAAGGCAGAATAGCCATAGGTTTGCAGGGAGCGATGATGAACGAGACGATTGATCCTGGTAATATCATTCTGTCAGACGGTAGCGGAAGCGACCCAGCTTTCCCTTCTTCCAAAACGGAAGGAAGCGCCTTGGATATGGCAGCTGGTTTGTATTATTACAGTCCCAAATTATGGGTAGGACTATCGGCCATCCATCTTACTGCTCCAACGGTCGATATGGGTGATAAATATCAAATTGGCATCTCGCGAACATATTATTTTATGTCTGGAGGCAATATTAAGCTAAAAAATACGTTATTATCTTTACAACCTGCTGTTATGGTGCAGACTGACTTTCAGTCTTGGCGTGAAGATATCCAGTGCAAGGCACTTTATGAATACGACTCACGAACCTTCTTTGCAGGTGTTGGATACAGTCCTGGCATATCTGTGACGGCGATGATCGGTGGAAATTTCCACGGTGTCCAATTAGGATATTCCTATCAGATGTATACACAGGGCGTCGGAGCAGATCATGGAAGTCATGAGATTGTGTTTAACTATAAAACCAATCTCGATTTGTTCAAAAAAGGAAAGAATATGCACAAAAGTGCCCGATTCTTGTAAAAAAAATGAAATAAATAAAATTTGAGTAATATAAAAACAGAGGATATATGAAAAAAGGATTATTTGCAGTAGGCATTCTGGCACTGTCAGTCATCATCGTTTCATGTATGAGTTCAAGAGGCTCAGCAGATGCAGCTGGTGGTGAGGTGACAGGTGTTGGTGGTTCAGCCATATCTGAACCTGCCCCATACGGCATGGTGCTTATCAAACGTGGTTCATTAAAGATGGGTACGGATAATACCGACAGTTTGTGGGGAAAGAAGATGCCTGAGCGAGAGATTTCTTTAGACGCCTTCTGGATGGACGAAACAGAAGTGACCAACGCCAAGTATCGTCAGTTTGTTCTTTGGGTTCGCGATTCTATTCTTCGCGAACGATTGGCCGATGCCGGTTATGAAGAATACCGAATCGAGGAAGATAAGAACGGTGACCCTGTTCCGCCACACCTCAACTGGGCGAAAGCACTTCCATGGCGCAATCCAGACGAAGACGAGGAGCGCGTGCTCGAGAGTGTGTACACTTATCATCCATTCGATGGTACCAAGATGTTGGATGCCAGCCAAATGAACTATCGTTATGAGACGTTCGACTATGCTTTGGCCGCTCAACGTAAATATCGATTGAATCCAGAAGAGCGTAATCTCAATACGGATGTTGAGGTTGACCCAGATGAGATTGTTATGATTTCAAAAGATACGGCGTATATCGATGATGAAGGCCGTATCGTTCGTCAGACAATCACACGTCCGCTGTCAAGTATGTGGGATTTCGTCAATACCTATATCATCAACATCTATCCAGACACCACATGTTGGGTCAACGACTTCCAGAATGCTGAAAATGAGTTTTATATGCGTCTTTATTTCAGCCATCCAAATTACAACGAATATCCTGTTGTGGGTGTCAACTGGGAGCAGGCAAATGCTTTCTGTAACTGGCGCACCGACTTCCTGATGAAAGGATTGGGCGGAAATGCAAAGTTCGTTCAGCGATATCGTCTCCCAACTGAGGCAGAATGGGAATTTGCTGCTCGTGGTAAGGACGGTAAAGAATTACCTTGGGAGAACGAAGATGTGAAGAGCGACAATGGTTGCTATTATGCGAACTTTAAGCCCGACAGAGGTAACTACACGATGGATGGTAACATTATCACCTCGAAGGTAGGCATCTATTCTGCCAATTCAAACGGATTATATGATATGGCAGGTAATGTTGCAGAGTGGACCTCAACAGTTTATACTGAGGCTGGTGTGCTTTCGATGAGCGACCTTAACCCTACCCTCAAATATAATGCTGCTCGGGAAGACCCCTACGCACTGAAAAAGAAATCGGTACGTGGTGGCTCTTGGAAAGACCCAGAGAGCTTTATCAAGTCGGCTTGGCGTACGTCAGAGTATCAGAATGTGGGACGTTCGTTCGTCGGATTCCGTTGCGTACGTACACAAGTGGGCACATCATCTAAAAAGAAATAAGGTGAAAACGAATCATCAATCATAAAAACAGACAGGAAAATGGCAAAAAATAATATCATAGTAAAATTACAACGTTGGATGGACAGCAAAGCCGGTCAGATGTTTCTGAACTATGCTTATAGCTGGGGTGCATCTATCGTAATCCTCGGAGCGCTGTTTAAAATCACACACATCGACGGTGCCGACTTTATGCTCTTCCTTGGTATGGGAACTGAGGTTATCGTGTTCTTCCTCGCAGGATTTGAACGTCCTTACGACGTAGACAACAAGAAAGAAGGAACTGCCAACACAGAATTGGCAGGTGGAGAACCTGCTACTATCGGTGGTGGCGGCGGAACCTTTATCGTAGGAGGCGGTATACCTGGTGCTACTGGTGGTAGTGGAGAATCCGTCATTGTAGAAGGTGGAGAAAGTGGAGAAGCTGCTGCAATAAGTGGTAGCGGAGTATCAGGTGGCGGAAGCGGAGTGCCTGGTGGCGGAACCATCATCATTGGTGGAGGTGGTGGCGGAAGCGGAGTGCCTGGTGGCGGAACCATCATCATTGGTGGAGGTGGTGGCGGAAGCGGAGTGCCTGGTGGCGGAAGCGGTCAGCCAGTGGGAGCACCTGTTGTTGCACCAATTGCTGCAAGTGGAGAGAATGCACAACCAACCGAAAATGCTCAATCCATCGATCCTGCCCAACTTGCAGGAGCTATTGCTGCTTCGCCAATCGTGGCTTCTCCTCAATTTACTGGTATGTGTCCAGAGATGCAAGAGGCAACCCAGACGTATGTTGATCAGTTGAATGAATTGACAGATATCTTGAAGAAGGTTGCTGAGCAATCTGCACGCCTTACCCGTGACTCTGAAGAGATGGAGAATATGAACCGCACGCTTACTGGTATCAATCGCTTCTACGAGATGCAGTTGCGTAGCGTGAGTGCCCAGAGTGCTTCGGTTGATGAAGTCAATGAGCAGACCAAACGTCTGGCAAGCCAGCTTGAGGAACTCAATCAGGTATATGCCCGTATGGTTGAAGCCTTGAAAGTGAATATGACGGTCAAGGGAGATTAAAGCAGAACCTCCCCCGCCCCCTCCCAAGGAGGGGAGAATTCCGAATTATGCATTTAATAATGAATAAAAAATGGCAATAAAGAAAAGAAAACTATCGCCACGTCAGAAGATGATTAACCTGATGTACCTCGTGCTGATGGCTATGCTTGCATTGAACGTCAGCTCAGATGTACTTAATGGCTTCTCTTTGGTTGATGAAGGACTTAATCGCTCCAAGGAGAATGAATCATCTCAAAACGCAGCAATCTATAAAACCCTCGATGAAGCGATGGAGAAGAACCCAGAGAAGACAAAAGAATGGTTCGACAAAGCGCAAAATGTACGCAACATGTCTGATTCACTCTATTCACTGGCAGAGGACTTGAAATGGGAGATTGTACGTGAGGCAGATGGCGAAGATGGCGATATACTCAATATCAGTAATCGGGAGAACCTTGAAGCAGCTACCCATGTGATGCTTGCACCAAGCATCGGACGTGGAGGCGAACTATTCAAGGCCATCAATCACTATCGTGAGGCTATCACAAAGATGGTTAACGATGAACAGATGCGTAAAATCATCTCCGACAACCTGTCAACCAATGTACCTGCCAAGGCAAAGGTGATGGGCAAGAACTGGCAGGAATATATGTTTGAGAATACGCCCGTCATCGCTGCGGTCACCCTGCTGACGAAGTTACAGAACGATGTGCGTAGTGCAGAAGGAGAAATACTCCATCAGCTCGTAGCCAATATCGACATCAAAGACGTCCGTGTGAACGAAATCAATGCATATGTCATTCCAAACGCTCAGACAGTCGTTCAGGGCGGTCGATTCTCTGCCGACATCATCATGGCTGCCGTCGATACTACAGCCCGTCCTGATATTTATATCGGTAATACCCTGTTAAAATCGGGGAGCGGACACTATGAAACTGTCTGCAATTCTACAGGCGATTTCACCCTTCGAGGCTATCTCATCATGCGTAATGGTAATGGCGAGGAGATTCGTCGTGATTTCAGTCAGCCGTATACCGTAGTTGAACCAGCTGCTACCGTATCAGCTACACTGATGAATATGCTCTATGCGGGTTATCAGAACCCTATCAGCGTCAGTGTGCCTGGTGTGCCAAAGAACAAGGTAAATGCTACAATGAGCGGTGGCACCCTTACGAAGAAAGGTGAAGGCGAATACATTGCTATACCGTCGAAAGTTGGGGAGGATGCGGTCATCACTGTTACCGCAGACAATCAGGGACGCTCACAGGAGATGGGAAAATTCACCTTCCATGTGCGCAAACTGCCTGACCCAGTAGCTTATATTGCGTATACTGATGATAAGGGAAATCCAATTCGTTATAAAGGTGGCCAACCATTTAGTAAGGCAGCCTTACTCAACACATCTGGTATCAGTGCAGCTATTGATGATGGTTTGCTCGATGTCCAGTTCCGTGTTGTAGGTTTCGAAACCACTTTCTTCGACAATATGGGTAACATCATCCCAGAGGTATCAAAATCTGGCAACTTCACCGATCGCCAGCGTGATATGTTCCGCCGACTCAGCAGAGGCAAACGATTCTATATTTCACGCGTTCATGCAATCGGTCCTGACGGCATCGAACGTACCCTGCCAAGTTCAATGGAAATCATTGTCAACTAAAGTTAGAGAATCGAAGAGTTGAAATATTGAAGTATTAAAACAATCATCATATGAAGAGAATTATCATCGCAGTTTTTGGTATCTGTTGCGCTGTCACATTGAGCGCACAACCAGCCAGAAGTCGTGTTACACAGAATAACGCTCAGTCAAATACCCAGCCAGCTACTACAACAGCTCAGCCGGCTACTACAACGACAACGCGTCCTGCTACAACGACCACAACTCGTACTACCACGACAACGACGCGACCAACCACGTCTCAACCTTCAGGTGTGACTCGTCAGACCACAACTGCACGTACCACCCAAACCAAACCAAGTGTCAGCCGTGCAAGTATCATGTTCCCAACAGCTGTCGAAGTACCTGCAGATGTAGCATGGCGTCGTGACATCTACCGTGAACTAGACCTCACCAAAGATGCCAACGCACCATTATACTACCCTGTAGAGCCACAGGAAGGCCGTGTGAATCTGTTCACTTTGCTGTTCCAACTGCTCAACACGGGCAAGATTCCTGCATATACCTACGATACCAGCGGTCTTGAGAACTTCAATGCTTCCAATCGTATGCATTTCAAAGATATGCTTGAGCGTTATGAGATTCCATTCGAAGTAAATGGCAACAATATCAAGGTGG
Source organism: Bacteroidaceae bacterium (assembly GCA_017529865.1). Taxonomy (GTDB): domain Bacteria; phylum Bacteroidota; class Bacteroidia; order Bacteroidales; family Bacteroidaceae; genus Colivivens. The sequence continues at coordinate 135,830 of JAFXNA010000018.1, forward strand.
AACCGGTCGATGTACCCTCCAACGAAGTACTCAGCTATTTCGTCAAGGAGAGCAGCTACTACGACCAGCATACTGCTACTTATCATTCGCGTGTCGTTGCTCTCTGTCCTGTGATGCATCGTGCAGGTAGTTTCGTCGACTTCAACTCACCAAGTATGAGTGCTGACGTACAGAAGTCTCCGCTCTTCTGGGTGAAGATGGAAGATATCGAACCTTACCTCAGCCAGAACATGGTAATGACCAGTAACTACAACAATGCAGCCACGATGTCGATGGCCGACTTCTTTGATACGAATAAATACAAGGGAGAGATCTATATGACCACCAATATGCAGGGAAAGTCGCTCGCACAGATGGTCAACGAAGCACAGGCAGCCGCTGCCCAGTCGTCTTCTGAAGGAGAGGGCAACAATTCCTTCTCTTTAGGAGAGGATTCAGGAGAAGGCAATCTCGATCCCGATTTCTCATCCGACTTCCCTACAGATTTCTCTGCGGGATTCCCATCAGAGGGTGACTCTAAGAAAGCCCTGCAACGCGAACAAAGCCGTATCGAGAAAGAAATCAAGGACTTCGAGGAGCATATATGGTCCACACCTGTTGACTCTGCAGAGCTTGCTCGCAAAGACTCTATCGCAGCAGCCACATCAAAGAAGACCAAGAAGGTTTCGACACGTACCACTGCTCGTAAAACGACAGAAAAAGCCGAGAAAAGCAGCAAGAAAGAGAATGCCCCAAGTTCCGGCGGCAGCGCTCCACGTGTTTCCGTACGTCGTGAACGCCACTAAGAAAGAAAACTACTAACGCATATAAAGAGAAAGGTATGAAAGTAACTAAGCTAACTTTGGCTTGCGCCTTGGCGCTAAGCTCACTGGGAATGAATGCCCAGAACCATGAATTTGTCATCACTCCCAAGAAGTTGGGGGCACCTATTCAGTCAACCATGTATGGCATCTTCTTCGAGGATATCAACTATGCTGCCGATGGTGGTCTGTATGCAGAACTGGTGAAGAACCGCTCGTTCGAGTTTCCTAACCCATTTACTGGCTGGGATATCTCAGGCAAGGTAAGTCTGAAGGACGATGGTCCTTTCGCGAAAAACCCTCACTACGTACGCTTAGCTCCATCGGGACACAACGATAAGCACACTATGATTGAGAACCACGGTTTCTTCGGGATGGGTGTAAAGGCAGGCGAGGAATATCGCTTCTCCGTTTGGGCACGTGTGCCAGATGGCGGCTCTTCCAAACTGTGGATTGACATCGTTGAGAATGCCACAATGAACGATGACCAGAAACTATGTAACGGTAGCGTTGAGGTTAGTGGCAGAGAATGGAAGAAATATACAGCAATCCTGAAACCTAGCAGGACTTTTGCAAAGGCTCACCTCCGTGTATGGGGCGACAGCAAGGTGACAACCGACGTAGAACACGTCAGCCTCTTCCCTGTGAATACCTATAAGGGGCATGAGAACGGTATGCGTATGGACCTCGCTAAGGCGTTGGAAGACCTGCATCCCGGTGTGTTCCGCTTCCCTGGCGGATGCATCGTCGAGGGTACAGACCTCCCTACCCGCTATCAGTGGAAAAACTCGGTGGGACCTGTTGAGAACCGTCCGCTGAACGAGAACCGCTGGCACTATACATTCACCAGCCGTTACTTCCCCGATTACTTCCAGAGCTACGGACTGGGCTTCTTCGAGTATTTCCAGTTGTCGGAGGAGATTGGTGCAGAACCGCTGCCTGTAGTAAGTGTGGGCTTGGCTTGTCAGTTCCAGAACAGTTCGGAATCAGCTCACGTTCCTGTGGATGAGTTGCAGCCATATATCGACGATGTGCTCGACCTGATTGAATTTGCAAACGGCGACCCTGACAAGAACCAATGGGCAAAGCTTCGTGCCGATATGGGACACCCAGCTCCGTTCAACCTTAAGTTTGTTGCTATCGGTAACGAGCAGTGGGGACAAACCTATATCGACCACTTGCAGCCATTTGTTGACCAAGTTCGCAAGCAGTATCCAAACATCAAAATTATCGGTACATCAGGTCCTAACAGTGAAGGTGCAGACTTCGACTTCCTGTGGCCTGAGATGCGCAAGATCGGTGCCGACCTCGTCGACGAGCACTTCTACCGTCCAGAGCGTTGGTTCCTTGCCAGCGGAAACCGCTACGACAACTATCCACGCAAAGGCTCGAAAGTTTTTGCCGGCGAATATGCTTGTCATGGTAGCGGCAAGAAATGGAACCACTTCAATGCAGCACTCTTAGAGGCAGCATTCCTCACAGGCGTTGAACGTAATGCTGATGTCGTTGAGATGGCTACCTATGCACCGCTCTTTGCCCATGTGGAGGGCTGGCAGTGGCGTCCCGACATGATTTGGTACGACAATCTCCGTTCATTCCGCTCCTGCTCTTATCAGGTGCAGCAAATGTATTCCACCACCAAGGGAACTAACGTCGTTTCGCTTCTGATGAATGGCAAACCCGTAGCAGGCAACAACGATCAGGACGGACTTTTCGCCAGTGCAAACTACGACAGCAAGGCCGGATGCTATAACGTGAAGATTGTCAACACAGGAAACCGAGCACAAGACGTAACTCTGAACTTCAAAGGATGGAAGGGCGACCACGCAGGCAAGCTCTTTACGTTCCACGCTGACAATCTGGATGGCGAGAACACTCTTGATGAGCCTCATAAGTACGAGCCAAAAACCTCATCAGTCACCATAACGGCTCCAACCTACTCACTCTCCGTGCCAGCTAAGACGTTTATCATCTATCAGGTTGAGAAGTAGCCAACGCTATATATAATTCAAGGTGTGGCGAGCGGAAATCCATCCTCTCGCCACATTTTTTTGTCTCTGATGCTTGCAGATTGAGAAATGTTTTGTATATTTGCGGCGAAATTAATAAAACAGATATAGATATGGCTAATTTACCAGACTTTAAGTATGCCCCGATGTTTCAGGTGGGCAAGGACACAACCGAATACCGTCTGCTGACGAAAGAAGGGGTGACAGTGAGTGAATTCGAAGGTCACGAAATTGTGAAGGTATCCAAGGAGGCACTGACGCTGCTGGCTCAGCAGGCTTTCCACGACGTGGAGTTCATGTTGCGTCGCGAACACAACGAGCAAGTAGCAAAAGTACTACGTGACCCCGAAGCTTCGGAGAACGACAAGTATGTGGCCCTGCAGTTCCTACGCAATGCCGAGGTGGCGTGCAAGGGTGTGCTCCCGTTCTGCCAGGACACTGGTACGGCCATCATTCATGGCGAGAAAGGCCAGCAGGTATGGACGGGATTTGAGGACGAAGAGGCTCTGAGCCTCGGTGTGTTCAACACCTATACGCAGGACAACCTTCGCTACTCACAGAACGCTCCGCTCGACATGTACAACGAGGTGAATACGAAGTGTAACCTGCCAGCTCAGATTGATATCGAGGCCGTGGAGGGTGACGAATACCGCTTCGTAATGGTAGCCAAAGGTGGAGGTTCGGCTAACAAGACCTACTTCTATCCGATGACGAAAGCCACGATTCAGAACGAGGGAACATTGCTGCCGTTCCTCGTTGAGGAAATGAAGCACCTTGGTACTGCAGCCTGTCCGCCATACCATATCGCTTTCGTAATCGGTGGTACATCGGCCGAGAAGAACCTCCTGACCGTGAAGCTCGCCAGCATCAAATACTACGACAACCTGCCAACCACAGGCGATGAGACAGGACGTGCATTCCGCGACATCGATCTGGAGCAGAAACTGCTGAAGGAAGCCTTCAAGATTGGGCTAGGTGCACAATTCGGCGGCAAATATCTGGCTCACGACATCCGCGTTATCCGTCTTCCTCGTCACGGAGCTAGCTGCCCTATCGGAATGGGTGTCAGCTGTAGTGCAGACCGCAATATCAAGGCTAAAATCAACAAGGACGGTATCTGGTTGGAGAAGATGGACGACAACCCAACAGAACTGATTCCAGAAGAATACCGCAAGCCAGGTGAAGGAACGAAAGGTATTGAAATCGACCTCGACAAAGGCATCGATGCCGTTCGCGCTGAACTGACCAAGTACCCTGTGTCCACTCGCGTGAACCTCAAGGGAACCATCATCGTAGCTCGCGACATTGCTCACGCCAAACTGAAAGCACGCCTGGATGCAGGCGAAGGTATGCCTCAGTACTTTAAGGACTATCCTGTGCTCTATGCAGGACCTGCCAAGACACCAGAAGGCTATCCTTGCGGCTCGATGGGACCGACCACAGCCAACCGTATGGACCCATACGTAGACGAGTTCCAGGCAAACGGAGCCAGTCTGGTGATGATTGCGAAGGGCAACCGCACTCAGCAAGTAACTGACGCCTGCAAGAAACACGGCGGATTCTACCTCGGAACCATCGGAGGTGTGGCAGCCGTTCTCTCACAAAGCAGCATCAAGAGCATCGAATGTGTGGAATACCCAGAACTCGGTATGGAAGCCATCTGGAAGATTCAGGTAGAAGACTTCCCTGCCTTCATTCTCGTGGACGATAAGGGCAACGACTTTTTCAAGCAGTTGAAACCCTGCGAAGGATGCACCATATTAGAGTGAAGAGTGGAGAGTGAAGAGATAGAGCAGCATGGAGAGTTTAGCATTTGAAAATTTAAAGGCTTATAATTATGCTCGAGCTTTGGTTCGGAGTGTATATAAACTTGTAGCGAAACTTCCATATTCTGAACGTAACGCTCTTTGCGATCAGATTCATAGGGCTGTCATTTCTGTCCCGTCAAATATCGCGGAAGGGATGAGCCGTAAAACAAAGAATGCCAAGCTACAATATATCGAGTATTCTTATGGTTCATTGATGGAAGTTTTATGTCAATTACAATTGGCCAACGACTTAAAGTATATATCAGACCAAGAGTTAGCAGAAGAAAGGATTCATATTGAAGAAACTGCCAAAATAATATCGGGATTATATTCATTTATTAACAAAACAAACAAAGGTGATCGTGAATCAGCATGCTGAGTACAATCTCTTCACGCTTCACGCTTCACGCTATACTATTATTTATGGAAGACGTAAAAGTGTACCTCAACGCTGCCGAAGAAGATATGGAGATGGCAGCCATGAATCTTGAGGAGAAATTAAGCCGCATCCGTGCCGGACGTGCCAACGTACATATCCTCGACGGAATCCGCGTAGACTCTTACGGGTCAATGATGCCGCTGAACAACGTGGCATCTCTCACTACTCCTGATGCACGTTCCATCATCATCAAACCTTGGGACAAGAACATGCTGAAGGTCATCGAAAAAGCTATCATCGACTCATCCGTAGGTATCATGCCTGAGAACAATGGTGAACAGTTGAGACTGGGTATCCCTGTACTGACAGAGGAACGCCGTAAAGAACTCACCAAACAGTGCTCTAAAGAGGCTGAATCGGCAAAGGTAAGTGTAAGAAACGCTCGTCGCAATGCCATCGAGAAGCTGAAGAAAAGCGTGAAAGAAGGTGTGCCCGAGGACGTAGAGAAAGATGCCGAAGAGCAGTGCCAGAAACTTCACGATAAATACATCAAGAAGATTGACGGAATGCTCGACGAGAAGAACAAGGAAATCATGACCGTTTAATTGACAATTGATTATTGACAATTGAAAGGACTCGTCATTAAGAACACAGGTAGTTGGTACACCGTTCGTGCCGACGATGGTGCTATGATTGAATGCAAGGTGAAGGGCAACTTTCGTCTGAAAGGCATTCGTTCCACCAATCCTGTAGCGATAGGCGACCGTGTGGAGTTTGTGCCACAACCCGATAATACTGCGCTCATCACATCGATTGATGAGCGCAAAAACTATATTATCAGGAAATCGACCAACCTATCGAAGCAATCCCATATTCTGGCAGCCAATCTCGACCAGTGTTTCCTATTCGTCACCATCAGTCACCCCACAACATCCACAACATTTATCGACCGCTTCCTCGCCACAGCCGAAGCATACAGCATTCCTGTCACGATTATTTTCAACAAGATTGACCTCTACGACGAAGCTGACCGAGAATACCTCGATGGAATGGTGAATCTGTACGAAACCATCGGCTACAAATGTCTGGCTATATCGTTGATAACAGGCGATGGAATGGAGCAAATTCAGGCTGAGTTGCAAGGAAAGGTAACCTTGCTTTCAGGTAATAGTGGTGTAGGGAAGTCTACCTTTATCAACTATCTGATGCCCGATCTGAACCTGAAAACCAGCGAAATCAGCGATGCCTACAATACTGGTAAACACACCACAACCTTCTCTGAGATGTACGAACTGGACGAACAAGATGGTGTACGCAGTTATATCATCGACACACCAGGCATCAAGGGATTCGGTACGTTCAATATGGAACGTGAAGAGGTCGGCCATTACTTCAAGGAGATTTTCCGATTCTCCCAAGATTGCAGGTTCAACAACTGCACCCATACCCACGAACCAGGTTGTGCTGTCTTGGCGGCAGTTGAACGGCACGATATCAGCGAAAGCCGCTACAACTCCTACCTGTCCATGCTGGACGATGAAAACGAGGAAAAATACCGCTCAGGTTACTAAGACCTAGAGGCATCGGTTATAAAGCTCAGATTACTAACGATGTAACTTGAGCATTTTTTTGCGCTTTTCAAACTTCTCAAGTTTCCTTATCACAACATCCACAGCCGCTTGCTCGTCCCAACCCCGCAAGGCAGCATATCGGGACACTATCCGCTTCAGTGTCGGCCGTACATGAGTGAGACGGAATAGGCTTTCCAGACATTCTTTCCTCGATGGATTGGGCGAGAAATGCGAACGATTGATGTCGATCGTCGTAATATGATAAGTGGAACCTTCCTGGTGATAAAGGAAATTGGAGAGATTCGTGTCACCATGTAGAAATCCCTTTTCGTGACAATCCACCAGGTATTTTGCGACTGCTTCCACCAACTCATCATGCCCTTCCGGCTCCTCCCTCAAGATTCGTGAATCGGGATCTCCACAATACTCAGTCACCAGATACCCCTGAAGGAACAACCCTTTGCTGACAGTCTCGACACAAGCAATCGGTGTCGGAGTACTGATTCCTAACTCGACAAGTTTCATCCCATACTGATAGGCACGTTTGGCTTTACTGGGTCGGAAAACGGTGTAATCAATACGCTGGTGTAACATCGGCTTCTTGAATCGTTTCACTACAATCGTACGCCCGTCTACCGTGAAGAATCTGACTTGATTGCGTTCGTCATAGACCAATTCTCCTTCCTTGTCATATATAGCAGGAAGTGAGTGGACAAAATCACTCAAATGACTATATACAGGATTGATGATGACTTGTGTACCGTTTAGTCGCATAGCAGTTCCTTGTAAAGTTGAAGATATGCCTTGATATGTTTGTCGTAAGTGAATTGGGCCGCATGATGCTTTATTTGTTCGACCCGCTCAGGCGATTGGCGGAACAAAGCTAATTGATTCTTCACAAAATCGCCCATTTCATCGGGATTCAGTGTCGGCCAGATATAGGCACAGTCACCACAGATTTCAGGCAAACAAGTGTAGTTTGCGATGAATATCGGTTTGCCAAATTGCATCGCTTCGATGGCAGGCAGACCGAACCCCTCACCCTGACTGGCAAAGAGGAATGCCTCGCAGTGCCGATAGAGCCACACCTTCTCCTCTGACCGAATCTTGCCACACAGATAAGCATTGTGGGTGGGCAGTTGGGCGATATGTTCACGCACGGTCTTAGCATAGTCGAAATGGTCGTCCCCACATACATAGAGATCATAATCAGGGAAATGACGCATCATATCCACCAACAGATGGAAGTTCTTCTTCGTTCGAATCTGCCCGATTGCAAAGAAGAAAGGACGACCTGTAGCAAATGCAGGCTTTTCTTCCGGCTGTCCGGATATATCCTCTACGCCATTGTAGATGACTCTCACGGGCTTACCCTTCATATCGAACATCTGTTCTACTTGTCGGCCCACAAACTGCGAAATACAGGTCACTGCATCCGCTTGGTTGATGGCACGTTGCAGGAAGAATCGGTGTTTCAACTGACGTATCCAATTCTTCTCCGTCAGGAAATTCAGGTCGTGAATCGTAAGTACAAATTTACTGTATTTACCCCGCTTACGCTTAATCTGTTGCTGATTGGTAGAGTGCCAGAGGTCTACTTCCGGCAGTCCTTTACTGAAATGCTTATGATACTTGTTACGAATCGTGGTTATCTGCACCTTTGCATCGCTGTCGACCCGAAATCCTTCGGGCAAGAGGAAATGGAACGACAAGTCTTCGTCCTCCACCGATTGATAGAGACGATAGTAGTTCTTGGCAATCTGTCCGAAACCGCTGGTTGGATTGCCAATCTCACAGATGTCGAGCAATACAGTTTTCTTTCCCATATCACAAAGGTATGCATTTTTTGAGGTATGACAATGTATTTTGGCGTTTAAAACACAAAAAAGTGCATAAAAATGCTGTTATCCAAAAAAAAAGCAGTAATTTTGAACCCATGTTTTGCGTTTAACAGTTTCAAACCACTGTCAATGAATATACTCGTAATCAGGTTCCGACAGATGGGCGATGCGATTTTATCGACAGCGTTGCTCAACACGTTAAGGCATAATTTCCCCGATGCACAAATCCATTTTGTGCTCAATGAACGGATTGCGCCTCTCTTTAAAGGGCATCCGTCCGTCGATCGGTTCATTACATTTACCGATGACGAGCGCCATCATGCCTTGACCTACATCCGAAAGGTGTGGCACATTGTCCACGAAACCCATTACGACATCATCATCGACATGCGTAGCACGGCCAACACGATGCTCTTTTCCCTCTTTTCTCCCTCCTCAAAATTCAGGATTGGGATGGACAAAGGGTACACAAAGCTCGTCTTCAACCACACTATCGCCCCCTGTGCCAACCAATATTCGATGGTGGAATATGACACTCGCTACACCCTCCCGCTTCAATCTTTGCGCCCTATTGAACCTGTCATCAACTTCACCCTTCATATCACAGACGAGGAGCGACAGTCGTTTGGTGCCTATCTCACTTCACAAGGTATCGACCTCAGCCGTCCTGTGATGCTGGCAAATGTGACGGCCAAGTTAGCATCGAAAGTATGGATGGAGGACCGTATGGTGTGGGTTCTGAGCCGTTTCGTGGAACAATATCCCGACTACCAGATTATCTTCAACTATGCACCGGGCCAGGAAGAGGAGAATGCACGGCGTATGTATGCCCAGATGGGAAAACCACAGCAGGTATTTATCGATGTGCAGGCCCATTCGTCCCGCGAACTCGTTGCGATGTCCAGTTATATGACCCTATTCTTTGGTAACGAAGGTGGTGCCCGTCATATCGCACAGGCTGCCGGTTGTCCTTCACTCGCCATCTGTGCGCCCGAAAACAGTAGGAAAGTGTGGATTCCGCAGACACAAATATTGGCAGAGGGTATCTCGCCAGTCGATACCTTAGCCGCTCATCAGTTGACAGAACAAGCCTATCAGCAACTCAGCCGAGAAGAGAAATACAGTCTGCTGACACAGGAATATGTGTGGAGTCGTTTACAATCATTTATGCAGAAACTATGAAGCGTAAGACAATCATTCGAAGCATCGTTCTTTTGGTGCTGGTCGGCATCAGTGTTTGGGTGTGGAGCCGTTGGGACGCTTGGTTTGGCAATCCCGTAGAGGCTCCTTATGTATCTTCGCCCATTCCATCGAGGATTTTGCTCACTTTCGGCGATTCCATCGGTGAAAACCGCAACGTCAGCTGGCAGTGCGACTCCGTGTTGATGCCTTCCCATCTGGAGTTGCAAGACTTGGAAGGAACCTCCATCCAAACCATTCCAGCAAAGGGCGAGACGTATGAATCGGAAGGTGGAAAGGCGGCATACTATGTAGCCCGACTGCGAGGCTTGAAATCAGGGCACCAGTATCGCTATCGTGTTTGTACCAATGAGCATTATTCCGATTGGTATCAATTCAGCGTATCTACCCATCCCAACCACACCGAATTTCTTTATGTAGGCGATGTTCAGGATTCTATTGGCGGTATTGCCAACCAACTCTTGCGGCAGGCACTCCGTCAACATCCGCACGTTGAGTTCTTGGTATTCGGTGGCGACTTGATTCAGCGTCCACTCGATTGTTACTGGGCAGAATTGTTCAGAAACCTCGATTCCATCGCTCCTGTCCTACCGATTCTCACCATCACAGGAAACCACGAGTACAAGAAGGGAATCATCTGCCAGCTCGACCCACGCTTCTGGTTGGTTCACTCTTTCTATCAGGATTCACGTGTAGACAATAACCAGGTGTTTACCGTCCGTTATGGCAACCTCCAGCTCTTTTGTCTCGACAGCAATCGTGAGTTCTGGCGTCTATGGCAACAACGTTCGTGGCTGGAACGTCAGTTGGCTACCTGTAAGGCTAAATGGAAGATTGTGGTGCTTCACCATCCGCTCCATTCCATCAAGAGCAAAACCAACAACCTGATTCAGCGCTGGATGTTCGACGATTTGGTGCGCGACTACGAAGTTGATATTGTGCTACAGGGCCACGAACATGCCTACACACGTTTGCATGTAGACACACCGACTCCAATCTATACCGTCAGCCATTGTTCGCCGAAGAACTACAATGTCAAGAACGATGAACGGTTCGACTGCTTTGGAACCGGTAGCCGCTACTATCAGAAGATTCAAACCCACCTCGACACCCTGTTCCTCACTGCCTACGATGCAGTTTCAGGGGAACTCTATGATTCAATCCCCATCATGAAACAATGAACATCAAGAAAACATATATCTCCACCCCCCTCGCCTTCGTTTGCAATCTGGCGATGGTGTATCTCGTTTACGGCATCTGCCGTCTGGCCTACCTGTTTGAAAACTGGAGTGTCCTGTCAGCAGGATTCGATACCCTTTCGTTCTGGGAAGCCTTCAAGGGCTGCTGGATGTTCGACACCTCCGCCATCCTCTACACCAATGCACTCTATGCCGTGCTGATGTTGATTCCGCTTCATTTCAAGGAAACAAAAGTGTGGCAGACCATCGCGAAGTGGGTATATGTACTTATCAACTCCCTCTGCATTATCGCCAATCTGGCCGATGCTGTCTATTTCCAGTATACAGGACGTCGCACCACCATATCAGTCTTCAGTGAATTCAGTCACGAGAGCAATTTAGGTAGTGTGTTCGGTGTCGAGATGCTGCATCATTGGTACCTTGTGCTTTTGGGTGTACTCCTCATCGCTGCCCTCATCTACCTGTATGTGAAACCAACAGGCAAGTTGTCGCTCAAAGGTTGGAAGTCCTACATTACTTATTATCTCATCCACCTCATTTGTTTCGGTCTGTATATCCCCATCACCGTATGCGGTATGCGAGGCGGAGCTACTACGGCTGTTCGTCCCATCACCATCAGCAATGCCAACCAATACATCAACCGTCCTGCCGAAGCAGCATTGATACTCAACACCCCGTTCTCACTCATCCGTACCGTCAACAAAAACGTGTTTGCCGACCCAGGCTACTACACACAAGAGGAGTTGGATAGTATTTACAGTCCTGTGCACACTTCTGCCGACAGCCTCACACTTCGCAAGAAGAATGTGGTCATCCTGATTCTTGAAAGCTTTGGACGCGAATATATAGGCGCATACAACCAAGATTCAGGTTTCAAAGGTTACACACCTTTTGTCGACTCACTCCTCCAACGTTCCGTCACCTTCGAATACACCTACGGGAACGGTCGCAAAAGTGTAGATGGAATGCCATCAATTTTGTCAAGCATACCACGTTTCATTGAACCATTTTTCCTAACACCTGCCTCGCTCAACCAAGTGAGCGGTATCGCCGGTGAATTGGGCAAAAATGGCTATTATTCCGCCTTTTTCCACGGTGCAGAGAACGGTTCGATGGGCTTCGAAGCTTTCGCTCATGCTACAGGCTACAACGACTACTTCGGACGTACCGAATACAATCAAGACAAACGATTCGGAGGCGATAAAGACTTCGATGGCATGTGGGCCATCTGGGACGAGGAGTTCCTGCAGTTCTATGCCCTACAGATGAGCGAGATGCGTGAGCCGTTCGTCACCACCGTCTTTACCGCCAGTTCACACCACCCTTACGTAGTGCCTGAGCGCTATCGCAATATCTATGTTGACGAACCAGGCGATGATAACATCATGCATAAGTGCATCCGCTACACCGATCATGCCTTGAAGCAATTCTTCGAGACTGCCAGTCAGCAACCTTGGTACGAGAACACCCTCTTCGTCCTCACCGCCGATCACACCAACCTCAGCTCTTGTCCAGAGTACCAGACCGAACTGGGACTGGTCAGTGTGCCCATTCTCTTCTTCGACCCCTCTGGTGACTTACAACCTGGCATCCGTCCAGGCATCGCCCAGCAGATCGACATCATGCCTACCGTCCTCAACTATCTTGGTTACGACCGTCCCTATGTTGCATTTGGCATCGACCTCTTCAACACCCCTGCCGACCAAACCTGGCTCGTAGGACACAACAACGGCCTCTACTTCTATTCACAGGGCGACTATGTTATATTCTTCACCGAAAACGGTACCCTCAAAGCCATTTACAACTACAAGGACGACTGGTTCATGCATCACAACCTCCTTGGCACGACAGGCACTATCGAACAACAGATGGAACGCCAGCTCAAAGCCATTATCCAAAGCTACATGCAGCGCATGATCAACGACGAACTGACAATTCGCTAACTAACTCTCACCACCACCATAAAATACGTAATACTACAGAAAAAGTGCAAAAAACGGCTTAAATAATAAAAATGAGCCTATTTTTTCCCCTTTTTTGCCTTGGTACACAAAATTGTGGTCCACAAACTTGTGTACTTCAACAATAATGTTTACCTTTGTGCCCCAAAGAACATTCTGTATATGGAAAAAGCATTTGTATATGGTATGTCTGTAGAGGGAGACAACTTTACAGACAGGGTGAAGGAAACTTTACGGCTGAAACTGGATTTCGAGAATGGCATCAACGTCGTTCTGGTATCTCCACGCCGAATCGGAAAAAGTTCAGTGGTACGGAAAGTGATAAAAGAAATCACTAATCCAGAGATAAAAACGGTGTTTATGGATATTTACGATTGCAGAAGCGAGTATGATTTCTATAACCGTTTTGCCTCCGAATTGTTAAAGCAGACAGCTACTAAGAGTGAGCAGGTGATAGAAAATATCAAACGTTTTCTGGTTAGACTGACTCCCAAGATTGCCTTTTCGCCAGAGCCAATGTCTGAATATTCGCTATCATTGGGGATTACTCCTCAGAACTACCAACCAGAAGAGATTCTTCAGTTACCGGAAATGATCGGCAAAGCTCAAGGAGTACATATTGTAGTATGTATCGACGAATTTCAGCAGATAGGCGAGATGTCAGATACATTGACCATTCAGAAGCGTTTACGCGGAATATGGCAGCATCAGCGCAATGTGTCGTATTGTCTGTTTGGGAGCAAGAAACACCTAATGACCAAACTATTCCAAAATCGTAAGATGCCTTTTTATCAGTTTGGCGAGATGATGTATCTGGACAAGATTCCAACGGCAGACTGGGTGCCGTTTATCTGCTCAAGATTCGAGAGTCATGGAAAACAGATATCAGAGGAACTTGCAAAGAGAATCTGTGAAACGGTAGATGGCAACTCTTCGTATGTACAGCAATTAGCATGGAATGTCCTTGCAGAAACAGAGAATGTTACAACAGAAGAAGACTTCAATCGTGGTGTCGATGCCCTGTTGGCACAATGCTCTGCCCTCTTCGAAGAGCAGTTGAAGGGGCTGACCGGGTATCAAATGAACTTTATCCGTGCCCTGTGTGATGGTGTGAGTTCCGACTTCAGCAGCAAAGCAATCCTCGAAACTTATAATCTTGGTAGCAAGTCGAACGTCTCACGAATCAAGGGTGCACTACAAGATAAAGAAATGATTGACTTCGATAAAGATAGCGTCTATTTAGAAGACCCTGTTTTTAAGATTTGGTATAAACGAAAAAGCAAGTGATGCCAACAGCCCTTCTGCAGCGTCTTGATGCGCTGACCCTGCAAATTATAAATAGCGTTGTTCCTCTCCCCATGAGGGGGAAAGAAGTGAAGAGTGGAGAGAACTTTTTTTGCGAAATGATGCAAGATTTCCGATAGTTTGGGATTTATACTCATGAAAACCATTAAACTTTGAGTATTATGCTAAAAAGGACTTTATGGGTAGCCATCCCCCTGACAATGATGGCAACCGTAATAACTGGATGTAGTAGTGATGACAATGATGCTCCCGACACTACTGATCCTGTTGAATTGACGCTGACTCGCGGAGAACAGGAGTTGGTAAACCTAAGTAATGTGTTTGCTTTCGATTTGTTTCGTGTGATTCAGGATGGTGTGAATAGTCAGATACTCTCACCTCTTAGCGTCACTTATGCTCTCGGTATGCTTAACAACGGTGCTGCAGGTGAAACACAGGAACAAATTAATAAGGTATTAGGATTTGGCAACTATGGAGCCGACAGCATCAATGCTTTTTGTATTAAGATGATGCGCATTGCTCCTTTGCTCGACCCTAAGACAAAAGTGATGATTGCCAACAACATCTATCTAAATAAAGGGTATGAACTGAAGTCCGACTTCGTACAAAAAGCGAATACCTTCTACGATGCAACACCCGAAACACGTGACTTCGCTGACGGCAAGACCGAGAATGTCATCAATCAATGGGCAAGCGACCATACGGAAAAGATGATACAAAAGTTGTTCGATAAAGGTCAGTTCAATCCCTTTGCCGTCAGCTACCTGCTCAATGCCATCTATTTTAAGGGCTTATGGACAAATAAGTTCGACAAGGCCAAGACAAAACAAGAGGTGTTTGAGCATGCGGGTGAAACGGAGGAGCTTACCTATTGCATGATGATGCACCAAACTGATAAATTTGACTATACAGAGACTGCCGATTGCCAAGTTCTAAGATTGCCATACGGCAATGGTTCGTTCGCAATGACAATATTCCTGCCGAAAGTACAGTCTAATGACGTTTCCACCAATGACGTTCCAAAGGTACCTACTGCTGAGGAATGGCAACGAGTGAACCAGACGATATATCCTGCGAAGGTAGATGTGAAACTACCACGTTTCGAGACAAATACGGATATTGGCCTAAACAGCGTTATGGCCGCGCTTGGTATGCCTAATGCCTTTAACCCGGAAAAGGCAGATTTCACCAACTTCTGTAACAAGCCAACATATATCACCATGATGAAGCAGGTGGCTAAAATCAAACTCGACGAGGAAGGAACCGAGGCTGCAGCAGTCACAGTCATTGAGGTTAATACTACGTCAATGCCAGGACCTTCTCAAACAATCGAATTCCACGCCAACCGTCCGTTCCTCTATGTCATCAGCGAACGGCAGTCGGGAGCAATTTTCTTCATAGGTCAATATACAGGGTATTGATAGTCAGCAGGTGACCATTAAGAGAGCAACTATCCAAGAACAAAGCTTAATTAAGCGATTGCGAGACGGTGACAAAGTTGCCGCCCGCGAGTTCTATGCCCTCTATGCAGACTATTTAGCTGGTATCTGTGCACGTTATATAGCAGATGAAGAAGACCAGAAAGATGTGTTTCAGGATGCCTTCGTCCATATCCTCACCCACATCAACGATTTTCAGTATCGGGGCAACGGTTCCCTGCTGGCTTGGGCGGCAAAGGTGACGGTGAATACATCGCTGAAGTTCCTGAGAACCCTGCAGCGGCACGAATTCGTTTCGCTCGACAGCGACTTGTCAGACGAACCAGAAGAAGACGACCCGCCCGTCAGCGATATTCCGCCCGATGTCATCCAGCAGATGCTGAGCCAGTTGCCAACAGGCTATCGCACCGTACTGAACCTCTATGTCTTCGAAGGGAAGAGCCATAAGGAGATAGCTCAATTGCTTGACATCAAGGAAAACAGCTCTGCTTCGCAGCTGCACAGAGCGAAGAACCTACTCGCCAAAATGATTCAAAAGTATCATAACGATAATTCCTCACGACTATGAACGAACTGTGGAGACAACAGATGCGGCAGAAGATGGCAGACTATCAACGGTCTGCCCCAGAGGTGTCGTGGGACGAGATTGACAAAGCCCTGGCCACTCAAAAGAGAAGCGGGAATTGGTGGATACGCATCGCGGCTGCGGCTGCCATTGTGGCGCTTGCAGGTACGGGTTATTGGTTGATGCAAGACAAAGCATCCGAACAGAAACCCCTCACAGCTGAGACCACCAACACTCAGCAACAACCCATAGAAACGCAAAGCGCACCTGTTTCTGTAGAGATAGAGCACTCAGAAGCTCCAAAGATGGTTGCAAGAGTCGAAACAACTCCACATGCGACACCATCAGTGATTCAGCAACCGATGGATACTGCCGTTGTTGTCGAAACGGCTGTCGGTCCTACGACCATCACTGATACCACGACAACTGGCGCTACCGAAAACCGCCCACATCCACTCCCAGATAGGGGTATCGTCTCTTCTCCCCTAGGTGAAGACAAGAGAGAGGTGTACCGTAAAACTCAGCTGACTGCAAAGGTATATTATGGAAATACGATAATGGGTAGTCGTATGCCAAATGAATCGAATGGTAGTGTATCCAATGCTTCTGCTATTGGCAGTCCTAGCCATCATAACAATCATAACATCCGCTACCACCAGCCAATTCGATTTGGTGTTTCACTCCGCTATCAGCTCAACGAGCGTTGGAGCATCGAAAGCGGACTGACATACACACGGCTTGTGACTGATAGTTGCTCGGTCCGACAACGTCACGACTATCTCGGCCTGCCACTCAATATGGGATACCAATTGTGGTCAAACCGCCATTTCGGTGTCTATCTCACAGCAGGAGGAACCGTCGAGAAGATGCTGGATGCAAGTCCTTGGCAGCTTTCAGTAAACAGCGCTGTGGGACTTGAATACAAATTGACAAACATATTGCACCTGTATGCCGAACCAGGACTCGGTTATTACTTCTCGGATGGAAGCAAAATCCCTACCATTTACCAAGACCAACCGTTCAATTTCAACCTCAATATCGGCCTCCGTTTCGACTTGAAATAGCCAATTCTTACCTCTCATTTCCCGATGAAATGGGGCAAAATCAAGGATTTCAACTTGTTCCGCAAATGACTATCAACTTATTCAGTAAAACGGTTGTCAACCGCATCAGGAAATAAGCAAAAAACTGTCAACCAAAATTAGGAAAAGACTATTTGGTCTCACGGTCTCAACGGTCTCAACGGTCCGGCGTGAGGTTCCAGGTCGCTGGGGGAACTTGATTCTTAGGCCTTGATAATTTTCCTTCTTAGGCTTGAAAAATTATTTTTTAAGGCATACAAGAATATTTTCTTAGGCTCGAAAGTTTTCGACTGAAACTTGATGCCTGAAGCGGGGGACTTGGAATTTTTTTTGACATGACCAAATTTTCAAAAATAAATTTTCGGGAAAAAACGGGGAAACTGGGCTTTTGGAGAAACGTAATATCACGGGCAGCGAAACGTAACCTCACACCTCATGAAACGTAATCTCTCGGGGCGAGAAGTTACGTTTTCTGAATCGGCTGTTTTTGTAAAGTGAAGAGAGCAATGAAATTAGGGGGAGAGTCAACCTTATTCAGGAAAAGACAATCTGAGTTAACTTATCTCAGTACAAGAAATTCTCGCTGGAATTACAACGGGAAAGTACGAAATCAGAAGTCAGGAAAGATGTGTGGAACAGGCATGTGCTTTTTTTGCTTCCTTTGCAACCTTGTAATATGGATTTATGTGTGCTGTCAATGGATTCGTGGTTCAAACGTTTAATAGTTCGGTGGTTTAATGGCCGAATTACAAAATTTTTTGTAACTTTGCAGCCGGATTAGCTTAGTAGGTTAATTGCTTAGTAGCTTAGTAGAATTATGATGTCAATTGAAAATAGAATAATCAAGGCTGTAAAGGATGGCATTCAATCGCTTTACGGCGTAGATGTGGACGAGAAACAGATTCAGGTGCAGCAGACCAGAAGTGAGTTTGAAGGCCAACTGACTGTGGTGGTGTTCCCCTTCCTTCGTGCTTCGAAGAAAGGCCCCGAGCAGACTGGTCAGGAGCTGGGACAATATCTGAAGGAGAACCTGAGCGAGGTGGTTGCCAACTTTAATGTGGTGAAGGGATTCCTGAACTTGGTGATCTCGAGCCAGAGTTGGTTGGAGTTGCTGCAAGCTATCAATGCAGACGAGCAGTTCGGTTTCGTAAGTGCCACCGAGGACAGTCCGCTGGTGATGATAGAATACAGTTCGCCGAATACCAATAAGCCGCTCCACTTGGGTCATGTGCGCAACAACCTGCTGGGGTCTTCCTTGGCTCGTATCGTTGCGGCAAATGGCAACAAGGTGGTGAAGACCAATATCGTGAACGACCGCGGTATTCACATCTGTAAGTCGATGTTGGCTTGGTTGAAGTACGGTAACGGTGAGACTCCGGAATCTTCTGGCAAGAAGGGTGACCACCTGATAGGTGACTATTATGTGGCCTTCGACCAGCACTACCGTCAGGAGGTGAAGGAGCTCGTGGCGCAAGGTATGGATGAGGAACAAGCCAAGCAGGAGGCTCCACTCATCAAGGAAGCACACGAGATGTTGGTGAAGTGGGAGCAGAACGACCCTGAGGTGCGTGCGTTGTGGAAAAAGATGAACGAGTGGGTATATGCCGGCTTCGACGAGACCTACAAGATGATGGGTGTGTCGTTCGATAAGATATACTATGAATCTGACACCTATCTGGAAGGTAAGGAGAAGGTGATGGAAGGACTGGAAAAGGGTATCTTCTATCGCAGAGAGGACGGTTCGGTATGGGCCGACCTCACCAAAGACGGACTGGACGAGAAGTTGCTGCTGAGAAGCGACGGAACCAGTGTGTATATGACTCAGGATATCGGAACGGCGAAGTTGCGTTTCCAGGACTTCCCTATCGATAAGATGATTTATGTGGTGGGCAATGAGCAAAACTATCACTTCCAAGTGTTGTCGATTCTGCTTGACAAACTGGGATTCAAGTGGGGCAAGGACCTTGTTCACTTCTCCTACGGTATGGTGGAATTGCCAAGCGGTAAGATGAAGAGCCGTGAGGGTACCGTTGTGGATGCCGACGATCTGATTGCCAAGATGATTGAAGATGCCTATCAGGTATCGAAAGAGATGGGCAAGAACGAAGACATCCCAGAAGAGGAGGCTCGTGAGATAGCAAGAAAAGTGGGACTGGGTGCGTTGAAATACTTCATCCTGAAGGTTGATGCCCGTAAGAACATGCTGTTCAACCCAGCCGAGAGTATCGACTTCAATGGTAATACAGGCCCGTTCATCCAGTATACGTATGCCCGTATATCATCCATTTTGCGTAAGGCAAAGGAGGCAGGCATTGATCTGAGTGTTCTGAATACTCTGAGTAATCAGATTACGCTGAGTGAGAAGGAAATCACGCTCATCCAGAAACTCAACAGCTTTGAAGCAGCAGTACGTCAGGCTGGTCAGGATTACAGTCCATCAGGCATTGCAAACTACTGTTATGAGCTGACCAAGGAATATAACCAGTTCTATCACGACTTCAGCATCCTGAGAGAGGAGGACGAGCAAAAGAAGCAGTTCCGACTGATGCTCTCGAAGTGTGTTGCGAAGGTGTTGAACGAAGGTATGGGACTGTTGGGTATTGAGATGCCTGAGAGGATGTGATGTAATGCATAATTCATAATGCATAATTCATAATTGACTCCGTCGAACTAAAGTTTCATAATTAGAGGTGGAAAGGGTAAACGAGGCGTTGTGTGTGGATGCTGCATGTAGCGGAAATCCGGGGAAAATGGAATATCGGGGGGTACATATCCCTTCGGGTAAAGAAATATTCCATTATGGACCTGTGTATGGCACGAATAACATCGGAGAATTTCTGGCTATCGTTCATGCGTTGGCATTGTTGAAGAAAAAAGGGTCGAACATGACCATCTATTCCGACAGTTTCACCGCTCGCACTTGGGTGCAAAAGAAGAAATGTAAGACCAATCTGGAGCGAAACGAGAAGACGGAACAGCTGTATCAGATTATCGCACGGGCAGAGAACTGGCTTCGCAACAACACCTATTCGAATGCCATTGAAACGTGGCAGACGGATGAATGGGGTGAGATTCCTGCAGATTTCGGAAGGAAAAAATAAAAAGATAGCCCCTCTCTAACTCCCCCGAGGGGGAGAACTGGGAACCTTAAATGGTAAATGGTTAAATGGTCAATAAATAGATGAGAGAGTTCTTCAAATTGATGGGATTGTATTTCCGTCCCTATAAAGGTTACATCATAGGTACGTTTGGCATGAACATATTGACAGCGCTATTCAATGTGTTCTCATTTGCCTTGCTCGTACCCATCCTGCATATCCTGTTTAAGATCGAGGACAAGGTATATACTTATATGCCAATTGAAGCAGGAGATACCTTTGGACAGACCGTCGATAACCTTATCGAGGCCTCGAAGAACAATGGCTACTACTACTCACAACAGTTGGTAGAGACCTACGGGCCTGCTACCACGCTGTTGATTCTAGGTTTGATACTTGGTTTGCTGACATTGCTGAAGACCGGTTCGTATTTTGGCGGTTCGGCTTGCCTGATGCCCATCAAGACTGGTATCGTTCGCGATATACGTGCGAAAATCTACAAGAAGATACTCCATCTGCCCCTTGCGTTCTTCTCAGACGAACGAAAAGGTGATATCCTGGCACGAATCAGTACAGATGTGAACGAGGTGGATTCATCGATTGGCAGTTCGCTCGATATGGTCATTAAGAACCCCATCTTCATTCTGGTGTATCTTGGCACCTTGTTTGCCATGAGTTGGCAACTCACCCTCTTTGTACTGATTGTGATACCATTCATGGCAATCGGAATCGGTCGTATCGGTAAGAAGCTCAAAAGCAACTCGCTGAAAGCACAGGCCCGATGGAGCGATGGGCTGAGTATCATCGAAGAAACGCTGGGTGGACTTCGCATCATCAAGGCCTTCATCGCCGAGAAGAAGATGGAGGATAAGTTTATAGCTGTCAATGATGAATACCGCAAGATTTCGATGCGAGTAGCAATCCGTCAGTCGTCAGCTCATCCTGTGAGTGAGTTCTTGGGTACACTGATGATTGTCATTGTGTTGTGGTTTGGTGGTTATCTGATTTTCTCAGGCAATTCACCGATTGATGCAAGTGCTTTCATTTACTACCTGACCATTCTCTATACAATCCTCCAGCCAGTGAAAGACCTGTCGAAGGCTGGTTATACCATCCAGAAAGGTATGGCATCGATGGAACGTATCAATAAGATACTCGATGCGCAAAACAACATCAAGGAAATAGAGAATGCGAAAGAAATAGACGGGCTGAAGGAATCGATCGAATTGCGTCATGTGTCCTTCTCATATAATGAAAATCGCGAGATACTGACAGACATCAACCTCGTGATTCCAAAAGGACAGACGATAGCATTGGTAGGGCAGTCGGGCTCAGGCAAATCGACATTGGTAGACCTCATTCCTCGCTATCACGACATCCAGTCGGGTGAGATACTGATTGATGGTGTGAATATCAAGGAGATGAAGATACAGTCGCTACGAAGCATCATCGGCAATGTGAACCAGGAAGCCATTCTGTTCAACGACACCGTCTTCAACAACATCGCGTTTGGTGTAGAAAACGCTACGATGGAACAAGTGGAACAAGCGGCAAAGATTGCCAATGCACACGATTTCATCATGGAGATGGAACAGGGCTATCAGACCAATGTAGGTGATCGTGGAGGAAGACTTTCGGGCGGCCAGCGTCAGCGTATCTCCATCGCTCGTGCCATCCTGAAAAACCCACCGATCCTGATTCTCGACGAGGCAACTTCGGCACTCGACACAGAATCCGAGAAACTGGTACAGGATGCACTGGAACGCCTGATGAAGTCGAGGACGACAATTGCAATCGCCCACCGCTTGTCGACCATCAAGAATGCACAATGTATCTATGTATTGCATGAAGGCAGAATCGTAGAACACGGCACACATGAAGAGTTGCTGGCAATTGATGGGTATTACAAGAAGCTGAATGATATGCAGCAATTGTAAAGATTAAAGTAGATAGTTTATAGAAAGATAGATAATGGGATATTTATTTACATCAGAATCAGTGAGCGAAGGACATCCTGACAAGGTAGCCGACCAGATATCGGATGCCGTGTTGGATCATTTCCTTGCTTTCGATGAGGATTCAAAGGTAGCATGTGAAACACTTGTGACAACCGGATTGGTTGTCGTGGCAGGCGAAGTGAACTCGAAAGCATACATCGACCTGCAGGAAGTTGCTCGTAAGGTGATTGGCAAGATTGGCTATACGAAGGCAGAGTATAAGTTCGAGGCAGAGAGTTGTGGACTTCTCTCGGCGATTCATGAGCAGAGTGCCGATATCAATCAGGGTGTGGTTCGCGAGAAACTCGAAGACCAAGGAGCAGGCGATCAAGGTATCATGTTCGGATATGCTACGAATGAAACCGCCAATTATATGCCACTTGCGCTCGATCTGAGTCATCATCTGTTAAGAACGCTTGCTGCAATTCGGCATGAAGGCCGTCAGATGACCTATCTGCGTCCCGACAGCAAGAGTCAGGTAACGATTGAATATGGTGATGACGGAAAGCCAAAAAGAATCGATTCCATCGTGATTTCCACACAGCATGACCCATTCCTTGACGACGATAATGCGATGTTGGAACAAATCAAGAAGGATGTGAAAACCATCCTGATTCCTCGTGTCATCAGCGAGACCAAGGAAGAATATATCAAGGCGTTGTTCAACGATGACATCAAGTACTATGTGAACCCAACAGGCAAGTTCGTCATTGGAGGCCCACATGGTGACACTGGTCTGACAGGCCGCAAGATAATCGTTGATACCTACGGAGGCAAAGGTGCGCACGGTGGAGGGGCTTTCTCGGGTAAAGATCCAAGTAAGGTAGACCGCTCAGCTGCCTATGCTGCACGTCATATAGCCAAGAACATGGTTGCTGCAGGGGTTGCAGACGAAATGTTAGTACAGTTGAGCTATGCTATCGGTGTAGCAGAACCTGTCAGCATCTATGTAAACACCTATGGTCACTCAAACGTGGCTATGACCGATGGAGAGATAGCCAAGAAAATCCACGAGATGTTCGACCTGCGTCCATACGCCATCGAGCGCGACCTGAAATTGCGTAAGCCAATTTATACAGAAACAGCTGCATACGGTCACATGGGACGTGAGCCACAGGTCGTCGAGAAACATTTCTTCAGTCCTTACCAATCAGGAGGAAAGAAAGATATGACTGTCGAACTCTTCACTTGGGAGAAACTCGATGAGGTAGACCGTATTAAGAAAGAGTTCAGACTTTAAAAATAGACATTAGACATTAGACTTTAGGCTTTAGAGAATAAACACTAGACTTTAGAGTGGGAGATGGAAGAAGGGATTGCAATTGCCAGCCGTAGCTATTTGATGCGCAATGATGACGTGATGACCATTGGAGCCATCTTGTCGTTCGTACTGTTCACTTTTGTGCTCTATCGTAGCCGTATGGTGTTTATGTACAAAATCACCACCTTCTTCTCCTCACGTCAGATTTATTCATCGAATGAAGTCAGTGTCAGTAATCGCGAGATTGTCGACATCCTTTTGCTGATTGTGCTGGGTTGCCTTTCTATTGGCATCATCCTCTTTTCTGATATCTACGCTCCCTCCACTTCAAGATATGGAATCATTGCATTGCTCACTCTTGGATGTGCGCTATTAATTGTTTTTAAAGGGATATTATATGCGATTGTCAACTGGACATTCTTCAGTGTCAGTCAAGGAAATGCATGGCTTTCCGCCTTTCTGTTTTCTGTAGCAATTGTATCAGCACTTGCGTTCCCATTATCACTACTGCGTGTCTTTTGTGTAGATATGTTTGTTAACATAACACATTGTCTAATCGGACTTATCATTTTGCAGAAAATCATATTGCTCTGTAAGCTCTATGCCCACTTTCGGCCTAAAAAATATGGCGGATTGCTGTTTTTTTTGTACTTTTGCAGCGTCGAAATTATGCCAACGCTTATTGCGTGGCAATTGATGAGTAGAACAGCCGAGTAATATATTACATAAAATAAAACGTTGATGACAAAGAAAATTTTAGTTTCTCAACCCAAACCCCAAACAGAGAAGTCACCTTATTTTGATTTGGCAGCGAAATACGGAGTAGAGATTGTGTTTAGGCCTTTCATTCGTATAGACAACATGCCACCACAAGATTTCCGTCAGCAAAGAGTTTCGATACTCGACCATACAGCCGTAATTTTTTCTTCACGTCATGGAATCGACCATTTCTTTTCGTTGTGTAAGGAACTGAGAGTGTCTATTCCTGAAGGTATGAAGTATTTCTGCAAATCAGAAATCATTGCACTCTATCTGCAAAAGTATATCCAGTATCGCAAGCGTAAGGTGTTCTTCCCATTGAGTGGCAAGATGGACGATTTGATTCCAATCATGGTTAAACACAAGACTGAGAAATACTTTGTGCCACAGTCATCAGCGCACGACGATGAGTTGAAGAATAAACTGGATGCAGCCAATCTGTTCCATTCAGAGGCTGTTATGTACTATACCGTTCCCAATGATTTCGGCCCAGATGAAGCATTCGATTATGACATGCTTGTGTTTTTCAGTCCAGAAGGTATTCACTCATTGCTGAAGAACTTCCCCGACTTCAACCAAGGAGATATCGCCATTGCTTGTTTGGGTGCCAAAACCATTGAGGAAGCCGAGAAGCAGCACCTGAGAGTCGATATGCAGCCGACAGCAGAATTACGATCGGTGCCTGCAATGATTGAAGACTATATCAAAAAGCATCAGTAGGCTTAGTAATATCATCTTGGAACCCAAAGGATTACAATCATTTAAGAAGGCAGAACGGATTACCAGCAAACTCCTCATTGATCGTTTGTTCAATGGAGAAGGCTCTTCTATGGTTGTTTTTCCTTTTCGTGTGGTCTACATCAGGATTCCTAAGGGAGATGTTCCTGTATCCATTTTGGTCAGTGTGCCCAAGAAACGTTTTCATAAGGCCGTCGACCGTAACAGGATGAAACGGCTTACCCGTGAGGCCTATCGCCGGCAAAAACAGATCTTATGGAATGCAATGGAGGAATCTGACGAAAGTATCGCCATCGCATTTATTTGTATTGCTTCCAGTCTGTGTACGTATGCCAACGTATACAAAAGCATGAATAAGATATTAACTCGGATTGCAGACATAGCATGAAAGATGTGTATCGATATATCATCAAAGGATTAGGAATGATTTTACTCGTTCCTATTTTCTTTTATCAGCGTTGCATATCTCCTATGTTTCCCCCAACTTGCCGATTCACCCCCACTTGTTCCCAGTATGCTGTAGAGGCCATCAAGAAACACGGGCCGTTCTATGGTTTGTATTTAGCCGTTCGGCGTATTCTGCGCTGTCACCCTTGGGGCGGCTCAGGGTATGACCCAGTTCCTTAAATATGATGATTCCGTATATCGACATCCACACACACCATAATCAGTCAACCTCTGATGTGATTGCCGTCAGGAATTACGACTTTGATGCAACTCCCATCGGGTTATCATCCGTTGGAGTGCATCCTTGGCAATCAGTTACGATTAACACAGATGCCGATTTCATCAACAGCAGTATGATGGAAGTGGAGGCAAAGTGTATGATGCCACAAGTAGTGATGATTGGGGAGACAGGACTGGATGCCCTTCGAGGAGCAGATATGGAGACTCAACAAGCATTGTTCTTGCGACATATTGCTTTATCCGAACGATTGGGGAAACCGCTTGTTATTCATTGCGTGAAAGCGGTCGAAGAGGTGGTGGCGATTCACAAGCAACAACGTCCTATTCAACCATGGATTATTCATGGTTTTCGCAAAAAAGCACAGTTGGCTAAGCAGTTCCTTCAACAAGGTATTTCCCTCTCGTTTGGTCCGCGGTATGATGTTGAGGCAATGCAGGCAGCCTACGAAGCAAATGCGCTGTGGCTGGAAACAGATGATACGGATGCGGCGATAACGGATTTATATCAAGAAGCAGCCAACGTTCTCTCTGTGTCTGTTGAGGAATTAAAACTCAACATATATCAACGAGCAATTCAGCTATCGTCTTTGTTTCGTTCGGAATAATCAGTTCAGGAGCAATCTGAGTCAATGGTTCCAATACGAAACGGCGCTCCTTCATACGAGGATGTGGAATCGTAAGTGCTGGAGTTTCAATCGTCTCATTATCGTATAGGAGAATGTCGATATCAATCAGTCTGTCGTGATAGATACCATTGACGGATTTCCGTTTCCTCCCCAATTCCTTTTCTATTTGTTGTGTAATTTTGAGCACCTCAAAAGCCGTGAAGGTTGTTTCCAACCCTATTGCCATATTATTAAATAGGTGTGTGCTTTTGAACCCCACAGGTTCTGTAACAAACAAATCGGATTGATCCGTAATCGGACCAATTCGATCTGCTATCAATGTGATGGCACGATTTAGGTTCTGCTGTCTGTTTCCTTGATTCGAGCCAAGACTCAAATACACTTTATGAACCTGTGCCGTCATTGTCTTAATCAATAATCAACAAGGCATCGCCAAAGCAACCGAACTTATAGCCGTCCTTGATGGCTGTTTCGTATGCCTTCATTACGTTTTCGTATTCACCGAAAGCGCATTGCATCATCAGCATGAGTGACAATGGGGCTTGGAAGTTTGATACGAAAGCATTAGCTACGCCGAATTCGTATGGGGGGAAGATGAATTTATTCGTCCAACCGGTAAACTCCTTGAGTACGCCTCCAGGACCCACAGCTGTCTCAACAGCACGCATGGTCGTTGTTCCCACTGCACATACGCGGTGTCCACCCTCGTTCGCCTTGTTTACGATGTCGCATGCCTCTTTTCCAATCACAACTTCTTCACTGTCAGTCTTGTGTTTCGTCAGGTCTTCCACATCGATGGTGCGGAAGTTGCCCAATCCTACATGCAGGGTGATGAATGCTTGAGTTATACCCTTAATCTCCATGCGTTTCATCAACTCACGAGAGAAGTGAAGACCTGTAGCAGGTGAAGTAACTGCTCCTTCATGCTTGGCAAAGATGGTCTGGCAGTTCTCCATATCCTCCGGTACGGCTCTACGGAACCTCCTAACCTCGTCGGTCAATGGTGCCTCACCTAATGAATAGAGCGACTGCTTGAATTCTTCATGCGATTCCCTGATGGTCTTATCGCGGTCTCCATCATATAGGAATCGGAGTGTACGGCC
The DNA here is from genome assembly GCA_017529865.1 of Bacteroidaceae bacterium. Classification (GTDB taxonomy): domain Bacteria; phylum Bacteroidota; class Bacteroidia; order Bacteroidales; family Bacteroidaceae; genus Colivivens. The sequence goes on from JAFXNA010000018.1 coordinate 163,258, forward strand.
TCTCGATGTGGTGTTATCGATCACTTCAGCAACCAATGAGTTGTCCTCACCAAAATACAGCTTGTTGCCGATTCGTATCTTGCGAGCAGGGTCTACCAACACATCCCACAATCGCATGTCGGCATTCAGTTCACGCAACAAGAAAACCTCAATCAGTGCTCCTGTCTTTTCCTTGTTGCCATATAGGCGAGCTGGAAACACCTGAGAGTCATTGAAGATAAAAGCATCACCATCATCAAAATAGTCGATGATGTCTTTAAAGATACGGTGTTCGATTTCACCTGTATTCTTGTGTAATACCATCAAACGAGCCTCGTCTCTATGATAAGGTGGCTCCAAACCGATATTCTCATCGGGTAGTTTGAATTTAAACTGTGAGAGTTTCATGTATGTAATGATTTGTTACGTTATGATGTTTCATTTTCTATCTCGATGGTCTGAGCATTCAGCCAATCGTCAAACTCCGTGATATCCAGACAATCTGCCAGTCGGTAGTTGCCGACTCTAGTGCGGCACAAATCCGTGAGATATGCACCCGTATGCAGTGCCTGGCCGATATCTCGGGCTAATGCCCTGATGTATGTACCTTTGCTACACACGACCCTGATCATAATTTCCGACGGCAGGTTGCACGTCATAAGTTCTATCTCATCAATCGTGAGTTGCTTGGGCTTCAGTTCCACTTCCTGCCCCTTTCGTGCCATCTGGTAAGCACGTTTACCGTTCACTTTGACAGCCGAGAACGAAGGTGGTACTTGTTCTATGGTACCTACGAATTGCTGCAACACATTTTCCACCATCTCTTTGGTAATGTGGTCAGTAGGGTAGGTTGCGTCCTCCTCTGTCTCTTTATCGAACGAAGGAGTGGTTGCACCTAGTTTCAATGTTGCCACATATTCCTTCACTCCTGCTTGCAGTTCGTCAATCCGTTTGGTCGCCTTACCGCTGCAGATGATGAGTACCCCTGTAGCCAGTGGGTCGAGTGTACCGGCATGTCCTATTTTCAGTTTCCTGTTTCTCGTCCGATGTCTCAGGATGCCTCGCACTTTATTTACGAGGTCGAACGAAGTCCATGTATAGGGCTTGTTGAAACAGAAAATCTCTCCTTTTTGTGGATTCATCAGATTACAGAGGCTTTAAATACACAGTTGCCAAATGATCGTGGCTGTACCTACAATGGCACAATAGATAGCAAACCATATCATCTTACCTCGTTTCACCAGGCTAATCATCCATTTACAAGCAATGCAACCTGTGATGAAGGCGGCAAAAAAGCCTACCACCAATGCTGTTGGAGTGATGCCCTCCATTGCTTGCTCAAAGCCAACTTCCAGCATATCCTTCACATTCAACAGCGCTTCACCCAGAATGGGAGGAATCACCATCAGGAAGGAGAACTGAGCCAGTTTTTCCTTCTTGTTACCAAGAATCAGTCCTGTGCCGATAGTGCTACCCGAACGCGATAATCCTGGCAACACAGCGATTGCCTGAGCAATACCAATGATGAACGCATCCACCATTGAGATATGTTCCTTCTCGCGTGGTTTGGAGAAATAGGAGAATGCCAGCAACGATGCTGTTATCAAAAGACATACACCTACAACCATCAGACTATGGAATTGCTCCTCCACCCAGTCTTTGAAGAAGAAGCCTACGATGCCGATAGGTATCATCGAGATGATGATGCAGAGCAGGTAGTTCTGCTCGTCGTTCAATCGGGTGATGCCATAGCGGCTGGGAATGAAGTCCTTACCACGTTTGCAAGCTCCGATGAACAACCACACTATCTCTTTCCATAGAATGACCAGTGTACTCAACACCGTCGCTACATGTACCAGAATCGTGAAGGGCATGATGGTATCCGGGTCTTCCACTCCAAGCAACTCGCCTGCCAGAGCTAAGTGTCCACTACTGCTCACAGGCAAGTACTCAGTGAGTCCTTGGAATATACCCATCAGAAGTGCTTGTAACCAATCCATCGTCTAATCTACTATTAAGCAATGAGCCATCGTCTATTCTGCTTCTTCAACTTTCTTTGCTTTCGGTTTGACCAGAATAGCTGCAATGATCACAATGAACCCCAACAGGCATGTAATGGGCGCTACCTTGATACGCATATCACTGAAGATGTCTGCATTAAACATCTGTTCTGTTGTTCCGTCGCCTGCCATCAGAATGAATCCGATGACAACAATGGCAATACCTACTCCGAGGAGTATGTAATTAAGGGTTCCGAATGCTAAATCTTTATTCATATATCTTAAAACTTTTCACTTTTCACTCTAAATATGATACAACTCGTTACTGCTCATTTTGAGATATTTCGACAATGAGAAATAAGTGCAGAGGAATGTGATGAGTAAGCCGAACACAAAGACTGAGACGCTTACGATAATCATCACCTTCATATCAATCACTGTATTGATTTCGGCATCGAAGTTCTTTGCCCAATACACAATGCTAATGATAATGGCATCAGCAATAATCGCTGACAACACACCCAACAGCAGTCCTTGATTGAGGAATGGTCTGCGGATGAAACCCCAACTGGCACCAACCAGCTTCATGGTGTTGATGATGAACCGTCGTGAGAAGATGGTCAGCCGCACCGTATTGTTGATCAAGGCAAACGAGATATAGGTGAATAAGGCTGCGATGATGAGCAGAATGATACTGAACTTACGGATGTTATTGTTCACCGAGTTCATCAGCTCCTTCTGATAAATCACATCCATCACCTTCTCCGTACCCTTCAGTTGCTTTGCAATCTTACTGAGGCTCTGATTATTGGCATATTCCGACTTCACCTTGATTTCAAACGAAGCCGTGAAGGGGTTATAGCCTAAGAACTCCGATGGGTCTGTACCCATATCGATACATTGCTCATGCAGCGCACGCTCTTTCGAGATATACTTCAGCGACTTCACATAAGGCTGCTCCTCCAGTGATTTCTGCAGCGATGCAATCTCGCCCTGAGCAATATCGTCGCTCAGCAGAATCGTCACATTGAAGTTCTCCTTCACATAGGTCGACAGATTGCGTGCTGTCAGCACAAACAGCACAATCGTTCCCAGCAACACCAATACCAGCGACGTACTAATCAATGCCGTCACAAACTGCGTACTCAATAAACTTGAAGCTCTATTCTTTGACATCTCTCTAAATTTTCACTTTTCACTCTTCACTTCTCTCCCCTTGAGGGGGAGTTGGAGGGGGCTTCCACCCCTTTCAATGTAGCTGAACTTGCCTCCGTAATCTTCACCTTCACAAAGTCGCCGATATGATGATTGTTACGGTCGAACACCACTACCTTATACTGCTGTGTGCGTCCGAACAACTGATCTTTCGAACGTTTGCTCACACCTTCCACCAGCACCTCGAACGTCTTGCCGATATCGCGCTGATAGCTCTCAGCCGACAGCTGGTTCTGTAGCGCAATCAGTTCGTTCAGTCGGCGAATCTTTGTCTCTTCAGGCACATCGTCAGGCAGATGCTTCGATGCGTAAGTGCCTGGACGCTCCGAATACTTGAACATGAAGGCACTGTCATACTGGCATTCCCTCATCAGCGAAAGCGACAACTGATGATCCTCTTCCGTCTCAGAGTGATAGCCGCAGAAGATGTCAGTCGTCAGTCCACAATCGGGGATGATGCGACGAATGGCAGCCACACGTTCCAGATACCACTCGCGCGTATATTTTCTGTTCATCAGCTGCAGGATGCGGTTGCTTCCGCTCTGTACAGGCAGATGGATGTGTCGGCAGATATTCGGATAGTCGGCAATCACCTGCAACGTCTCGTCGCTCATATCCTTCGGATGCGAAGTTGTGAATCGGATGCGCATATCAGGCACCGCCTCAGCCACTCTTCTGAGCAACTCCGGGAAGTTAATCTCCGTTCCCTCTCCCTCGGTGGCCTTATACGAGTTCACATTCTGTCCCAGCAGCGTCACCTCTTTGAAACCCTTTGCCTGCAAGTCCTTCACTTCGTTCAGGATGCTGCTGATGTCCCTGCTTCGCTCACGTCCTCTGGTGTAAGGCACGATGCAATAATGGCAGAAGTTGTTGCAGCCACGCATGATGCTCACAAACCCGGAAATGCGATTACCACAGATACGTTCGGGTATGATGTCCTTATAAGTTTCTGTTGTCGACAGCTCAACATTGATGGCTTTCTCGCCAGCTTCGACAGCAGCAAATAATTCGGGCAACTGCAAATACGAATCAGGACCGGCAACCAAGTCCACATGGTGATGCTCAATCAGGTCCTCCTTCACACGTTCGGCCATACAGCCAACCACACCGATGATTTTGAGATTTTTGGTTTTTGAGTTCTTGAGTCGTAAGTGATTCAATTCTTCCAATCTGTGGAATATCTTCTGCTCCGCATTGTCACGCACCGAGCACGTATTTAGCAACACAGCATCTGCACCCTCTATCGAGTCCTGGCTCTCATAGTCAGCCATTTTCATCACCGAGGCAATCACCTCACTGTCTGCCACATTCATCTGACAGCCGTAGGTTTCTATATAGAGTTTCTTCATTAAAATGCGTACTTATCCAAATTGGCTGCAAAGTTACGAATAAAAAGTGACATTTCGGCAAAACTTTGACGTATTTTAATCTTTTTCCCCCTCTTTTCCTCATTTCAGGCCATAAACAATCCTTCCACATGTCATCTAACGATGACCTTCTTCCCATCCACAATGTTCAATCCCTTCTGCAACGCCCCCATCCGCTGACCCTGCAAGTTGTAGATGGCATTGTTCCTCTCCCCATAGAGGGGGAGTTGGAGGGGGTCTTTAATTCCCGTCGCCCCTTCACCCATATACTGACCCATGAAGAGGATGACGCCTGCCGACTGCTCGCTGATGATGTAGAAGAACGGACGGTTGGCATGAAATTCTACCGATCTGGGCGCACTATCCGTTGTCATAATAGCTGTCACGGCAGCTGCTTCGGTACCTTTCTCGTCTAACTTGATCTTAGCCACCTGCTTCATCATGCCGATATAGTCGTCCTCATCATCGTCGCCTACCAACATGAGCGAAAGGTCAGCTTCGTAAGGACTGAAGGCAGAAGGCATACCCAACTCCGACATCACACCTATCAGGTCCTGATCGGTATCAGTCTCGAATCGAGGCAAAGAGAGGTCCACCTCACACATATCGCCCCACATCTTCCAGTTCTTCCCGTTCAAGTTCTCAATCACCTCATCGAGGGTCTTACCCTCATGAGGCAGGAACACCTGCATGTTGTACGTTCCGTTTCCGTAGGGCAGTTTGATCGTTTGATAAAGGTCGTTCTCGTCATATTCTGCCTCCAACTCTTGGTGCATCATCGGCACCTTCTCGCCGCCTGCAAATGGTTCGTCCTTCGTGTTTTCGACCATGAACGGAGTACTCCACATCCCCTTGAAATATGTTGCATTCAGCAGATAGCTCACAGCATAAGGATTGAACTCACTTTCGCTCAACACTTCCTTTATCATTCCCTCCGTATGGTCACTTGCCCATTTGTTGATGACGCCACGCGTCTCTCCGTCGTTAAAGTCACGCGACTGCGGATACGCACGATAATAATGGTTCACAGTATGTGTGAAGTCCTTCTCCAGTTCAAATCCACGCCCTTTGTTCACGAAGATGGTGTTCGAAATCATGGCCGTCGTCGTATAGTCCACGTTGCCAGCCCAAAGGAGTTCGTTCGTCAGCTTCAGGCAGAACTCGTTCTGAGCATTCACATCGTCGAATCCCAACACGCGATAGATCTCCTGCTGCGTCTTCCCCGCTGTTCCGTTGTTCAGCATACCCAGCGCGTAGGTGATGCTCAGCGGTGAGAGCACCTTACTCTCTCCGTCGCGCGCCTTGCGGAACAGGTTGAACGCGAAGTCGTTGTTCTGCTCCACCAGCCTCTTCTCGTTCTCCGTCAACTGAATGTATTTAGGAGCCTCGAAGCACGTCTTGGTTATGCAGAGATTGAGATTGGCGTCCTCTACATACTCCAACTCCTCATAGTCGCCTGGGTAGTCATGGTCATACACATCTACACTTGGTGCAATGATGTACATGTGCTCTGGTTTCCATATAACTCCAAATCTCTGAAGCCCTACACCCTCAACGCCGATTAATGTGTTCCAGAAATAGCGATGAAACAGTTGTCCTTCAACATTGGTGACATCTGACACTACGCCAATCGTATAGCCAGGATAGCTATTACAAGCGACATCGCAAATAATCTCGTCTTTTTTGTTGCCAGAATAGTCATACTGCCACACCCGACCCTCCTCATCCTCACGGAAGGCTCCATGGTAGCGCGTTTGGCGGCTCACCTCGTCCCATCGGTACATCTTCTTGTACTCACGACCGTCAATCACCGTATCGCCCTTCACTTTGTACGAAACCCAATACGTCTGATCGTCAAACTTACCCTCCTCATCATTATAGTGATGATACGAGTAATACCACTTCTTGCCCTCCACCAGCATCGTGCGGAGTGTCGTCTTGGCACCTGCCATCAGCGGGCAGACAGCCAACAATAATATGGATATGAACAGTTTCATTGTCGTAGGGATTTGAATAGTTTCTTCGAGTGCAAAGTTACGAATTTATTTTGGACCAGAACAAATATCTCACCAATTATTTTCATAAAACAATAAAATCCTCTGGAATGAGTCTTAGGCACTTACGGATTGTGCATCGTGTGGCTTCCGGTTGCCTGCCAAGGCTGTACGTCTCCCCCCCCCATAAGCGCGTTACCCAAGCATTACCCTTTCGGCACTCCTTGCCGTTTCCGGCCATATTTATATAATTATCAAGCAGAAATAGCAAAACGTGAATACGTTTGTAAAACAACTATGACTCGCGTTACACCGTTACAGTTGTTACAGTTCTTTTTATGGTATATGTAGCTGAAATAGATTTTCATCGCTTTATTTTCAACTGTAACAACTGTAACGGTGTAACGCGTTGTGTCTTTGTCTTCTGTTTTTTCCTGAATAAGATTGACTCCTTTTAAATTTTCTTTTTTACATTTGACTACCCGTATTGAAAAGGTTGACTCGCTCCCGTTGTTCTCTTCGCTTTACAAAAACAACCGATTCCGAAGACCTAACTTCGCGCCCCGAGAGATTACGTTTCACGCCACGTGAAATTACGTTTCGCCGAAAGCCCGTTTCCCCGTTTTTTCTGGAAATTTATTTTTGAAAAATTTGGTTATATCGAAAATATTTCGTAACTTTACACCTGCAAAGCTGAAAGAAAATAGCTTGCAAGTCCGAAGGCATAGCCATAACAGAATTGTTTAACCATTAATTCAAAATAACTATGGCAAAAATCACCTGCGACATCTGTTGCAACGTCAAGTCCGGATCAGTATCCAAAGGACGTAACTAATTGTTTTGTGTAGCAAAGTCGGTCATTTTCTTCGAATTATGTGGTATAAATTGAATTTCTTAACAATTTTTCATTGTTGTTTCAAAACAAAGTATTACATTTGCATCGAAAAATGCGGTTAAGCCCCAAAAATAATGCCAAGCTCACTTGAGCGTTATAGAGGCGTAGCATTTTGCGCGAAGTGAATTGATTGATATAATCAAATTTTATTAACAACTAAAACTAAAATCGTATGAAAAAAATCTTAATGGTAGCATGCGCTATGTTGTTCAGCGTTGCAATGTTCGCTCAGCAGGGCGAGAAGAGTCTCGGTGTGAATTTGAAGCTCGGTCTTGATGAACCAAAGAACACAGGTATCGGTATTAAGGGACAATATGGTTTCACTGACCAGATCCGTGGTGAGGCTTCTTTCAACTACTTCCTGAAGAAGAATCATGTTTCGATGTTGGATGTGAACCTGAACGTTCACTATATATTCACATTTGGTGAGTTCGGTGTTTACCCACTCGCAGGTGTAACGCTGCAGAGCATGAATCCTGACGGTGGCAGTAGCGAATCAAAATTCGGTATTAATGTCGGTGCAGGTGCTGAATATCCTATTACAGAGAAAATCAAAGTGAACTTGGAATTCACTTACAAGATTGCAAGCGATAACTGGGATCGCTCACTCATGGGCTTGGGTGTTTCATACAAGTTCTAAATCCAGGTTCCAGGCGTTAGGCACTAGATTTTAGCAATACAACAAAAGCCTGCCCTACAAACATAGGGCAGGCTTTTTTGTACTATCTATATAAAAACACAAAAGAGGGACTATCACTAGTGCCTCTTCGTCATTACTAACCTTAAAATTAATACCTAATCAAATCCTTTTTACAATCTTTTACCAATAACTAATACTTACTAAAAAATTACCTTACTTAATACCTATTGATATCCTTATTAACAATAAACCTTTTATACTTTAACTAAAACCTATGTCGTTCTTTTTGGTGTCTGAAAAACCTCTGTTTTCCTTTTGACGATGCAAAGTTACGGACTTTTCGGAAACAGGGAAAATATTTATATGTATTTTATTCAAAAAAGTGCGTTTTGTTGACGCCAATCAATTATTGTAGCCGAACACACATGAAAAAAGCTAAAAATAGGCCTAAAATATACATTTTATGCAATCAGTCAAAAAAGGGTAAACTTAAAGGGCAAAAGGCACTTAAAATACATAAAAAGTAGCTTGTTTTTCAAAACTCTCAACTCTCAGCTCCCTACTCTCAACTATTTTCGTTATCTTTGCAACGTAAAATGGTTTTAGCGGTTCGTACGCTTCACGTTTTGTAGACGACACATTATTTATATTATAATACCAAATTTACTAACATGAAAAGAATTCTATCTTTGGGGGCAATCTTACTTGCCTCGACATTGAGCCTCTCGGCTCAAAAGGCTATGACAGCGCCTGCTGGTGGCAAAGCTATCAGTGATGAGCTGATCGGTATCTTCTTCGAGGACATCAGTTCGTCGGCCGACGGCGGTCTCTACGCTGAGTTGATTCAGAACGGTTCGTTCGAGTTCAGTCCGGTAGAACGTGACGGATGGGGACCTGGTACCGCTTGGCGAATGGTTCGTCCGGGTCACTCTACGGGTTACATGGAGCCTATGCAGCTCAACTCTATCCATCCCAACAACCCTAACTACATGCGTCTGCATACCGAGCGTGCAAAGCAGTACTATGACTATAATGGTTGGACAGGCTTCGGTATCTCCAACAACGGCTTCGACGGCATCAACGTCAAGAAAGATGCAAAATACGACTTCTCTGCTTTCTTCCGCAACGTCAAGGGCGATGCTAAGAAAGTGCGTGTGGTGCTGACCGTTACTCAAGGATTTGGTCAACAGCGTTCGCTTGGTGAAGTGGAATTCACGGTGAGCAACAGCTCATGGAATAAGTTCTCGGCCACCATCACTGCTTCCGAGGATGCTCCTAACGCATCGCTGCAGATTCTTTGTCTGACAGTGGGCGATATGGATGTGGATATGGTGTCACTCATGCCTCAGGACACTTACATGGGTCACGGTCTGCGTAAGGATCTCGCTCAGGCACTGGCCGACCTGAAGCCTAAGTTCATGCGTTTCCCAGGTGGATGCGTGGTTCATGGTGGTGGCGATGGATTCTGGAACACCTATCGCTGGAAGACCACAGTAGGTCCGAAGGAAACTCGTAAGCAGCAGAAGAACACATGGGGCTACCATCAGTCAGTCGGACTGGGCTACTTCGAGTACTTCCAGTTCTGTGAGGATGTCGGCATGGAACCGCTTCCAATCCTGCCTTGCGGTGTCAGCTGTCAGGGAGCTAATGGTGGATGGAACATGCGTGGTCAGGCTCAGGATGTTGTTCCTATGAGCGAGATGGACGAGTGGGTTGACGAGGCTCTCGACCTCATTGAATGGGCAAACGGTGACGTAACGACCAAGTGGGGTAAAGTACGTGCTGATGCAGGCCATCCAAAGCCATTCAACCTCAAGTATCTCGGACTGGGTAACGAAGAGAAGATTTCGCCCGAATTCATCGAGCGCTTCAAGTATATATATAATAAGGTAACAAAAGCACATCCTGAAATCGTTATCGTCGGTACAGCAGGTCCTGGTTCACATCCAGGTAATGGCGATTACGAGGCAGGTTGGAAACTGGCAGAAGAAACCGGTATGCCAATCATGGACGAGCACTATTACGAGCAGAAGGAGTACTTCATCAACTCACGCCAGTATGATGACTACCCACGCAACCGCAAGACCAAGGTCTATCTCGGCGAATATGCTGCCAAGGACAAGAAACTCCAGGACGCGTTGGCAGAGGCCCTCTATCTGTTGCATGTAGAGCGTAATGGCGATGTGGTATGCATGACTTCCTACGCACCGCTCTTCGCACGTAAGAACGCCACCAACTGGAACCCAGACCTTATCTACTTCGACAACGAGCGTCCGTTCCTCACCTGTAGCTACTATGTTCAGCAGATGTTCGGTCAGTCAGCAGGTCAGTACTATTATGGCGACTGTGTAAAGATTGAGAATGCCGACGAGAAACTCAACGGTCAGACCGTCATTCTCAATGTCAAGACACGTGAACTCTTCGTCAAGGTATGTAATGACACCGCCGACAAGAAGACAGCTACCGTCAATCTCTCACGTTTCAAGTCATTGAAACCAGTGGCAACCAAGACCACCCTCTCAGGTCAGCCAGCTGATGAGAACAACTTCGACCAGCAGCCTATCGCACCAGTCATTGAGACCGTGAAGGCCAGCAAGAAAATGACCCTCGACCTCCCACCTTACTCATTCACGATGCTCACCATCAAACTCTAACTCGATGGACATACAATAAAGAATGCGAAGCCTCAACGCTTCGCATTTTTTATATAGTCACCAAGATTTCTTTTACGACAGCCAAGGGTTATTAGGCACAAGAAGATAAGCCAAAAAGTGGAAAACACTATCGGTTGGTAGGGAAACCCCTATCACGTTTAGGATTTCGGAATTTAATCGATTTCGGACTTGCGGTATCAAAGAGATGTACGAGGTTGGAAAACAGGCCTCACAACAAAAGAACTAAATAACAAAAAATAATAACAAACTAATAATTAAGAAAGGAAACAAATTATGAAGTCATTAGTAATCGCAATCGCAAGTCTCATCGCAAGTGTAAGTGCAAACGCTCAGAACTCAACAGTGTACTATGCACCAGTAACAACGAATATGGAGGTAGGTCTCGGATTCGACCGCTCAACCAACCAGTGCATCCTCAGCATCATCGAGGAAGCCAGCGAGGCAGTAGATTTCAATTTCGACATCATCAATATGAACGGTGAGAGCGTTCTGGCCAGCGAACTCTCAGACGGCAATGTGAACGTAATGCCAAAGGACAGCAAGGCAGACTACTACCAGTGCAACTACGCACTCTCAGTACCCGAACTGATGGACATCATCGTGAATGCAAAGGACAACACGGTAGTGATCAACGGCACTCAGGTAAGCAGCAAGGCATTGGCAAGCGCCATCGCAGAGGTACAGAAGGAACTCCGCCCGGCAGCAAAGGCTCCAGAATTCCCACAGCGTCATCGCATCCACGCAACTCCTTGGGGTGCTCCACATTTCGGCCAATTCGCTCGCAGATAATCATGAAATTACTCATGACAACATAACAATATAGGATTATTATTATTCAATGTAAGAGAGGTGCAGGTCTGTGAAAACCTGCACCTCTCACTTTTTTGTATACACGTCGGCTATCTAAAGATTTTCTTCCGATCTTGTATCACAATGCCGTTGGTTGCTGAAGTAGTGGGGATGCCGCTGATGTTGTAAGCACGAGTGGATGAACCAGGACGGGTACTGACACTTGGTATGTCTGTGGACAGTTCATTATACGCTGCAATGCGTTCAGTCAAGAGGTTCTCAAAGTCATCGTAAAGATAGAGGCCGTTTGCATTAGTTGCCAACCCTTCGAAGTGGAGGCTATATACCATCGGTGGGTTTTGGAGTGAGAGCAGGGGCATGTGGCGCAATTGGTCAACGCTCTGATAGCAGAGATTTACTGCTACGTATTGGTATCCATCTTCGCCGATCCACTTCTCTATAACTAATTTACTGCCAATAGGCGTCCTTGTTTCGATAGCATTAGGGAGAGTGTATTCCTCCACTCCGAGTGCGGCAAGCACGGTGCCGATGTTGACATCGTGACCGCAAAGGAAGGAGAAGAAGCGGCCCTCGTGCTGTAACTCGCTAAGTATCTCCTGCAAAAGCGGGTGAGCAGTGTTGATGGCCAAGAGCGGAGCGGTGTTAAGCACGTCGCCATACCAGGACTTAACGGCTGCAATGCGTTGCCAGTCCTCGAAGGTCAGTTGGTGTCCAAAGGCCGCCTTCACCTCATCGGGCTCTTCATAATATTGCAACATGAGTGCATCTGCAATGTTTCCTGCCATATTCAAACCGCCGGACATCTTCGGTTCAGCGTCTTGTTCCAATATGATTTGTGTATCGTCGGTATTGAAGTCTTTCACGTCACCATTCTGGTAAGCTGGAGTGTCATGAAGGTCGATTACATCCTCAATAAGGGCATAATTATCTGCCATTTTACGTCCAATCTCCTCCATTGTGCCACCACCGAAGAGATCGGCAATCTGCTGGAGCACACGCTGGAGATAATCATCAGAAGCGATGGTCACTCGTGGTGTGAACACTGGGTCCGTCTCCCCTAACTCGCAGTGATATTCTATCTGCACATTGGCTACAGGGAACATGCCGCTCGAGAAGTACTGTGCTGTGGCGATCGTCCGCTGCTTGGAGTTAGCATAAAAGCGCACAGCGCCCTCTGCTGGCAGTTCGTTTTCTGTCATTAGTCCCTCGCTCACAAGCCACTTGCGGAAGTATTGGCCCATCATCGTCTCGAGCACACCACCGCGTAATGACAGCTCACTGGGTGCAGAAGACCAAGAGAACCACTCGTGGGGTGTCATCTTGCCCAACTCCGAATCAGGTCCTGACAGCGGTGAACGGATGTTGTGACGGCTCAGTACTACCGCTTCGGTAAGTGTATACTTGTCGTGAAACTCGGCAGTACGTTGCAGTTGAGCCTGCACTTCATTTGCACCGCTGATGGTTAAGATGGCGGTGAACATCCATAGTTTCTGTAAATTCATATACTAAAGAGTTGATAAAAGAGGACTATGAATTAGCGTGTCAATTTAATGGCAAAGGTGCGTCGCTGGGTGTCGAACTCGATATGTTCGCTGACGACATGCTGTTGGATGGTGCCATCGGAACAAAGTTGCTCAGGGGTACCATTTATGAGACTGCCATCGTCGGCAAGCAACCAAATCTGGTCGGCAACCTGGAGGGCAAGATCGATATCATGGATGGACATTAGGATAGTTTTTCCCATCTCGTGCGCCAAACTGCGAAGCATGAGCATCACTCCCACCTTATTCGGATAATAGAGGAAGGCTGTGGGTTCATCGAGCAGGATGATGGGTGTTTCCTGTGCAATGGCTTTAGCAATCATGGCTTTCTGTCGCTCTCCGTCGCTGAGGGTCTGAAATGCTTGCTGGGCTACATTCCCAATGCCAACACGCTGAATGCATTGGGTAATGACTTCGTGGTCGTGCTGGGACAGACGTCCCCAAAAACCAGTATAGGGACTACGTCCAAGGCCAATGACTTCATAAGTGGTGAGGTTTTTGATATGGGCATTATTGGTAAGTACAATGCTGATGAGTTTCGCCAACTCCTCATTACTGTAACTACTGACAGGCTTATCGAACAACACCACATCGCCACTCAATGGTGGCTGAAAGGCTGCAAGGGTGCGAAGCAGTGTTGACTTACCAGTGCCGTTAGGGCCTATCAGACAAGTGAGTTGTCCTGCCATCAGGGATGCATTCATGTCTTTGCTGACGATACGGTCTTTCCCCTTGAGACGATAGCCTGTTGTCAGTTGTCTAAGTATGATTGATGATTCCATGTTAACTATTGAACATTGATAATCAATACTTGAATGAGCTGCCACCCATAAACTCGCGAAGTAAAGAGGTAGGAGGTGTGAGTGTCATATCTTCAATGGGAGTAAACAACAGGAGGAGGCGACGCAAGCGATCGGAAACCTCGTATTGCGGCATGTCGGGAGTAATCTCAGCAAGGAGAGGAAGGACTTTGTTGCGCAAGACAGCCAACTCGTAAATCTGTACACTATTGAACTCTACATCGGCATATTTCTGGAAGGGGAACACCCACTTATCTTCTCCACGGCGTACACTTGGCCAGCGGTCGATGGTGGCAATGGCAGAGGCTCCCCGATAGCGATAATCACGCAAAATACGCCGAATCAATCGGCTGTCTGTACGACTCACCATCGTATTTTTGTCTATTTGAATTGGTGCCAGAACAGAGGCATAAATTCGGTATTTGTACGATTCTGGTATCTGGGCTGTCAATTCGGGGTTGAGGCCATGAATGCCTTCAAACAGCAATATCATATCATCTTCCAATCGTAATTTGCGTCCGCTGTTCTGGCTTGTTCCAGAAGGGAAGTCGTAGCGAGGCAGTTCGATTTCTTCGCCCTTAAGCAACATGCCTATATGCTTTTGAAGCAATTCTAGATCGACGGCATGAACCGATTCATAGTCATATTCGCCCGATTCATCGCGTGGAGTACGGGTACGATCTACGAAGTAATCATCCAATGAAATGGGATAAGGCTTCAAACCATTTGCCATCAAATGGAGCGACAGACGCTTACAGAAAGTGGTCTTACCACTCGACGATGGGCCTGCCACTAAAATCACCTTCACATTCTGACGTTTGATAATCTCATCGGCAATGCTTTCGATGCGTTTGTCCATGAGGATTTCCGACATATTGACGATGTCTTTCATCATGCCATTTCGAATGGCACGATTCAAGTCTTTGATATTATGAAGCTGCACAAAATCTATTTCCTGCGTTTTTTTATCTTGAATTTGCAGAATTATGCGGTCTTGTTCCATATATGTTAATAAGTTTTAGTACTTTTGCAAAAGATTTGTGTGTGCAAAGGTAGCAAAAGCCGAGCGAAGTACAAAATAATTTTGCAAAAAAACGTGGAATTCAGGACAAAGGTTGATATTCATAACAAGGAATTGAGTTTGTCACATCGTCATAAATACCTGCTATTAGGCTCGTGTTTCTCTGACAGCATTGGCGATAAGCTCACGAATGCTGGGTTCGATAGCGTAGCGAATCCCTTTGGCGCATTGTATAATCCTTTGTCAATCATCAATGCCCTTTCGGCTAGAAACGATGAATTCTATCAATGGACACAGAAATCCTGCGGTGACCTGGACTTTGAACAGGTAATTGATTCTGCTGATGTGCTTATTCTCACTTTTGGAACAGCATGGGTCTATGAGTTGAAGCAAACCGGTCATGTTGTGGCGAACTGCAAGAAGCAACCTGACGCTCTGTTCGCCAGACGACGCATCACTACCACTGAAATAGAAGAGATATACACCGAATTCATCGAAAATACGATTATTCCAAACCACAAAACCATCGTATTCACCGTAAGCCCTATCCGTCATAAGAAAGACGGGCTGCATGAGAATCAGTTGAGTAAATCCATTCTGTTGTTGGCTATCGACAGTCTATGCAAGACATACCCCAACAATTGCTATTACTTCCCCTCTTATGAGATTGTGATGGACGAGTTACGTGACTACAGGTTCTATGCCGACGATATGCTGCATCCTTCACAAGTGGCTGTTCAGTATATCTGGGAAAGATTCCAACAGGCCTATTTCTGCCCGAAAACCATCGATTTCATCGAACAATTCGAGCATTTGAATCGCATATTACACCACCAACCATTGGATGCCTCGAACGAGGCACATCAGCAATTGGTGGCTCAAACAAAAGAACAGATTAATCAATTAAAAAATGCAATACAGAATCAGTGATATCGCGCATATCATCAATGCGGAGCGTAAAGGCTCGGAAGATGCCTTGATTAATTGGCTGCTGATTGACAGCCGTTCGCTTTGTTTTCCGAAGGAGACCTTGTTTTTTGCCATCCGTACGAATCGTAATGATGGCCACAAATACATAGGAGAGCTATACAAGCGAGGAGTCAGAAACTTTATTGTCAGTTCTTTGCCTGCCGACATCGATCAGTATCCGCAAAGCAACTTCCTCTTGGTTCATGACACATTGCAAGCCATGCAGCAGCTGGCAGCATATCATCGTGAACAATTCGACATCCCTGTGATTGCTATAACAGGTAGCAATGGAAAGACAACAGTGAAGGAATGGCTTTATCAATTGCTCTCGCCCGATTTCAATGTGTGTCGTTCGCCTCGTAGCTACAACTCTCAAGTAGGTGTTCCTCTGTCGCTGTGGCTGTTGAACCCACATAATGATGTTGCCATCATTGAAGCAGGAATTTCCAATCCAAATGAGATGGACAACCTTAACCGGATGATTCGTCCTACCATCAGTGTCATCACCAATATCGGTGAAGCACACCAAGAGAATTTCTTTACCAAGGAAGGGAAATGCGATGAGAAACTGAAACTGATGCGCAACTGCGAAACAGCCGTCATCAACCTCCAAGACGAATTCATTACCAAAGTAGCCCGTCAGGAAATATTAAATAAGGTGAAGTACTGGCCGATGGTGCGTAGTGTGGAGAAGAAAGGAACATCTGCTACTATCACATATACTCTGAATGGGAAGCAAGGCCAATACACCATTCCATTTATTGATAATGCAGCAATTGAGAATTCCGTCACCTGTCTAGCCACCTGTGCTAGTCTCGAAGGTGTAGATTTAGAAGCCATCTGTGCACGAATGGCTACGCTAGAGCCAGTTGCCATGCGTTTGGAGGTGAAAGACGGTATCAATGGATGTACACTGATCAATGATACTTATAACTCAGACATCCATTCGCTCGATATTGCACTCGACTTTATGAGCCGTCGTCCTGACAATCAAACACAGAAGCGTACATTGATTTTGAGCGACATCCTGCAAAGTGGAGAAACCTCTCGTACGCTATATGCTAAGGTGGCAGAAATGGCAGAGAAACGTGGAATAGAGAAAGTGATAGGTGTGGGTGAGGCGATTAGTTCCTGCTCACAGTATTTCAAAATGGATGCCTACTTCTTTAAGACGACTGAAGAATTGATTGCCAGTGAGGTGTTTGCGGCTCTCAATAATGAATTTATCCTTATTAAAGGAGCGCGTCGCTATCATTTCGATCGTCTCAGCGATTTGCTGACATTGAAGGTACACCAAACCATTCTGGAGGTTAATCTCAATGCACTGATTGAGAATCTCCACTATTATCGCTCGTTCATGGAACCAGAGGCCAAGATGGTGTGTATGGTGAAAGCATCGGCATACGGCATTGGATCGTTCGAAACCAGTAAAACCCTGCAAGACCAAGGAGTGGACTATCTAGCTGTAGCAGTAGCCGACGAAGGGGCAGACTTGCGTAAGGCTGGCATTACGAGCAACATCATGGTAATGAATCCTGAGATGACTTCGTTCAAGATGCTGTTCGATTACCGTCTCGAACCCGAAGTGTATAACTTCCAACTCCTTGAGGCACTAATTTATGCAGCCGAGAAAGAGGGAATCACCAACTTCCCTATCCACATAAAACTCGATACGGGTATGCATCGTCTGGGGTTCAATCCTAAGGAAGATATTGACCGCTTGATTACCCGCCTCAGCAAACAATCGGCATTGATTCCATGTTCTGTGTTTAGCCATTTTGTAGGAAGCGATGCCGATGAATTCGATAGTTTTTCACGTCAGCAGTTTGAATTGTTCGATGAAGCGAGCCAAAAACTCCAAGCCGCCTATAGCCACAAGATTCTGCGTCATATCTGTAACTCGGCAGGTATTGAGCATTTTCCAAAATATCATTTGGATATGGTACGTTTGGGACTTGGTCTTTATGGCATCAATCCACGCAACAATGAGGTCATCAATAATGTGGTAACACTGAAAACCACCATTCTTCAAATACGGAATGTGCCTGCTGGCGATACTGTAGGCTATAGCCGGAAGGGAAAGATTGACCATGATTGTCGCATTGCAGCCATCCCAATTGGATATGCAGACGGACTGAATCGCAAACTTGGCAATAGAAACGGCTATTGTATGGTTCATGGACAGAAAGCGCCATATGTAGGTAATATCTGCATGGATGTTTGCATGATTGATGTGACAGGCATCGAATGTAGCGAAGGCGATTATGTCACTATCTTTGGTGACGAACTGCCAGTTACCGTTCTGAGTGATGCCATCGGAACGATTCCTTACGAGATTCTGACAGGTGTCTCCACCCGAGTACAACGCGTCTATACTCAAGAATAACAAGATTAACGATCAAACAAAAGATGAGTGACGGTAATTTCAACAGGGCACTACTTCCCAAGAACGAGTTAACTGCAGGTATCCGTGCGGGGAAAGCTCAAATGCGCACGAAAGCAGAACAAGCATTTCAAGAAACCATCGAGCATTTCCTACCCGAACTGACAGAAGAGACAAAGCGCGAGATGAAAGAAGAGTTTATGAGTCGCTTACGTAATAAATAAGGTGTAAAATCTGGACAACGTATCTACTCTAGTTGCTAAACTGGATAGAAAATGTATATTTTTTCGGCCCAACCTATTTATTTTTCCGGCTCTGTACTTTGTGTTTCGGATAAAAGTGTTATCTTTGCAACCTATAAAAGTGGTTATTACTGCCATTTTCAGAAAATATCAAACAAACTAACAATACGTAAAACAAACTAAAAGATTTATTTATGTGGTTATTTAATTCATCGATTGGAAGAAAACTGATTATGTCGGTTACCGGCATCGCACTGGTTCTCTTCATCACCTTCCATGGATGTATGAATGTAGTGGCTTTGATTAGCAGCGAGGCCTACAACACCATCTGTGCATTGCTGGGTTCAAACTGGTATGCGATTGCCGCAACGCTTGGCTTGGCAGCACTTGTTGTCATTCACATCATCTATGCGTTCATCCTTACGGCTCAAAACCGTAAGGCGCGTGGTAATAACAAGTATGCCGTAACTGACAAGCCTTCCAAAGTGGAATGGGCAAGTCAGAACATGCTTGTGTTAGGTATTATTGTTGTATTGGGACTGGGACTCCACCTGTTTAATTTCTGGTACAACATGATGTTTGCTGAGATTATTGGGGCAGAAGGTTTGGCTCACGGTCCTGCTGATGGTTTTGCTTGGATTAAGGAAACATTCTCGAATCCTGTATTCTCTATTTTGTATATCATCTGGTTAGTAGCTATCTGGTTCCACCTCACTCACGGTATGTGGTCAGCAATGCAGACACTTGGACTGAGCGGACACATCTGGTTCCAGCGTTGGAAATGTATCGGCCAGGTTTGGAGTACTATCATCATGGCTTTGTTCCTCATCGTAGTCCTCGCCTTCTGGTTCTTCCCAGATGCTGTAGGTCAGTGCGATTTCAAGTTACTTCCATTTGCAGTTAATTAACAAGTAAAACGTAAAGATTATGGCAATCAAAATAGATTCAAAAATTCCTGAAGGACCAGTAGCTGAGAAATGGAGTAACTACAAAGCTCATCAGCGTTTGGTCAATCCAAAGAATAAACTGAAACTCGATGTCATCGTAGTCGGTACAGGTCTTGCCGGTGCAAGTGCTGCTGCCAGCCTTGGTGAGATGGGCTTCAACGTACTCAACTTCTGTATCCAGGACTCTCCACGCCGTGCTCACTCAATCGCTGCACAGGGTGGTATCAACGCAGCGAAGAACTATCAGAATGATGGCGACTCTGTGTATCGTCTGTTTTATGATACAGTGAAAGGTGGTGACTATCGTGCTCGCGAAGCTAACGTGTATCGTCTGGCTGAGGTAAGTAATAGTATCATTGACCAGTGTGTGGCTCAGGGCGTTCCTTTCGCACGTGAATATGGTGGTACTTTGGCTAACCGTTCATTCGGAGGTGCTCAGGTAAGCCGTACATTCTATGCTAAGGGCCAGACAGGTCAGCAGTTGCTGCTGGGAGCTTACAGTGCACTCTCTGCACAGGTACAGGCTGGTAAGGTGAAGCTCTACACTCGCTACGAGATGGAGGATGTTGTTATTGTCGACGGTAAGGCTCGCGGCATCATTGCCAAGAACCTCGTGACTGGTAAACTGGAGCGCTTCACTGCCAATGCTGTTGTCATCGCAACTGGTGGTTACGGAAATACCTACTTCCTTTCAACCAACGCAATGGGATGCAACTGTACTGCTGCTGTTCAGTGCTACCGCAAGGGCGCATACATGGCTAATCCTTCATACGTACAGATTCACCCAACTTGTATTCCTGTTCACGGAGACAAGCAGTCTAAGCTGACGCTGATGTCTGAGTCGCTTCGTAACGACGGACGTATCTGGGTTCCTAAGAAGATTGAAGATGCCAAGGCTCTGCAGGCAGGCACCAAGGAAGGTTGGGAAATTCCTGAGGAAGATCGCGACTACTACCTCGAGCGCCGCTATCCTGCATTCGGTAACCTCGTTCCTCGTGACGTGGCCAGCCGTGCAGCTAAGGAGCGTTGCGACAAAGGTTTCGGTGTGAACAACACTGGTCTGGCTGTATTCCTCGACTTTTCCGAGAGTATCAACCGTCTGGGTCTCGATGCCATGAAGCAGCGTTATGGCAACCTGTTTGACATGTACGAGGAAATCACCGACGTTTATCCTGGCGACCTCGCCAACGAAATCAACGGCGTGAAGTACTACAAGCCAATGATGATCTATCCTGCTATCCACTACACGATGGGTGGCGTCTGGGTAGACTACGAGTTACAGACCTCTATCCCAGGCCTCTTCGCCATCGGCGAATGTAACTTCTCCGACCACGGAGCTAACCGCCTCGGTGCTTCTGCGCTGATGCAGGGTCTGGCCGACGGCTACTTCGTACTGCCATATACTATTCAGAACTACCTCGCCGACCAGGCACTCTGGCCACGTGTCAGCACCGATCTTCCCGAGTTTGCTGAGGCAGAGAAGGCTGTCGATGCCGAGCTTACTCGTCTGCTCAACATCAAGGGCAAGCGTTCTGTTGACTCCATCCACAAGGAACTCGGCCACATCATGTGGGAGTATGTCGGTATGGGTCGTACGGCAGAAGGTCTGAAGACTGGTATCCAGAAGATGAAGGAACTGCAGAAGGAGTTCGACACCAACCTGTTCGTTCCTGGTTCAAAGGATGGTCTCAACATCGAGCTTGACAAGGCAATCCATCTGCGCGACTTCTTCACCATGGGTGAGCTTGTGGCTCACGATGCCCTCTCTCGTAACGAGAGCTGTGGTGGTCACTTCCGCGAGGAATACCAGACGGAAGAGGGCGAAGCAAAGCGCGACGATGCAAACTTCTTCTATGTAGGCTGTTGGGAGTACAAGGGTGCCGACAAGGATCCTGAACTCATCAAGGAGCCACTCGAATACGAAGCAATCAAGGTACAAACTCGTAATTACAAGAATTAATAATAAGGTTTTTAGGTCGTAAGGTTATAAGGTTTTAAGAGATGGGACCACACAAGAATCTAGTTGTCTGGCAGAAGAGCATGGATCTGGTAAGAGAGATTTATCAGGCTACGGCTCAGTATCCGAAGTCCGAAACCTACGGACTCGTCAGCCAGATGCGCCGCTGTGTGGTGTCAATCCCGTCGAATATAGCCGAAGGATACGGCAGGGGTTCCAATGCCGACCTTATTCACTTCCTCTACTTTGCCTTGGGTTCTTTGAATGAACTGGAAACCCAAATCATTATATCGAAAGACCTTTCGTATATAGGCGATGCTGAGGCAACAGAATTGGAAACAATGAACGACGAGGTGATGAAAATGCTCAACTCTCTTATCTACAAGAGATTACATCAAGACCCTGATACCGACTGTCCTGATAACCTCAAAACCTAATAACCTCAAAACCTTACACAATTATGGCTAAGAATATAAGTGTAACTATAAAGTTCTGGAAGCAGAACGGTCCGAAGGACAAGGGCCACTTCGAAACTCACGATCTGAAGAACATCCCAGACGATACCTCGTTCCTCGAGGCCCTCGACATCATGAACGAGGAACTCATCGCTGCTGGTAAAGAGCCATTCGTATTCGATCACGACTGTCGTGAAGGAATCTGCGGTATGTGCTCCCTCTATATCAACGGTACGCCTCACGGCAAGACCGAGCGCGGTGCCACCACCTGTCAGCTCTACATGCGCCGCTTCAAGAATGGCGAGACCATCACCGTAGAGCCATGGCGCTCAGCAGGATTCCCTGTTATCAAGGACTGTATGGTCGACCGCACAGCCTTCGACAAGATTATCCAGGCAGGCGGCTATACCACCGTCCGCACCGGTGCCCCACAGGATGCCAACGCCATCCTCATTCCGAAACAGGATGCCGACGAGGCTATGGACTGCGCATCATGCATCGGTTGTGGTGCCTGCGTCGCTGCATGTAAGAACGGTTCAGCAATGCTGTTTGTCAGTTCAAAGGTGAGCCAACTCGCACTCCTGCCACAGGGACGTCCCGAAGCAGCCAAGCGTGCCAAAGCCATGGTAGCCAAGATGGACGAACTCGGCTTCGGTAACTGCACCAACACCCGTGCCTGCGAGGCCGTATGTCCGAAGTGCGAAACTATCGCCAACATCGCCCGCCTGAACCGCGAGTTCATCAAGGCAAAGCTGGCCGACTAAACCATTTATATATAAATAAGGTAGTGAGGCCATCGTGCCTCACTATTTTGTTTTAGTGTTTGAGGGAATCTATTGTATATTAATTAGTAGTGTTATGGATAAGAAGTGTATTTTATGCTTGATTCTCTGCGTCGGTTTCTTATCAGCTAACGCACAAAAAGCAGAAATGTATTTTGAGACAGAGAATCCAATAGAGTTTGATAATAGCAAATTCTATTTGGGTTGGAGTTCTCACCCTATAGATGGTTTCTATCTGCAAGAGTACTTTGTCGAGGGAGAATCTGGAGAAAATTTCACTAGAATGTTTTCAATACATCTTATAGAAAACAAAAATACAACAGATAATATAATTGATGTAGCTTTAAGGATGAAAGCTGCTGAGCTAGATGAACGTAAAAAGACAGATAAGTATTGCAACTTTACTGTTTTTAAAAAAGATGACAAACTTTTGCTTGATTTTCTTGTCAGCAATGCTGATAGCAGTAATGTAGATAAGCCTCTTGTTATTGAGTGGAATGTTTATTATTTTAAGGAACAGAAAGTAGGTCAGAAGTCATATGTGATGATTTCATTCTATTCTCATCAAGCTTCTAGCGATAAAATTCCTTCTCTTATACGGTCTATTCCCAATCGAAGGGATGCCATCTTCACTGAACTATCAGAAAAAAACATTGCAATTAAGAAGGTTAAGGATTAACTAACAGATAAAAACAAAGCGCAGAACAAATCTGCAACTCTCATAGCAGCACCAATAAACTATTACTTATGACAGAAGAAAAGAAACTTGTGTTCGAAGATGCCCCATGGGGGTATCCGCTGTGCTTCAATAATGAGTGTGAGAAGCGCAACCAGTGTATGCACTATTTAGTGGGTCAGGTAGCTCCTGCCAGTCTTCAACGTGGAAATGCAATTTATCCTTCTGCTTGGAAGGATGGCAATTGCCGTTTCTTCTGCGAGAAACGACTTGTTCGTATGGCCTGGGGCTTCGACAGTCTGTATCGTCATCTGACGCGAGGGCAGGCCTCTGACGTAAGAGGTAGTATTCGCTCCTATTTTGGTAGTGGCATGAGTGCTTATTACCGCTACCACCACGGCGAGCGCTTGCTGTCTCCAAAACAGCAGCAGGAAATACTCGATATCATGGCTCGCTTCGGCTATGCTGAGGGAGCAGAATTCGATCACTACGTCCTCTCTTATGACTTTACCTAAGTATCGATAAGATTCCCCTAAGGGGGAAAGGTCTTTCCCATTAAGGGGAATAATCTTTCCCACGTAGGGGAAAAAGTGTTCCCTCCTTGGGAAAAATGGAAAACACTACGCTTTAATCGTAATTTTCAGGGGATTGCGTACCTGAAGAGCAAAGGTATTGAGGTAAGCCTCCCAATCTGTCAACGAAAAAATGCTGGTTTCTTCGTTCCGATCCCAAGCAGAACCGAAATAATAGGTGAACGGAGTCGTATCAGTAACCGACGAAATGGCTAAAATATGCCCGTATGCTCCGGGAAGTCCGTTTTCTGCCTGATATTTCATCTCATTCATCGTCTGGGGGAACACGGTGCCCACATAGATGTGTCCAAAGTCCTGATTCTGCTTCGCGCGATATTTTTCCTTGTATTGGTTAGGATCGCCCAAGTCTTCGTAGCACATGTAGCCTCCAGCATTATTCTGAACATATGCATTTGGATTCTCATTATGAACTACAATGCCGACAGCGAGGGATGAAGGGCGAGTCAGTCCAGAGTAGCTGACAATTGCTTTATTGAGGTGCGAACCTGCATCGAGACTGATGATACGAGTCTCAAAAACCGCCATTCCATCGATGTTTTCTGTTCCGTAAGACAACTTTACAGTGAAGCGCAGAGGGCCTCGGTCAAGAATCTCATACGATGTATAACAGCGAGGATACATAATCTTTTCGTTCACATAGAGGGCTGCAGTTCCACATCCAAGGGTGGAGCCTACTTTGTAGCAATCCATCCCATCCCCATGATCCACGTGGTAGCTAATTACATTATAGAGGTCGTCTGCCATATCTCCTTGTCCGATACTGCGCAATTTCTGGATAGCACGCTGGATATCGGGATCGAGTTCGTTGGCATAGCGTTTTTCGACGATGAGGCGTGAAGTGCGTTTGTTCCACACATCATATCCCCATGCACGCTCTCCGCTACGCTGCAGGGCTGGTCCATAGCAGCGGAAGGCCACTCGGTCGTTCTCCCACGCCATATCGTCGACACGTTCAGGAAACTGACGCCCAAAGACTTTTGCTTCGTAAGTAGCAGGTTGACCCTTCTTGGCATAATATATAGCCTTTCCTTTGGCTGGCACACCTACAGGAAAGATGAGCTTCCCATCATAGGTAAGCTGGCTGGGTACTTCCTTTCCGTCTGCATCGGTGATGAAGAAGGTAGAGGTGCCATCAAGTTTGTCCTGAATCAGACTAACGTCAACCTCAGCCAACTCCGTAGCACGTGGGATAGGGAGTGAATTCGTAACCGTGATAGCAACACGATCGGCTGCAGGTAAAATTAAAAAATTAAAGAATGTAAAAATTAAAACAATATATTTCATAATAGGTCTATTTTGCATATTTCTTAATAAAGTCGAAATCCAAAGTTTTACGGAATAGGTTCGCTTTTGCTACTTTGATACGTATCTCATCACCAATAGAGAACCGATGATGGGATTTGCGTCCGATAAGGCAATAGTTCTTATCGTCGAAGTCGAATGTCTCATCGGCAGCCAAGAATCGGACAGCGATGAAACCTTCGCAATGGTTCTCATTGATTTCAGCATAGATACCCGCTTCGGTCACACCACTGATGCGAGCATCGTATTCCTCACCCAGTCGCTCGCTCATATATTCCACCTGCTTATACTTGATAGAAGCACGCTCAGCAGCGGTAGCCAATTGTTCCATCGCTGAACTATGTTCACACAAGCCTTCATATTTCTTTTGGCTCGCACTCGCACCTCCTTCCGCATACCGAGTCAAGAGACGGTGAACCATAAGGTCGGGATATCGACGTATAGGTGACGTGAAATGAGTATAGTAGTCGAATGCCAAACCATAGTGGCCTATGTTATGTGTGCTATATTTGGCTTTCATCATCGCACGAAGTGACACATTCTCTACCAGATTCTGTATCTTATCACCACGAACATCCATCAGCAGTTTGTTGATACTCTTAGCCACTTCTGTCTTCGAACCTTGCGTGATGATGTTGTATTTGAATCGCTTGACAAACTGTGCCAAATTATCAAGTTTCCCAGGATCGGGCAGGTCGTGTACACGATAAGGAAGCACTTTGGCTTTCTGGCCTTTCTTTACCTTTCCAACACTCTCAGCCACTGTGCGATTAGCCAGCAGCATGAATTCCTCCACCAGTTTGTTTGCATCTTTAGCCACTTTGAAGTAAACGCTGATTGGTTTACCCTTCTCATCGATTTCGAAACGAATCTCTTCGCGGTCGAAATCAATAGCTCCTGTGTACATACGGTTGGCTTTCAGTTTGTGAGCCATACGATTGAGGGTAATCAACTCATTACAGTACTCACCTGTCCGCTTGTTGGCTGCTACAGGGATGTGTCCCTCTATATCATCTGCCTCACCGTTCTGTTCGAGAATTTCCTGTACCTCCTCATACACAAATCGACGATTGCTACGAATGATGGTATGGACAATACGTGAACTGTATACCTTCGCATCTTCATCCATATCAAAGATGACAGAAAATGCCAGCTTATCTTCGTCTGGTCGCAATGAACAGATATAGTTACAAAGCCGTTCAGGCAACATCGGAATGGTACGGTCAACCAAATACACCGAAGTACCTCGTTGCTGTGCTTCTTTATCAATAATCGATCCTTCCAGCACATAATGCGACACATCCGCAATGTGAACACCTACTTCATAGTGTCCTTTCTCCAGTGGACGGATTGACAATGCGTCGTCGAAATCTTTAGCATCACGTGGGTCAATCGTGAAAGTCGTAACATTTCGAAAGTCCTCACGTTTTGCCACTTCTTCTGCAGGAATGACATCACTGATCTTATCAGCATAGCGTTCTACGTCTTTTGGATAGGAATATGGTAGTCCATATTCAGCCAGAATGGCATGCATCTCGGTTTCGTTCTCGCCTTCCTTACCGAAGATTTCTTTGACAACACCAATAGGGTTTCGGGTATTTTCCGGCCAATCAACAATTTGTACAGATGCCTTATCGCCATTCTTACCACCCTTCAACTGGTTTTCAGGAATGAACACATCATATGGCAAAGAACCATCAGGATGAACTAGAAACGCTACTCCGTGGCTGACCTGAAGCACACCCACAATAGGTTTGTTGCTACGCTCCAACACTTCGATAATCTCGCCATTCAAACGGTCCGACTTCTTTCGTGTAGCGAATATCGTCACTTTTACCTTATCACCATTCAGCGCATGGAGGGTATCATCATCATTGATGAAGACGGAAAGTCCGTCAGTTGTCTCAACAAGATTGCGACGTCGTCCCATACACCGGAACACACCTTCTGCAACCTGTTTTGTTTGGCCGTTAAAAGCAATCTCGCCATCATAGTTGCGGAATATCTGGTCCTCGTCCAATAACTCATTGAGCACATCCACACAAAGTATCTTTAATGGATGGGCAGTCAGTCGAAGCGAACTGAATAGTTGCTTCAGGGTGAACGTCTCGCGAGGACGACTCGACAGAAAGTCTATTACTTTCTCTTTTAGCTGTTTCTTGTTGAGTTTCGAACGTGTCATATGATTGATATTTTATAATGCAAAATGCATAATTAGTTTACTTGTAGCTCGATGACGTCTGAGTGGTTATTAATATAATGTGCAAACTCACTCGATACCTCGATTGAACGATCTGCATGAAGTTCGATAGCTCGTTCGCCTGGTTCGTTGATAACGAAGTCGAGTTTAGTCTTGCCCTTATATTTGTCCGCCAAATCTGTCAACTCACTTACCAACTCCATCGTCAGATTCTCCAGCGCAATCGTAAGCGTGATGCGTTCCAGCAACTGATTCTTCACTTCCGACAATAAATCAACCGATGTAATCGAAAGGTCAAGATAAGCCGATGTCTTCCAAGGCTGAACCACCTGTGCCCTTACAAAGATCGCTTCGTTTTCATTGAACAGATGCCGTATGTTGGTCCATTTCGCACCAAAGAGTTTAAACTGATGAGAACTTTTAAAACTTTCCAGTCTCACATATCCATAAGGCTTTCCATCCTTAGCTGACGTACCAGTCTTAACCTCTGTCACAATGCCTGCAAACGTAATCTCTGCTTTGGATTGCAGGCTTTTCAAGTCGTCCAACTCGTCAAGACTGGTATTGCAGACATGCTCAATAATGAACGAATATTCATCGAGCGGATGAGAAGACAGATAGATACCCACCAAATCGCGTTCTCTGTTCAGGCGCTCAATATCGCTCAAACGCAAGACTTCGCTTGGTAATGAAGGACGTACCGTTTCAACCTCCATTGCTCCAAACAAACCGAATTGCGCTTCGGATTTGTCTGCCTGATACTTATTTCCATAACGCATCAATGTATCCAGGAACAATTCGTTACCTACAGACGGGGAGAAGAAAAGTTCACGAGGAACATTGAACGAATCGAAGGCTCCTGCCCAAATGAGATTTTCCATCGATTTCCGATTGAGCGAACTGTAGCTGATACGTTCAAATACATCGAAGAGGTCTTTAAACGGCCCGTTCTTTGTTCGCTCGTCAATGATGGATTGAGCAGCACTCTCGCCTACACCTTTTATCGCAGCAAGTCCGAAACGAATCTCTCCCTTCTGATTCACACCAAAGTTCGCAAACGACTCATTGACATCCGGACCTAATGTGTCGATATTCATCGATTTACACTCATCCATCAGTTTTGTGATTTCTTTGATGTCATCACGACGGCGAGTCAACAATGCTGCCATAAACTCTGCTGGATAGTGTGCTTTCAGATAGGCTGTCTGGTATGCCACCCATGAATAGCATGCTGCGTGCGACTTATTGAACGCATACGAAGCAAACTTCTCCCAATCGCTCCATATCTGCTCCAGAGTCGCTTCATCGTGACCATTACGCTTACCTCCTTCGATGAATTTGGGTTTCATCTCATCAACGATCTTCTTCTTCTTCTTTCCCATTGCTTTACGCAATGCATCACTCTCGCCTCGAGTGAAGTTTGCCAACTGACGCGAAAGCAACATCACCTGCTCCTGATAGACCGTTATGCCATACGTATCTTTCAGATATTTCTCCATACAAGGTATTGGATAAGTGATTGGCTCTTGTCCATTCTTGCGCTTGATAAAGTCTGGGATATAATCCATTGGGCCTGGACGATAGAGGGCATTCATCGCTATCAGGTCTTCAAATACAGTTGGATGCAATTCGCGCAGATACTTCTGCATACCAGCCGATTCAAACTGGAATGTACCTACCGTCTGTCCCTTTTGGTAAAGTTGATAAGTCAGTTCATCGTCGATGGGGATTTTTTCCAGATCTATATCGATACCTTTCGTCAGTTTCACATTCTTGACAGCCTCCTTCTGCTCCGACAGCGTTTTCAGACCCAGGAAGTCCATCTTAATCAATCCTGTTGACTCAATCACGTGTCCGTCATATTGCGTCACAGCAGTCTTGATATCAGGGAAATCGGGGTCGTCAGCGGTACTGATAGGCACATGATCGGATATCGGGTCACGACAGATGATGAAACCACAAGCATGAATACCTACATTTCGAACGGTTCCTTCGAGCGTCTTTGCATATTTGATGGTGTTCGCCTCTCGAGGATCGACCGAAAACTCCGCTTGCTGCAACTCCGGTGTATGTTTAATGGCATTGGGCAGATTCATCTTTTCCCCTTCAGGCAGACGGTCAGGAATGGCCTTACACAACTGGTTCGTGCGGTCTAATGGTAGCTTTTCCACTCTCGCAACATCCTTGATGGAGTTCTTCGTTGCCATTGTTCCGTAAGTGATGATATGAGCACAATTCTCGTGTCCATACTTATCCATCACCCATTGCAACACCTTTCCTCGTCCATCATCATCGAAGTCAGTATCGATATCGGGTAAGGAAATACGGTCAGGATTCAGGAAACGCTCGAACAGCAAATCATATTTCAAAGGGTCTATCTTTGTAATACCTAAGCAATAAGCCACCACAGAGCCGGCAGCCGAACCACGTCCCGGACCTACCCAGACACCCAATTTCTCACGGGCTGAATTGATAAAGTCCTGCACAATCAGGAAGTAGCCTGGAAATCCCATCGTCTTCATGATGTGCAGTTCGAAACGGATTCGGTCATCCACTTCCTGACTGAGCGGCTTCCCGTAAATACGTTCCGCTCCTTCGTATGCAAGCTTAGCCAGATAGTCGGCTTCAAACTTGATGCGATACAACTTCTCGAAACCACCCAACTTATGGATTTTAGCCAGTCCTTCTTCCTCAGGGAGCTGATTTTCCCCGTTTTCATCGCTGGTAAACTCCTTAAACAGGTCTTCTTCTGAGAATTTCTGACGCCATTGTTCCTCTGTTCCGAATTCCGATGGAATGGGATAAAAAGGCATAATCGGGTCGGAATCGAGATTATAGGTCGTACATTTATCTAAGATTTCAATCGTATTGCTCAGCGCCTCTGGAATATCGGCAAAGATTTCGTTCATCTCCTCCTTCGTCTTAAACCATTCCTGCTTGGAATAGATAAGGCGATTAGGGTCATCCAGGTCCTTACCAGTCGACAGACAAAGCAGATGGTCGTGAGCCTCAGCATCTTCTTCGTTCAAGAAGTGTACATCGTTCGAGCAGATGAGTTTCACCCCGTATTCATGGGCCAACTCAATCAAAACCTTGTTGGCACGCTGTTGCATGACAAATGTTTCCCGATTGGCATGTTGGTTGGGGTTTTTCACTTCATGACGCTGGAGTTCTATGTAATAATCTTCCCCAAACACACTTTTATACCATTCAATCGCCTCGCGAGCTGCCTGAATATTGTCTTGAAGGATGTTGCGCGGCACTTCTCCTGCGATACATGCCGAACAACAGATAATGCCCTCATGATAGGTCTTCAGGTCATCGTGGTCAGTTCGTGGTTTGTTATAAAAACCATCAACCCACGCACGGCTGACAATCTTTATCAGGTTATGATATCCTTGCTCGTTCTTGGCAAGAAGAATAAGGTGGTAACGACGACGATCTTTGTCTTTATCGCGCCCTTCCTTCTTGTTGGGTGCCACATAGACCTCGCAACCGAAGATCGGTTTGAAGGGTTCCAGTCCGTCTTTCTTACGCTTTGCATTCACCTCATTACAGAGGTCAAAGTATTCCTTCACACCAAACATGTTGCCATGATCAGTAATGGCAAAACCACGCATATTGTTAGCGATAGCTTTGTCAATCAACTTCTGAATCTTGCAAGCGCCGTCAAGAATCGAGTATTCGGTATGTACGTGTAAGTGTACGAAATCTTCCATACTTCACTTTTCACTCTTCACTTTTCACTTCTTCACTCTTCACTTTTCATTTTTCATTTTTCACTTTTCACTTCTTCATTCTCCACTATCCTGCTTCCGTCGTCTTGCTCCTCAATCATGACTTTCACCGTCTCTTCGGGCAGGAAATCGCCTATCAGCTCCGGCCACTCCATGAAACAGAGATTGTCGCTGTTGATATAGTCTTCGAACCCTATGTCGAGCACCTCTGCAGGTTTCTTGATGCGATAGAAGTCGAAGTGATAGATGGGGCATCCATTACCGTCCTCATATTCGTTCACAATCGCAAAGGTGGGCGAGTTGATCACATCTGTCACTCCCAGTTCTTCACATACCGCCTTGATGAAGGTAGTCTTTCCTGCGCCCATCTTGCCGTAAAAGGCAAATAGTTTATGGTCGCCCATTCCCTCAATAAACTGGCGGGCTGCCTCGTGTATATGTTCCAATGACGATATCGTGATATGCATCTCTATCTCCTTTTCTTTCCTTCCATTGTGATGAGCGGTATCAGCATCTCTTCCATACTGATACCTCCGTGCTGGAAGGTGTTTCGATAATAGTTTACGTAATAGTTGTAATTATTCGGATATGCAAAGAAGTCATCGTTGGTGGCGAAGATGTAAGTCGTACTCAGGTTGGGTGAAGGCAGCATTGCTTTCTCTGGATCTTTGAGTTCATACACCTCCTTTTTATTATAGTTGAGGTTTTTGCCCAACTTATACCGCAGATTGGTATTGGTGTTCTTGTCACCGATTACCTTCGATGGGTTGCTCACCTTGATGGCTCCATGATCGGTTGTGATGATGACCTTTGCATCGGTCTGCGAAAGCAGCGAGAACAGTTCACGAAGGGGCGAATGACGGAACCACGAGGCCGTGATGCTGCGATAGGCTGTCTCATCGGATGCCAGCTCTCTCACCATCTTCGACTCTGTTCGGGCATGCGACAACATATCGATGAAGTTCACCACGATGACATTGAGGTCGTTCGTCTGGAGGGTGCGGAATTGCTGCACCAGTCGCTCGCTCTCCGCAGAGTTATTGATTTTCGTATACGAGAACGTGTCGTGCCGACGATAACGCTGAATCTGTGTCTCGATCAGCGGAGCTTCGTTCAGGTTCTTCCCCTCTTCCTCGTCTTCGTCCACCCACAGGTCGGGAAACATATCCGCAATCTGGATGGGCATCAGTCCGGCAAAGATGGCATTTCGGGCATACTGGGTAGCAGTAGGGAGAATGCTGATATAGAGGTCGTCATCGAACGTGAACTCATTAGCCAATTCCTGACTGAGTACTCGCCACTGATCGTAGCGGAAATTGTCGAACACAATCAAGAACACCTTCTCCTTGTTGTTGAGCAGGGGGAACACTTTGCGCTTGAAGATGTCGGGACTCATCAGCGGACGCTTCTCAGGATTGGTAATCCAGTCGAGATAGTGCTGCTTGATGAATTTGGCAAATCCTTGATTAGCTTCTGCTTTCTGCATCTTCAGCATTTCGGTCATATCGCTGTTCGTCGTACTGAGTTCCAGTTCCCAATACACCAGCTTCCGATACACGTCCTTCCACTCCTCCAGACTGTACGAGTCGTTGATCTGCATGCCTATCTTGCCGAAGTTCTGACGATAACTCGTATCCGTCACTTCCGTCTCCAAGTCACGCTTGTGCAAGTGTTTCTTGATGGTGAGGTATATCTGATTGGGGTTGACAGGCTTGATAAGATAGTCGGCGATTTTCGACCCGATGGCTTGGTTCATGATGTTCTCCTCCTCGCTCTTGGTCACCATCACAATCGGAATCGTGCTGTTGATTTCCTTAATCAGCGTCAGGGTTTCCAGCCCGCTCAGTCCAGGCATGTTCTCATCAAGGAATATCAGGTCGAATGTCCGGTCGGAACACATATCGACAGCGTCACGACCATTGGTGGCTGTAACTACTTCATACCCTTTTTTCTCGAGGAAGATGATGTATGCTTTCAGCAATTCAATCTCATCATCCACCCATAGTAATGTTCCGTTGTTCATTAGAAAATAAAGTTATCGTTATCGTCGTAAATATCGTCTTTCGCTTCTCGCTCCATCTCGTACAGGTCATCCGGGTCTTGGATCTCCATCTGAGGATCGTCGAGCAAGTCGTCATCAAACTGCAGTTTACCCACTCGGTCGAATACCTCGTCATAGAACTCAAAGTAATCCGCATAGCTCAGTCCTCTGGTGAGTTTCTTCATGTTGTCTTCCGAGATGATAAACATCTTCAGGCCCTCCATCTTGCGAGCCATTTCAGGGTTGTTGGTCAGGCGGTGGAGATAGATGTAGGCCTCGTCGTAGTTCAGGAAGGTCTTCACCTTCAGCAGACTGATACCTTCAGTCTTCTCCATCTCGATGTCGAAGTTACGGATCGTGAAGTTCGAGAAGTTGTATTGTGCCATCTCAAACAGCAGCTGGTTCTCATTGATGCTGTCTCGTTCGTATGCCACCACGAACATCCAGTTCGTGTTTTTCTCCTCCGAGAAGAGGGTGTCGCCTTCCAGCGCTTCCCCGTCCAGATAGCTTCTGCGTTCCCAAATCGAACCGTTGTTCATGCGTCCGCTTGCCAGCAGACGTCCGTTTTGCAGACCCTTCACATACAGTCCTGCCAATTCGCTGACGGTGCTTTGCGGGTACTTGGTCACGATTTCCTTCATCTCATTCAGGAACTGGCTTTCGTCGCCCAGACTCAGACGGCTCATCGCACTGAGGAACATGAATCGTGCCCTGTTCGCACCCTCTGGGTACTCTTGTGCGATATAGTCCGCATTCGAAATCACCTTATTGTATTCCTCTGCCACATACGCATCGTAAGTCTCTTGATAGATGGAATCCTCAATCTGTTTGCCGAATCGGCCCTTGAACTCAAAGTTGGGGTCGGCAATCAGCTTGGCATGCTCATTCTCAGGATATTCCGTCATCAGTTTCTCACGATAGGTGGCTGCCTCGTCCGAATAGCCGAATCGTGAGTACAACTGATACATGTTATAATAGGTCTCATCGAGATGTTCGAAGTCAGGGAAGTCCGTCATGAGTCGCAGGAAGGTACGTTCCGCCAACGGAAGGTTCTCCATCAGGTCTTTGTAGATGATACCCGAGTTATACAGTCCGTCCATCAGTTTGGCATTCGAGGCGGCCATCTGCTCTTCCGTGAATGGGATGTCCTTCAGATAGTATTCCGGACGATGTGGGTCGTTTTCATACTCCTGCTGCTTCTCCAGTTCTCTCTGTTCCTTCTCCGAAAGTTCGGGCTGCGGGATAGAATCCAATGCCGTCGAATCAGTAGGAGCCGTCAATGCGAGCGAGTCTCGGAGTTCTTCCGGAATGTCCTGTGCCAATGTGTCCACCTCTTCTTCCTCCTCCTCTTCCTCATCGCCCAATGCCAGCACGGTCTTATTGTTGCGGCGCCAGTCGTCTGCCAGTTGGCGTTGACCCCACAGGCGCTGGAACTCAGTCTTTCCGCTCTGTACGACGGTTTGGTTGTAGAAATACCATTCTGCGGGTGTCTGGTTGTTCATTCCCGGACGCTGCATAGCAGGATTCTGAGGGTCGCCTTGCGGATTTCTCGCAGCGTTTGCTGCTTCTGCAGCCTTCTTTTCTTCCTCCCT
The DNA here is from genome assembly GCA_017529865.1 of Bacteroidaceae bacterium. Lineage (GTDB taxonomy): Bacteria > Bacteroidota > Bacteroidia > Bacteroidales > Bacteroidaceae > Colivivens. Next base: position 198,071 of record JAFXNA010000018.1, read on the forward strand.
CTCTTTCTTCTTCAGTTCCTCAATGATGTTCTTGATGACCTTCATCCGCTCCACCGAATCCATCTGCGCCAGCAGTTGCAGACTGTCTTGCAGCTCTACGGCTGAGGCATGTGGCAGCAACTCGTCGAGGATTCGCGAACGCTCGTTCACTTCCTTATAGTCATCGCGGTCTTTATCAAACACGCTCAACACACCTGCATAGCAAGGTTGGGCTTTCACGAACTCCTCACGGTCCCAGTACAGCTGTCCCAAGTGCAACCACACGACACCCTTCTCGATGCCGTTTCTTGTACTCTTCTCCACACCGTCTTTATAAGCGTAGAGGGCATGAGTCGTGTCACCGTTAGCCAGGTAGATGTTTCCGATGGCATAGTACACCTGATCCAGGTAGTCCTTGTTCTTCGAACTCTTGGCCATACGTTTCAGTTTGGCAATCATCTGCTTCGACTGCCCCTTCGACAACACCTCCGACTGCTTGATGCGGGCATTGAACTCCAGTTCGTAAGGCGGATTCTTCGAGTAGACCTTCTTGAAAGCCTTGAAAGCCTGCTCGTCCTGTCCCACCTCATGATACAGCTGACCCAGTAGGAAGTACAGACGTGCCTTCTCCTTCGACCCTTTCTGACGCTTGATGGCCTTCTGCACATTCGGAATAGCTTCCTCGTAGCGCTGCTGACGTATCTGACAATCCGCCAAGATGGCTGCCTTCGCACCGTTCAACGACGTTGGGAAACTATCTCGCTCAGCACGTGCAATCAGGTCTTCAGCATCGTATATCCAGTCCATCTCGGCATAACACTTCGCCTCCAGCACACGGGCCTTGGCTACGATGTTGGGCTTCGTGGAATACAGGCGCTGGATATAGGCAAACGTAGAAGCTGCTTCGAAGAACTCACCCTTCTGAAACTGAGCATTACCCATCAAAAACCACGCCTTGTGCAGGAAGGGGTTATACTCCTTCTGCGCCAGCCAGGCTTTGCCCTTTGCCGTACGACGTTTCGAGGCACTCACCTCAGGTTTCTTCGTGATGCTGTGCTGCTTGATGGCCTTCTGGCTCTTCTCGATGGCACGGTCGAACTGCCCGCTACCCAGATTCACCGTGTTTTTGTTGGCAATCATGTAGTAGGGCAACATCTCCATGTAGTTGTCCTTATTGCCGTCACGCTGCGCCATATAGCCATCCTTGAACGCCTCGCTTCCGTTATAGTATGTGTTATATTGAGTCTTGAATGCTTGCACACGACGGCTCAGTCCCGTGTTCTTACTCGCAGAACACGAAATGATGATGGCCACTACAAAGGCCACCCCGACAATGCCAAGCAATTTTTTCATATAGTTTGAGGTCTTGAGGTCTTGAGGTTTTGAGGTTTTGAGGTCTTGAGGTTTTGAGGTTTTGAGGTCTTGAGGTTCTGAGGTCTTGAGGTCTTGAGGTCCTTACAACCTTATAACCTTACAACCTTATAACCTTACAACCTTATAACCTTATAACCTTACAACCTAACAACCTCAATTATTAACGTAAAACTTTACGTTTTATTGTGTCGTAAGCTCATAATCATTTCGCGGCTTCGGCATTGTCCGACAACATCACGGTAGTACCTTGGCTGAAGGCATCGCGCAAATCCTCACGAGTCAGCGTGTTTCTGAAGTAACACCACACCTCAACCGTCAGTCCGCTTTCGTATGTCGAACGCAGATAGCTGATCATACGCGGCGTTACACCCGTAATCAGCACCTCGATACCTTCCACACCGTCATCCCGCTTGCCATACGACACCGTTGCGACAGCCGACATATTGCCGAAATTACAGATCATCATTGTGTCGCCATACCTCGTTGTTAACTGCGATTCAATCGACGTTTCCGGCAACACCATGTTTATCTCTTTCACCAGCGAAGCCACATATCCCAACGACTCCTGGCTGTTGTAGCAGAAGTGCTGTGAGCTGACAGGCATGAACACCATCACATCCTTCGGAGCATTAATCCCGATCGACAGTTTGGCAGCCCTGAATTCGCCCTTCTCCCACTTTTTCATGGTGTAGATTTCGTCATCGTCGTCAGCAACCGCAAGCCTCACGTTCACATTCTCATTCACCGGCAGGTCGACCTCCAGTTCGGCACGCGAATCGAACGTACTGCCCAACGACCCATCATCCGTAAGGAAGAAAAAGTCGGGGATGCTCACCACGTGCAATCGGTTCACAATGATATCCCCATCCTCTTCGTTGTCCTCCGAGCAAGCAACCCAGCCACAGCAAAAAGCAGTAAGCAGCAATCCCATTCTCAATCCAACCCTTCTGGTCCATGTCATCATTTCAGTTTTCATAATTCTTATCTCCTATTTACGATTTATTATTCTTACATTTTATAATTTTTACATTTTTACGAAGTAACCTACTAAGCTATTAAGCTATTAAGCTAATATCACGTTGCAAAGTTACAAAAAATTTGGTTTAGTAAGTACAATAAAAATATATTTTTATGGTCGAGCGTGAAAATTTTTCCCAAAATTTAGTTTAGTGAGTATAAAAAGAATGCTCTAAATTATAATTTAGTCGTACTCAAATTCCATATTGTTGGAACTGTGGATAGTTTGCCATTTTAGTGGATACAACAATTCTCCTCTTGTCACGAAGAACAGCAGGTGCCATTTGCCTGCACCGCTATCGCGGACAATGTGTAGCTCCAGCTCTTTGGCAAATCGCATCTCGTACATGGTGCTGCGTGAAAACATGCTGCGGAATAACAGTTGACTACCTCCCCATGTGATACCAGGATAGAATTCAATCCCTTCATCTGGATAAAGCTTGATGTATTGTGCGATGGATTGCTTCAAATTTTGCAAGGCTTGTTCTGCCTTCTCCTGCGTGTTGAAGACAATGTCCATCCCCGTTGTCTCTCCATTCTGTTGTGAGATATTTCCTGTAAAGAACTGTACTACCTGCCTCCACGTGTATTTCTGGTACATCGTTTCATCGTGCTGGTAGTGAAGAAATCGTCTTTTATCGGATAACGGCTCAACGGCAGGGCTGACCATCGTTAGGAACTTCTTGATATCCAACATCTTGTTCGCCTTGACGGTATCTATGACACAGGTATAAAGAAGGAAAAAACGGCCATGTGACACTTGTGTCTTGTCGTTTGTTCTTGTATAAGTAAATTGTATATGCTCGGAAGCATTATCGATAAACGGAACACGATATGCTCTTGAAACACCGGTCTCAATTTCATCGCTTCCCATTCCACCATTCAAAACCATAGTGATCTGAATGGTGTCGGCATCGTCCTCATGATATTCCCAACGGTTGTACTGACGGGCATCCTTTTTCAGTTCCTCTATAGTCGCTAAGACTTTCTCGTAGATTGCTTGTGTCTGCTTGTATAACAACGTAACACTTCTTCCGTCTTGGTAACTGGTAGAAAAACCATGATTGCCGATGTATTCGCCTGTTACAGGATGAACGGTTGGGTAAACCGACTCAGCGAAACGGTAATCCAATTGAAGTTCATGGTCACCATTCCGCCGACTTCCTGCGTTTACGAATCTGGGATCAATTCTTATTCCATACGACTGAAAGAAATCCTTCAGCGCCTCAATCTTAGGATTCGTCAAGCCCTCTCCGAGCGACTGGCCATAAACTGCATTTGGCAAAAGGCAAATACCTATAACCAATAACCTATAACCAATAACCTTTATTACATGCCTGTTCATTTTACTACTTTGCTATTAAAAGGTTGCACAAGATACTGGTTCGCCAACAACTCTGATACGGGAAGTGTGGCAGCCTTTGAATAATCGATGAGAATTGATACATTCTGCGTTGTAAGGGGTACTGGGGGGTATTTCAAGATGAACGCAATGCAGTCGCCTGAGGTTCCGTCCAAATAAAAATATTTACTCATGGGGTAACCTTCTGCAGAAATGAGTGTTAACTGGTCTCCACCGTCAGCCTGTATATACGAACCACGAGAAAAACAATATCGGGAGGTTTGATTTGCTCTGCGGCAGTCGATATAAGCGATGTAGGTAGCTTCCGCTGTGAACCAAGCTGCATATTTGGTGTTTGGCTCTTCTGTGAAATATGGCTGGATGCGGATAGGATTCGAATAGTGTGGCCATGTTTCGACTTTCTGACTTTCATAACCTTCTGGCTCCAAAGTCAGTTTCGGTTTTTGCTTGGGAGGCAATTCCTTTGAATACCATCCCACCTTGATGCCTGGCTTCCCAGTGAAATATGATACCAAGGCCAGCAACGTCGGTTCATTCTCACGTTTCGTCTCATATTGCTTCATGTCGTACAGTTCGCTCAACGTGAAAGTGTGTTTCTGATATTGAGTAGTCTCGTCAAACAAATCGGGCAATCCATATAGGCATATCCGCTGCGTATAGCGAGGAAGCGGAGGAAACTCCAACTGGAATTTCAGCACTTTACCTTTCAAGTTGTGCACAATGTTCTTGCAATTCAGCTTCGCATCGCAGCCGATGATACCTCTGAGCAGATACTGAACACCTGTCCGTGGATCCATGATGACGGTCTCCTCGTTTGCCACTTCGATACGTTCCTCGTTCGTTTTGCAGAGGTGGTAGAACGTGAGGATGGTGTTTTTTTCGTTTGCTTCCAACTTAAAAGGCCGTAACAATAGGTTGAACTCGTTGGCGTCCATCGGAGTCACAATGGGGTTACGCAACTCATAGTCGGAGGCTTCTATTGTATTTTGACCTTTCGCGCACAACCCTTCGACAAGCTCAGGGCACAACAGCCAACAGCCGACAGTCATTATAATCAATAATCGTTTCATCAATCTTTACATTTTATTGTTTCACTCATTTTTACATTCTTCTAAATCTTCTTATCTGACTCTTACTTCATTTCCATCAACAATCCTGCTATATTGGATCCAATTGACAGGCAACAAGCGGTCCCCCTGTGTTACAGCAACTAACAAATTATGTTGCATCCCCAAATCGCCCATCATGATATCAAGCTTCAGCGTATTCTCGTCGAACTGGGGAAAGCGAGAATTGGTTGCATAGAACAATCTTTCAGCCTGTCCTCCCCATTTTCGATTCGGAATATAGATGTATGGCAAGTCGAAGTGGGTAGCCGTATACTCCAGAATGACTTCCTTTATTTTCGATAGCACCTCATCGGCTTGTTTATCGTCCTGTATGGTAAAAACAAAGCCATTTGTTTCACCCTTACCACATGGTTCCTCATCTAAATCCACATAAATCATATGTGCAGAATGCCTCCACATGTCAGAACTATGCGACAAGTAAATGCTTCTGCATTCAATGTCGGACTGCTCCAATATGGGACTGAGCCGCCCAAGCAGTTCCGCAATGTCGAAATGCAGACTGTTCTGCCTGATTGAGTCAAGCAGACAGGAATAGAACATAAAACCTTGGCTCAACACAGAAAAGCTGTTTTCGTTTTTCTTGGTAGCATGGTGGGTAAAAGTCAGGTATTCAGCAGCATCCACCGTCGTGTTATGTTTGTCGTTAAGCGGTATGGGAGCGTCAGCGCTGGCAAATACCAGCGAGTACATCATGGTATCCTTCCTGCCCATACTGCTTTCCCATTTGTCACACTCCTTCGCTTTATCCATGAGGGCATCAACGGTTGCGATGGTTTGCCTATCGACAGTATGCACTCTCTCTTCGTACTCCCTGTCGACCCCATGTAGCCTGATACCTTTTGCATTCATTATGCTGTCGTCAAATACTTCATACCAATTGATATCGAACTTGTATTGCTTGAGCAGTCCCACATCGGGTATATTCTGGTAAATCATATCAACATTATACTGCATGCGGTATTTTTCCCAGAATCGGTATAGGCTGTCAATATCCGCCAACGCAACCTGTGCCTTCAATTGGAAGTAGCTGAATGCAAATACCAATAATATGTATATTGTTCGTTTCATATATTCAACCTTCACTATAACCTTGACCTTAAACTAATTACTATCCTGTTTGTTCCGAATCCGGATGTTGGCTGTGAACACCCTGACATTCATGTGCATATATTCCTCCTCTTCCGACATCTTCGATTGAGGTTGTTGCATCGCGTTCAACATGGCTTCCAACTCGTCATTATCTTGCACATCAACTGGGGTTGCACGTTCTTCAACCATTTCCAACAATTCTTCTTGATGGGAGACCTCGACAGCAGTTTTATGGGGCACAGTTTGCCGCCTTACATGTTTTCGCGGTTTTGGTGACTCTGTAACTTGAGCCATAAGTGGAGTATCAGGTTTTGTATCTTCCATTAATAAGGGCGCGGTAGGATTAATAGCTGATGAATCAGTCAACATCTGACTTCCTTTCTCTGCCATCCTTTCTCCGCTTTTCGACACTTTAGTTTCCTTATGATTTAAGAGCATCCATCCCACACCCGCCACAATCAGCAGCGATGCAGCAATGCCCATCCACCACCATTTCTGGTTGTTCCCACGCTTTGATGCAGCCGTTTTCACCGCTTCTTCCACCACTCGCTCTTTCAAGCCAGGCGAAGCATGATATGTCGCTTTAGGTTTTAGGAGTTGTTCTATGTCATTCGTCGTCTTCATAGGCTTTTCTGATTTTATCTATTGCATATCTGTATCTTGATTTCACTGTGGCTTCAGGTATCTCCAGCACTTGTGCAATTTGTCGGAAGGTCAGTCCATCAGTGCAATGCAACCTGACGATTTCTGCCTGTTCTGTGGGAATTGTCTGCAACAATCTGTTGATACGTTCATATTCATCACGGATTTCTTTGTCTGCTTCGCTGTCCTCAGCGATCTGTGCAGCCCCCTCCAAGCTCGTCATCAAGATAGGAGGCCGTCGACGGATGTAATCGATGCAGGCATTCCTCAACGCGTGAACCAAATAACGCTCCACATCATCAATATGCGTCAGCCTTTCCTTCGAACGATATAGCCTCAGCAACACATCCTGCACAATGTCTTCTGCATCCTCTCGCTTTCCCACACGCAGGTAAGCAAAACGGAACAACCAATCTTGTTTAAGACCGATGATTCGTTCCAGTTCCTTCACTCTGTCCGCCGTTCGGCCTGAGCTCACGACGAAGGCTGTCTGTTCTGCTGTCTGCATCTGTTCACTTCTATGGTTTTGAGGTATTGAGGTCCTGAGGTTTTGAGGTCTGATAACCTAATGACCTGACAACCTATTACCCTTTTTCATTTATTATGACGCAAAGATAAGAAAAAAGATTTAAATCCACCCAAAGAAATGCGAAAAAACGAACCTGTACTTTCTACCATAGTTAGTTAAGTTTTTTAGTTAGTTAATAATTTGTTAATTATTTGTGAACCTCCCCCGCCCCCTCCCAAGGAGGGGAGTACAAATCTTCTCCCCTTGGGGGTTTCTGTCCCCCGATAACGGGGGAACCGAAAGGGGTGCAAAGACCATTGAATAAGAGAGGGGTTTGGTTTTTATTTTTGTTCCCCTTAAGGGGAAATTTTGTAACCCTTAAGGGCTGCAAAAAAATGCGATTAAGCCGAACATAATTCTAAGTTTACTTGAGCATTATTGAGGCGTAGCATTTTGCACGAAGTGAAATCACGCGCTGTCACGACTGTCACGACTGTCAATTGTCATTAAGAGTTTTGAACACGAAAAAATGTTCATATAATATATATTATTTAATAATATATATTATATGGCATAAAAAACCAATCCGAAATCCTTAATGACAGTCATGACAATGACAGTGATGACAACGTTCTGTCTTTTCCTGAATAAGGTTGACTTTTGACTGACAACTAGAACAATGCAAAGTTTCATCTCGAAACCTTGCATTATTTATCTCGTTCTATCTAGAATCAAACCGAGAACGTAAAATTACTCTTGTATATTAACTAAGACACCTATTATGTAATCAACACATTTGAATTGCTATACTATACACGATTAATCATTATAAAATATCTCGTCTAATTGGAAAGGGAAGAACGAACGTACCCACAAGGTTGAAGTTGTGACGTCTAACATTCCCGAATAAGAAAGGATGATGGTACTATCGTCAATCCATTCGATGGTGTACTCCACGCCTGGTATATTTATCTGATTCTTTTTCGGTTGTAGAAATGGTGCCAATGTCAACTGGGTTGCATATCTGGAGCCAGAACTGTAGTTATAGGTCATGAGTAGCGCATCATTACCTTTAAATATGTAATATTGCGGTTGCTGGTCGTACAGCCCTAGTATGCTACTGATTACACGCTTTCCCTCCATCTCTTTCACCAACCCAACACATCTCCAACAACCTTCCACCGTTCGTTTCTTCGATGCCTTACAAACAGGAGTTTCAAGCATGTCGAATACCTTTCGCACATCATCCTCGATCCCTTTCTTTGCATCGTAGAATTCGTCAATAAATTCATTGGGAGGAAAAATCGCACTGTTGTTGGTGGAGTTATACCATCGCATGGTGAAATGGTCCTTGTTGCTGTCGTAAACCTGTGTCTCTCGTCCGTCTTCTCCTCGTGCTCTTTGTCCCGTAAACAACAGTGGTTCTTTGTCGTTTACGCCCATATTCAGGTTTAACTTCGACCCACTACGGTTGAGTACTGAAACGGTCAGAGTAGCTATCGGAGAACAATACTTATACTGCTCAAACGGAGCCTCTCTGTCAGGATGTCTGCCGTCATAGCCAAAGCGCTGCAGGCGATACAATCCCTGCGGATTCTCCGTCTGTGCCTTACACACCAATATGCCTACTACACATATCAGAACAATAATTCTCGCTTTCATTATCATTTTTTATCTGGCCATAAATAATCTTTCAATCTTTCACCTATCCTCCGATATACTGCTCAATATTTCTCGAACTGACAGGAAAAGAAACTTGGGTCTCTCCATTCGGATAAGGATACCTATCTATCAACTCACGATAGTGTGGAAACTTGAATTTCGACTTCACGTTCTTTAATAAGTTATAGATAGTTTCATTACCGACAATCGTATCGTCACAACTGAAAGTAATCATCGTATTGTCAATGTTTCCCTCTTTGTTGATGAACAAAGATACAAGAACGAAGGCTTTAGGATTCTCCTTTATGAGTGCCTTCAGTTTCTTATTTCCAATCTGCTGTAAAACATATCTTATTAAATCTACTTGCATTGCTGTTGTTCGCGGGTCAGCAGCAAAGGTACGAGTCTTAGCATCAAAATTCTTACTATCTTTTTCCGACAATTTCCATACAGGTGCCCGCTTCTGCAGGTAATACGCACGCCACTTGGACATCTGTGACCAATAGATAGTATCATTGGCCACACAGACAGGATTGTAATGCGTGGTATCTTCTTTCATCTCAGTGGTGAAGTCTTGTGCGGTTGCGAACAAGGTTGCAAACAGCACCAATAATACTAAAAATGTTCGTTTCATATTCTCCAATTATATGGTTGTACTTTGTTTTTACTTGCAAAGATATTTGTTATTCGCTCTGGCAATTGGGAATACTCATAGAGTTCGGCATATTCAGTACCGTCATCCTCTGTGGCATATGGCAACAGGAAGGTATCTGATGCTTTCCAATCTATGTGAGTCGTACGTTTGCCTTCTGTCAGTGTTTGTGCGCTACTGTCGTAACGGAAGGGGCGAATACGGGTGGTGAGATGGTATGCCACTTCCTCTGTATATCTAGACGATGTTTCGCAATACATTATGTAAAGATCCACAACCTTCTGCTGGTCAAACAGTTTGTATTTCTGGTTTTCAAGGGTTGGTAAGAACTTCTCTATCACTCCATTGCGCATTTTTATGATGCCAACGCGAAGCCAGACTCCTGTAAAATCATACGCCTCTACCACTTCGCGGTCCCTTTCCTCAGAGGAGGATTTTGAATAAGATTCGAGCATATCCACCATTCGCCTAACATCGGGATCTACACCATCCTTAGCATCATAGAGTTCGTTGATGAACTTGTTTCGTGGGAAGAGTTCCGACTCTGCACGATTGCTATTGAACCACTTCAAGGTAAAATGCCTCTGATCGCTATCATAGACTCTAAGACCTTGCTCATTTTTATCTCTCGGCACATTGCCAGTGTGACGGAATACAATACCTGGATCGTTGTCATAGAACTGTAGTGTTGGTGCCCCATCATCGGCACGTTCGGATTTCGCTGTTAATGTAATAGCTCGGGCACAGTATTTGTATTGCTCGAAATCGGGTACAGTTTCTGCTGTTCCGTCATCATAGGTGACTTTCGTCAAGTGATACAGTCCTATCGGGTCTTGCTCCGTCAGTTCGCCTAAAATAGTTTTAGAATTGAGACTATAATGCAGAAAAAGCATATTGCCTTTCTGTCCTTTTGCATAATATTTTCCCAATACTAAAGCTTTTGCTTTGTCATAATTGATAATGGTTTGATGCCCCATCCGATAAAAAGCGAAATCACCCACATAGTATTTCTCTGGATAATCTACTGGAGTAGGAATCGTGACTTCATCTATCTGAGTTTCAAAGAACGCTCCATCACGGATTTGTAATAGTTTTTCCGGGATGTCTATTGACTTGATAGCTGTATGGGCAAATGCATACTTATCAATGATTATCAAGTTAGGAGGTAGCATGACAGAAACCAGAGAACGACACCCTGTAAATGCGTATTCGCGTATGCTTATCAAACTTTTAGGCAGTTGGATGCTTGTAAGCGACTGACATTGATAGAATGCATAAGGTCCGATATGACGGATTCCTTCAGGAATAGTACTCGCTTTACATCCTCGCACCACCATACGACGGTCGGTATCGATGATGGCATTACAACCTTCTCGCGAATCAAGCACAGAATTCTGCCCATCGACCACTATCTGTTCCAGGTTATCACAATTCGTAAGGGCCTGTTGTCCGATGCGATTTACTGTAGCAGGAATATAGACGGCTTTCAAGCGGGGATTGTTGCTCAAGGCTTTGTCGCCGATAGTTGTCACTTTGTATTGCTGTCCCTTGATGCTGACAATCGCAGGGATGTGCAACGTTCCTGAAATATCAGCATCGCGCTTCTCATTATAGGTAAGGGCTACGGTCGACTCCGTCATCTTGATATAGTCGAGTTTCACTCCGTCTTCGTTCTTGATGGTATAGATGCCCTTATCGCTGTCTGATGTGTCTAATACAAGACGAAGACCTGCAGGTCGGGGGTCGAAAACATAACGTGATGTCACAGTACATCGACTGGCCTCATTTGTTTGCATTCCGCCTCCTCGAATGGCGTGTCCTCGTGTTACATATATTTCGCCAGAATCGACACGTTGCCCGAAGGCTATCACTTCATTCCGATAATTGTCCCACATGACAACTTCATCACTACATCGTTCATCAATATTCCCACTCATATCATAGAGTCCCAATTCGTTTGGCTGCTTGGTTGCTACAGCATGGATACGATTTCCTGCATGACCCCCTCCCCACCATGCAACATCATCTATATTGTCGCTTCCAGCAAACCGATAGCCTTTGCTCTTGAGACCTCCACGAGCAGCAAACTCCCATTCGGCTTCAGTAGGCAAACGGAAACGAAGCTTGGTCAGTTGGTTGAGGCGGTCGATGAACTCGATACATCCTTCATAGTTCAAGTCTAATACAGGCAAAGAATCGCCGACATAAGGTAGGTCTGTCTTGGATGTATTACGCCCCATCACCGCCTTCCACAACTTCTGAGTCACTTCTGTCTGTCCGATGAAGAAGGAGTTGACTCGCTCCTCATGCGTCAAGAATTCCAAACCATAAGGAGAATGAGTTCGGTAAGTCTGTTCTTGTTCTGGACCCATATCAAATATACCGCCTTCGACTTTCACCATCTGGAAACTGACACCACGAACCTTTATCGTATAGACCCTCTCTCCGTTCTCCCTGAAAGGGCGAGAATTTATAGAAAGAGAAGAACATAAAACCGCAATTATTATAATCAATAATCTTTTCATCATTTATAATTTACCATTTAAAATATATAATTTACCATTCACCTTCCTCCCCTTAGAGTGGGAGTTAGAGGGGGTCTGTTTTATTCCCTATCTTCCTCATAATACGTAACCTCTCCATTATCATAGTCGCGGATAGTTTCCCACCCATCTGGCAAATCAAAAAAGCTATCCCCATCTGTTTTTAACAATAATATATGATAATACCCTTTGCTATATGCTGTTCGTACTTCAAAGACATCAGGACGGCTGGTTGTGTTCCACCCTAATGGATAGGAAAGAAATGCATGCTGTCCATAAAAAATCGTTTGTGGACTGTTGTCGAAACTTAAACGGTAGGGATTGATGGCATGACAATCCTCATGAGGGTGCGCCATCATGTAATCGACTGTCGCCTTCCAATAGTCTCGCATCACCGCCTCGGCCACATCTTTCGACTGGATAATGTAGTGCAATCCATAGGTATCATTCTCTGTGACAAAAGGATATGACAGACTTCTATATACTCCATTTACATCAGTATGACTATATGTACCATATTTCCCTTCCATAAGGTAATAATGTACTTTGCGCATCGTGACTCCAGGTCGGTTGAACGCCTCTGCGATGGCATCGCAATAAACATCACTTCTTAACGGTGAAGCACTATATTGCACATTTCGTTCATTGGGATTGTTGATTAAGGTAGAATCCAAATAATAGGTATAATTAAGAGTCGCATTGGCAAAATCCCTTGAGGCAACAGCAGAACTATCGACGATGATAATATCCCTACCAGTCTCTTCATCCTTTTTGTAGGTTCTCTCATAATAATATGGTAACTCGCTATTAAAAGTATAATTCATGTTGATATACTCCCCACCGAACCCTGCACTGGGACTTAGTCTGGGGTTCGTGGAATTCCGTAGCGAAAACATACTCGAACCTGGACGCAGATAAATGGCATAGTTGAGTGTGTCGGCATTTTGTCCATGTATTTCCCAATGAGTCGCTTCGATAGATTTTCGGGAAAGGCGATCCAATGTCTGAAGCATCCGCTCCAGCATTTCCTCCCCCTTTTGCTTCTGTATGGCTATTCTTTCAGGGTTTTCTTGGTGACGAGGAATACCTTTAACATACGAATATTGAAACGATATTCGGCCTTGACATTCAAGCCCAGAGCGTCCCACGTCGAACCTCATCATAGCGGATGGATTAATAAACGTTATTTCATTCTTCATCGAATCCGCATAAGCCATCAGCGCCTCAATCTCTGGATTGATTTGTGCCTTTGCCCCGATAACCATCAACCACCAACCAATAACTATTATTACATACCTGTTCATTGTATTATCAATTTTGCAGTTCTTCAATTCGTTTTCTCAATCGCTCACCTTTAGCTTTGATAGTAGTCATATCCTTATGAATATCGTTGGCAGCCCATTCTGTCCCAACTTCTGAAGTTGGAACCTCTATACCTTCCTTGAGAGAAGGCTCTTTGTCTTTCATCGCTATCGACTTCGAAAACGCTTCGTCTTCATGATAGGAATTGATGAGCGATTGTGCCCAAGCATAGTGAGGGTCGAGACCCACCCCTTTTGCCCCTCCCTGCGAGGGAGGGGAATAATAACTAGAAGATGTAGTCGGCTTATGGTGACTATTTCCCCTTTGGTTCTCTCCCCCTTGGGGGAGTTGGAGGGGGCTGGTCTGAATGGTCTTCTTTGTCATCTCCTTCTCAGTCGGTATTTGCTGCGAGACAGCTTCTGCTTGCTTCGGCTGCTCTGAAGGCTCTGTGTCATAATTCCAACCAAACAGCACCACCAGCACCACAGAAGCAGCAACTGCAAGGGTTGCAAGGGCAACATAACGCCAATAGCAAGTGCGTCGATGTTGGAGAATCGAGAAGTATTCCTTTGAATAGTCTTCTGACAAGATATCCTCGGTATACTCCACCTGCATAGGGGTCAGCATCAGCAGCAATGCTGCTTCTTGTTTGCTGCGTTCTGCCACAGGAACCTCCATGAGTAGCCGTCGTAGTTGCCGCTCCTCTTCCTTCGATGTCTCGTTCGCCAGATATTTATCAATCAGTTCTTGTTTCACCATTATATTTTCCATTTAACATTTACCATTATTTCATCGCTTCCATCATCTTCCGTTTCGCTGTCGATAGGATTGAGCTTACCGACCTCGGGGTTAGTCCTGTTATAGTAGCTATTTCCTGAACGTTAAGTCCATCGAACAACATCAGTTTGATGAGCCGCTGTTGTGATCGCGTTAACTGCTCTATGCATTGCTGGAGCTGCTCCATCTGCTCATTTGCTATCAGCTGCTTGTCAACTGGAGTGCTTTCATCAACGAGCATATCATCCACAAGCGGAACAATACGTTTCACTTGCCGATTGCGCCACCAGCTGACACACAGATTCCGTGTAGCCTTGCACGCAAGCGCAGTAACATTATGCCCCAGCTCTTCTCGTCGTATCCACAGCCGCAACATCACCTCTTGCACGATATCTTCCGCGTCATCCTTGTCGCGGCAGAATCTCATTGCGATTTGCATCAACTGCGGCCTCACCCCAAGCGCAATATGCTCAAATTCTCTTGACGTCATCTGCCCTATATACGCATAACCCCATCAAATGTTAATGATTTTTTTCACTTTTTTTTTCGAAGATACAAAGTATCTTCGTCGAAATTACTTTTGGCTGACTGGTTTCTTGAACTGCACAGGTACGGTGTATTTCACACGTATAGGTTTTCCACATACCTTACCTGGTTTCCATTTCGGCATTGTTTTGAGGACTCGGATGGCTTCGGCATCACAGTCTTTGTGGAGTGAACGAACGACTTTGAAATCCGATAACGTTCCGTCCTTCTCAACCACCATCTCAATGACGCTGCGCCCCTGTACTTTTCCGTCTGTCACACACTTTGGCAAATGGGTGTTTTCTTCGATGAA
>JAFXNA010000019.1 GCA_017529865.1 Bacteroidaceae bacterium
AAAAAATTTCTGTAACTTTGTCCTCGGTAAACATTAGCGATATCTTTTAGTGAACATTTGTTGTTTCGTCACTGCAAAGGTACTGAAAATATCGCTAATTACCAAATTTTCAATGAATTATAATTCGTCGAACTCACGTTAGTTTATTATTCGTACTTGAAATTCGGGTCGAAGTAGATGTACTGGGCAAGTTGCTCTACATACTTTTCGATAGGTTTGCCGCGTTTACTATCGATAAACACCAGCATGTTGACAGACATGTAGCGGTCAGCACGATAGAAATCTATGCCGAAGCATTTGTCACACTTTCCCCAAATCTCCTTATTGAGTGTCTCGTTGTTGCTGTGTTTACCGCTTGCTATGGTTGCCGAATCACGCAGAAAGAAATCTGTGCCACAATAGATTTTATCGAGATAGGGAATCTGTACGATTGATGCTCTGTCAGAATTTGTTTGTTTTTGCAGTTTGTTGTTCTCTGAGAATAAGATATATTTGCTGCGAGCATCCTCTATCTTTTTCATCAGTTCCTGATTATTCAGCACAGAAGGTTCATGGTCAATATGGAACCAAGGCAGGCCGCAGTTGTTTAACATATCGCCGTCAAAAGCAGGACGATGATACTTGATGGTGTTTTCATCGATGGGGGCTTCGTGATCAGGTCGTGGTTTCTGAGCATAGGACAGGCCGTCCATGATGACGTAGCAACCCTCGTCGAGCCGGATGAACAACCCTCCTTCGAAATTGGGGATATTACCGCCTGATTCTTTCATGTCAGCAAAAGAGAAAAAGTTGTAACCAAAACTAGCATTCTTAGGAAATACCGTCTCATCTGTCATCTTTTCAGGAAAGCTCAGTTTCAACCCGTAATAATCCATCATCCTCTGCTTGTATTCTTCGTAGCCATCTGCCTGGATGGTGCAAGGAGCTATCAGCAACATAGCAGCAACAGCCCACATCTGTATTAAGTTTCTTGCATTCATATTCCGTCAGTTTTAGTGATTGATTCTCTTTTGGCTTGATTATCAGCCATTTATTAGGTTTAACAGCTAAACATTAATAGTATTTCTATTTGATGAATTTGACAACAGAATCTCGATAGTGCTTCTCCCTTTTTATCTCCATTTTGGGGAATCGCTTTTTGAGAGCTTTCTCTTCGTCTGCAGTAATGTCGTTATAAATGGTAAAGTGGTCTATCTGCATATCGTCCATCCAGTCAGGCAATTCCACCTTGCCCTTGAACGATAGTTGGAGGTATTCTGCATGTTTGATTTTCTGTAGGATAGGCATCACTTCCTCTGCTGGCAGTATGTAGTAGTCCTGTCTCGTTATATTCGTTATTTTCGCAATCGCATCTTCCTCTTCGTTTCCTCTGCGTACAACCCATCCCATCTTAGGGGTCAGGGCATAGGTCTGCTTGTCTTCCTCCACTCCCACGAAACCTGCAATCATTTCCATATCGTAGGTCTTGAGCACCTTTCTCTGTTGGTCCTCAATGATGTACTTGAATGGAACTCTCACCTGCTCCGACTTCATATTCTGATTATGAGGAACGGCCAGAGGCACCGTTTTCTTCTCCACATCAGGGAACAGCTTCAAGAACCAACCATCGAGGTTCGTTGGCCTTTCATAAATATTACATCCTCCTCCTCGCAGACGATCAGGACGATCCTGCATCACGATGTCTTTCCAGAATTTGCTGTTGGGGTGTCCTTTGGCGGCGTTCACAAACTCTTGTAAGATAGGCTCCAATTGTTTGGTCCACCAACCCATTCCATATTGCTCCAATGCCTGCGTCTTCTTCAGTACCTTTTCCCAATCTGTTACCGTTCCTTGCAGTGTGATGCTGGGAATACCACAAACCGTGTATCCTACCACGTATTTGAAATATTCCTTCACGGCACTCATCAGTGTAATTTGCGATGCAATCCGCTCTGTGCGCCCTGTTGTGGTAAAGTCAGCTGTGATGGTCTTGGCAATATTGGCTTTGGTGTTTGCAGCTAACTGCTGCTCAAACTGATTGAAGATGTCGTCCCAATCCACATCCTTGTCGGTGAGCAGTTCGTGCTTCGAATAAACCTTTATCTCCTTTTGTCCTTCATGACTCACTATCTGTGAGCGGAGTTGCTCTGCATTTTTAGAGACAAACTCGCCAAAACTCTGGCTGATGAGCAACCAAATCATATCAGGCGAAAGTACCAAAGGACGATGATAGGCGTATGCCCGCACCAATGTCCGATAGAACGCATCTTCGCCCATATACTGGATGCTGTCAGGAATGCCGTGCCCAACAACATTGAAATCCGATTCATGTATTTGCATTGCTTGCAACATTCCCCTTATCGTGACTGTTGGTGGGTAATGACGACGAGGGTACTCCTCCTGTATAACCTCCAGACCTTCATCCACCTCAAAAGTGATGGCTCCGTCAGTACGATTGAGAATTTTACACTCTGTTGTCTGTGCCTTCAGTTGACAACCGAAAAGGCAACTAAGAAGTATTGGTAAAAGTATTCGTTTCATCATCTGATTCACAATTTATTAATGAAATATTGAACAACTTCTCCTTTGGGATGAAATACGTAAACTATAGTTAAGTCTTTTTCTCCTACTTATGATGTGATGATTATGCAGAGGAGTTACTCCATCTGCAAAATGTCTTCAGGGCGCAAAGACCCTTTGATAATTTGTAGATTGGGGAATCTTTTCTTGAGCGCAGCCTCGTCTTCTTTACTGATGTCATTATGAATCATGAAGACATCGATTTGCATATCGTCCATCCATCTGGGTAGCTCCACTTTGCCTTCAAACGTTATTTTGAGTTGTTTGAGATGCTTTACTTTTTGCAGTAAAGGCAGCACTTTCTCGGCAGGCAGTACTTTATAGTGTGTGTTAGCTATTTCGGTAATTCTCGCTATTTTCTCTGCTTCTGCATCAACCTTACGAACAATCCATCCCATTTTTGGTATCATAGGGGAAGTCTTTTCGTCTTTTTCCACGCCAATGATACCTGCAATGATTTCCATATCATATTTCTTGATTTCATTTCCTTGTAAATCCTCAAGAACAAATTTGAACGGTACCTTTACCAATTCTGACTTCGTGCGGTCATTAAAAGTAGTCTTCTCGAGCACTGTCTTTTTTTCCATGTTGGGGAACAGCTTCAAGAACCAACCGTCGAATTCTGTTGACTTCCCATCTTGCAGACATCCCATTCCCCGTATACGGTCAGGACGGTCCTCCATCACAATATCTTTCCAGAATTTGCTGTTGGGGTGTCCTTTGGCGGCGTTCACAAACTCTTGTAAGATAGGCTCCAGCTGCTTTGTCCACCAACTGATTCCATATTTCTCAAGTGCTCGCGTCTTGTCTAACACTTTCTGCCAGTCTTCCGCAGTACCTTGCAGGGTAATACTTGGGATACCACAGATAAAACCAACTACTTCATATTTAAAATATGGCTTTGTGGCATTCATTAATGTAACCTGTGATACAATCCGCTCTGTGCGCCCTGTTGTCGAGAAGTCTGATATGAGGGTCTTAGCAATATCGCCCTTGGTATTATCTGCTATTTGCTTCTCAAACTGATTGAAAAGTTTGTCCCAATCCACATCCTTTTCGTTGAGTAGGTTTTTGTTAGACGGAGACTTCACCCGGATTGTCATTTCTCCCTCATGATTCACAATCTGTGAGCGGAGTTGTTCGGCATTTAAGCTGACATGTTCCCCAAAACTCTGGCTGATGAGCAACCAAATCATATCAGGTGAAATCACCATCGGCTGATGGTAGGCGTATGCATACACCAATGTACGATAGAATGCGTCCGAACCAAATAACATCAGCTCGCCTTCAAGGCTATGTGCCACAACATTGAATTCTGATTCGGGTATTTGAAAACGCTGCAAAGTCCCTTTAATACAAACTTTGGGAGCATCTTTATAACTAAAATAAGGTAGGTCAAGTATCTCTAAGTCCTCATCCACCTCAAAGGTAATAGACCCTTCTGATTGACTCAGAATCTTGCAATCTTTCCCAGGACCTGCGATTCTTCCCCCATGCATTGAGTCAACAAGGGTCATTTGCAGCGAAGGATGGACACTCATCTTTTGCTTATATTCATCGTAACCGTCTGCCAAGATGGTGCAAGGAGCCATCAGCTGCATCACAGCAATTGCCCATATCTGTATCAAGTTTCTTGTCTTCATTTTCGGTCAGTTTTGGTGATTGGTTCTCTTCAATTTGATATCTCTTCTTATTTGAGGTTTACTTCCCTGTTGTATCTCCAGCCGTTTCCAGCACATATTGGCGGTCTTTCTGAATCTCGATGCCGCTTTTCGCATAGAACTTATCAACAGAGTGGATATGCAGTTCAGCTTTGGTATTATAGATGGTGTTGGGATAGACATGCATTTCTGCCCACCAGGCAGAAGTAGCTGTGTCGGATACGAGAAAATCGAACACACTCTTCCGTTCTAACTCCCAATCGAAGTAATCGCTTGGATAGGGACGTGTTTGGATCACTCTTCCTCCATAGATAAAAGCCATATACCGCAGCGAATCCTCAAAACTGACAAACGTATCAGCAGAAACAGCTGCTTTTAGGAACTCTGTGATCAAAGCATCTACCGTCGAGTTGTCAGCTGTGATTCTTGCATCCCTAATGAGGGGCAGATATACACCTTTCCTGTCCTCACAGGCTTCACCTATACATTCTACTTTGCGGTCAGTATACATCAATTCCGGCAACTGTTCAAAAAACTTTGCCCTTAGCTGTCTGTCCCATCCTTTGTTCTGGACCATAGTGGCTTCCTTTACTGACACCATCTCATTCGTCATTTTATGTATCGCAACTGGTTCTAGATGACCTGCCACATATTCTATAGAGTCATGTGCTGGTAAGAAAGAATTCATCCTCGAACGATTGGGCAACACCTCTTCAATCGTGTTGTTGCTCCATAAGAAGAGACCTGCAACCACAATGATAGTAGCCGCTATCCCAATTGCCCACCATAGACTTATCCTATTGGGACGAGTGACGCTTTCCTTATCTTTAAATAAGGTGTCAGCAGTTTCGAGGGTACTAAACAGCACTGCATAGTCCTGCCACTGCTCAGGAACTTCAGTAGAGGTGCGGAAGAACTCAGCGAGTTCTGCCTCCTCTGCATCGGTTGTCTTGGCTTCGTCGTAGCGCTTCAACAACTGATTGATTCTTGCGTTCTGTTCGTTTGTATTCATTTTCTGCTTCTGTAAAGGGTCCATAACTTCTGCCTTGCCTTCGACATCTTTGAGCGGACAACTGCCTCTGTGGTGCCCAGGATGGCTGCGATTTCCTGATAGGACAGTCCGTCAATGCCTTTCATCTGGAGTACGCCTCGCAAACTTGGCGGCAATTGCATCATGCACTTCATCATCCACGCTTGCTGTTCCTGTAGCATCATTTTCGTGTCAGCCGTAGGAGCCTCATCACTGACGACAAGAAGGTCTGTCGATGTCTGCCTACGATTGCTCTGTCTGCGAAGCCTGTCGATACATAGATTTTTGACAGTCCGCATGGCAAAAGCCGGCAATTCATCGATACTTCCGAGTCTTTTTCGTGCAATCCAACTACGCATCAATGCTTCTTGCACCACATCTTCTGCTTCTTCTGGCTCATGCAGATAGCTGATAGCCTCCTGCCTAATCCGCTCACGCAGACTCTTTACGATGTGTTCAAAAGACTCTACTTCTTGTCTGTTACTCGAACGTTCTGACACTTATTTATTTTCTTTGATGCAAAGATAACGCTTTTTTCTTGAAAACGCACCCTTAAAACCCTACTTTTTTTCTTTTGCCCCATGACAAGATGTTCGACATATGCATATGAGCCTCATGTTTGTTAAGTTTGATGAGTTAACAGACAAGTTAATAATCTGTTAAGTTTCTGTCTCTTTTTATCCTCCCCCTCGGGGGAGTTAGAGAGGGGGTTTGAGGGGGGTCCGTTTTGTTCCCCCCTAAGGGGAAATTTTGTAATCCTTAGGGGCCCCTACACCTGTGGAAGAAGCAGAAAACGCTGTAGAAGAGGTAGAAGCCATTGATGACGTGAAGCCTGGCGACATGATTACCGGCTGATGAAGTAAAAGCCTTCAGGTCATCCCCTGTCTCCCATTAGGGAGATGATATAATAAACTTAAGCATGCTCCCACTTCGCGGTGGGAGTATTTTTTTACAAAAAATATCGCTTTTCTTGCGTGTAGTTTTAATAATTCATAATTCATAATTCTTAATTAAAATATATTTTGTATCTTTGCCGCCGAAATGATAATGAATTACGATCTCACCACACTAGTGCTGCAAATAGTCAGGATGGCAGCAAGCATTCACTGAATTTTTCTTTTCATAACTCTTCTTTGAAGTTCTTGGAATATTCGGCACAAAAGTACATAAATCCAACCATTTGTACATCATCAATTGGAAAATACTCATTTTGAAGCCATATATTTTTACTTTACATGGCTTTTTGTAAATGAGACTGCTCTAAATCAATTTTTTTTACTAAATTTGCATGTGAATAGGAACAACCACTAGTATGGCACAAAAAGAAGGATATTTGGATTTTGACGAGTATATCATAGCAAGTGAACCGCATAAGCGTGAACGCGCAGAAGCTTGGAAGGTTGCAATAGGTCTACAAGCCGTTGATGGCCTTAAGGTGTCGGACTACCTTAAGGAAACTGCTCGTCGTCATATAGAGGGTGAGATAACCATCGATGAGGCTAAAAAGTTGGTAAAGCATTATTATGTCTCAAAGACCCAACATGACGAAGACGACGATGAGAAGGAAGAGGCTGATCGGGTTTCAGCGAATATCACAAAACTTATCAACGAACACTCGTTTACATTCAGTGTTGCTGGTGTCATTGCCATTCATAGAGCAGTATTCGATGGCGTGTTCAAGCACGCTGGTAAATTTCGCGACTATGACATTACTAAGAAGGAATGGGTATTGAGAGGTGACACCGTTCTCTATGGTCGTTGGCAGGACTTACGTATGGCTTTGGATTATGATATAGAGCAGGAGAAGCTGTTCGATTACAAAGGTCTGTCAATGGAAGAAGTCATTAAACATTTAGTTCTTTTTGTTTCTGGCATTTGGCAGATTCATCCATTCCGTGAGGGTAATACCCGTACGACGGCTGTTTTCACAATTAAATATCTGCAGTCCATTGGGTTCAAGACCGACAATCGGCTGTTTGAACAGCACTCTTGGTATTTTCGCAATGCGCTCGTTAGGGCGAATTATAAGAATGTAGCCAAGGGAATCAGTCAAGATAGTCATTTCCTTGAATTGTTTTTCCACAACCTGCTGATGGGCGAAACCAACGAACTAAAGAACAGATATTTATTGGTAAATCCACCAGAGGAATGGCGGCTACCCGAACAAGTACCCGAACAAGTACCCGAACAAGTACAAGATAAGTTACACACTGCCAATCCGTTGATTCTGGAATTGATAAAGGTTATAGGTTACGAAGAACTATCAGTTTCTCAACTCATGAAGAAGACAGGATTGAAACATAGGCCCAACTTCATAGAATATCACCTCAACCCTGCCATTGCCGAAGGTTATGTCCGTCTGTTATATCCAGATAAACCTCGACATCCGCGCCAGAAGTACTTGTTAACGGTAAAGGGTACGATGTTGTATAATGGCCTATTGTAATGGTTATGAGGAATTGGTTATGGGGAATTGAATTTTCAATATTATGTGTGTTTTTTACGTATTTATTTTGTGAATTCAGAATAATGTACTAATTTTGCAGTCTAAAAATAGAATACGGTGACTTTTAATTACGATGTCATAGTAGTAGGAGCAGGACATGCGGGATGTGAGGCGGCGAGTGCTGCCGCACGTCTGGGTGCGAAGACGTGTCTGGTGACGATGGACATGAACAAGATTGCGCAGATGTCGTGCAATCCTGCTGTGGGTGGCATCGCAAAAGGACAGATTGTACGTGAGATTGATGCGCTGGGTGGTATGATGGGAATTGTGACCGACCGCTGTTCCATCCAGTTCCGCATGTTGAACCTCTCAAAAGGGCCTGCCGTATGGAGCCCTCGTGCACAATGCGACCGAGGTAAGTTCATCTGGGCTTGGCGTGAGGTTTTGGAGAATACGCCCAACCTGCACATTTGGCAAGATCAGGTGTGTGAAGTATTAACCTCCCCCAACCCCTCCCAAGGAGGGGAATCTTCTCCCCTTGGGGGTTTCTGTCCCCCGATAACGGGGGAACCGAAAGGGGTGCAAAGACCATTGAACAAGAGAGGGGTTTCCGTTTGCGGCGTGCGCACTATCTGGGGAGCAGAGTTGCGAGCAAAATGTGTGGTGATTACTGCAGGAACCTTCCTCAACGGTTTGATGCATATAGGACGGAAGCAGATAGCGGGTGGACGTATTGCAGAACCAGCTGTGACAGGACTGACGGAGTCGATTACACGTTTGGGTATCCGCAGCGACAGAATGAAGACGGGTACACCTGTGCGAATTGATAAACGCAGTGTGGACTTCTCGCAAGTAGAGATTCAGGAAGGTGACGACACGTTCCATCGCTTCTCGTTCATGACGGAACCACGACGACTGAAGCAATTGCCTTGTTGGATGTTCAAGACAAACAAGGAGGTGCACGAGATACTGCGCTCGGGATTACCCGATTCGCCTCTCTATAACGGACAGATTCAAAGCATCGGCCCACGTTATTGCCCCAGCATCGAAACCAAACTGCATACCTTCCCTGACAAGGAGGAACATCAGTTGTTCTTGGAACCAGAGGGTGAAACGACGAATGAACTGTACCTCAACGGCTTCTCGTCGTCGCTACCGATGGATATCCAGATAGAGGCACTGAAGAAGATACCTGCTCTGCGCAATTTGGTCGTATACCGTCCTGGCTATGCCATCGAGTACGATTTCTTCGACCCGACCCAACTGACCCACACCCTGGAATCGAAAGTAGTGGAAGGATTGTTCCTTGCAGGTCAGGTAAATGGTACGACGGGCTACGAAGAGGCGGCAGGACAGGGATTGATAGCAGGTATCAATGCAGCCATCAAGTGTGGTGGTGGCGAACCCTTCACACTGAAACGTAATGAAGCTTATATCGGTGTGCTGATTGATGACTTGGTGACGAAAGGCGTAGACGAACCTTATCGTATGTTCACCTCGAGAGCCGAGTACCGCATCCTGTTGCGACAGGACGATGCCGACATGCGATTGACGGAGCGCAGCTATAAACTGGGCTTGGCTTCTACGGAGCGCTACCAGTATCTGCAGAAGAAACGCGATGAAATCGAGCATTTTATCGACTTTGCAGAGCATTTCTCCATCAAGCCGGCGCTGATTAACGATGCGCTGACACAAATCGGCACCACTCCTTTGGAGCGAGGCTGCAAGTTGGTAGACCTGTTGGGACGCCCCAATGTCACCATCGAAAACCTCACCCCTCATATCAAGGCCCTCAAAAGCGAGACGGACAAGATAGAGGAGCGCAAAGAGGAAATACTCGAGGCTGCTGAGATACGCATCAAGTACAAAGGATATATAGAACGCGAGAATATGGTGGCAGAGAAGATGCTCCGGCTCGAAAATATCAAGATTCAGGGGAAGTTCGACTACATGAACATGAACCAAATCACCATCGAAGCCCGCCAGAAACTCGCCGCCATCAACCCGGAGACACTGGCGCAGGCGAGCCGCATCCCAGGCGTATCGCCTTGCGACATCAATGTGATGCTGGTGCTGATGGGGAGATAAGAAAGAGAAACCTCCCCTAACCCCTCCCAAGGAGGGGAATCTTCTCCCCTTGGGGGAGATTGAGAGGGGTTTAAAATATAAGAATATGAACAACCAATATCTATTAGATCACTTAAGAGTCATCCCTGACTTCCCGAAGAAGGGAATTCAGTTCAGGGATGTGACCACCTTGTTTAAGGATGCGGAGTGCATGAAAATCATGCTCGACGAAATGTATGAATTGTACAAAGACAAAGGCATCACCAAGATTGTCGGTGTTGAAAGTAGAGGATTCGTCATGGCGGCAGCATTAGCCGGACGATTAGGTTGCGGTGTGGTGTTAGCACGCAAACCGGGTAAATTGCCTGCTACGGTAATCAAAGAGTCATTCTCGAAAGAATATGGAGTTGACACCGTTGAAATACACATGGACTCGATAAACGAGAATGATGTCGTCTTGATACACGATGATTTGTTAGCAACGGGAGGAACTGCCAAGGCAACCTATAAGCTTGTTCAGCACTTCAAACCTAAAAAGGTATATATGAACTTCATCATAGAAATTACGGATGAAGGATTGCATGGACGCGACCTGTTCAAGGATATAGACTTGACAACACTAGTGGTTGTCTAACGTTTCTCGTGAAACAATAAAGTAAAACAAATGAGCGACGTGACACGGCTTGAACGACTGAAACGCATCGTATTGGCACTCCCGGAGAGTCCAGGATGCTATCAGTATTTCGACGGCGAAGGCACCATCATCTATGTGGGTAAGGCCAAGAACCTGAAACGTCGTGTCAGTTCGTATTTCAATAAGACCGCCCAGACGCGGAAGACACAGATACTGGTCAGCAAGATAGAGAACATCAACTACGTGGTGGTACCCACGGACGAAGATGCCCTGCTGCTGGAGAACAACCTCATCAAGAAATACAAGCCGAGGTACAACATCCTGCTGAAGGACGATAAGACCTACCCGTCAGTCTGTGTCACCAACGAGGAGTTCCCAAGAGTGTTCAAGACCCGTAAGATATTCCCAGGTGTGGGAACCTATTACGGTCCTTTCAGCCATGCCGGAACCCTCAACAACATGTTGGAACTCATCAACCGCATCTATCCCCTCCGCCGATGCCGTTTTGCGATGACCAGCGAACAAATCCAGAATGGTAAGTTCAAAACCTGTCTGGAGTACCACATCAAGAACTGCAAGGCACCCTGTGTGGGATGGCAATCGAAGGAGGAATATATGGAAAGTGTGGCCGAAGTGAAGGAGATCCTGAAGGGTAATACACGTAAGGTGTGTGAGACATTGCTCCAGAAAATGACCATTCTATCGGAAGAAATGCGATTTGAGGAAGCACAGGAGCTGAAGCGGAAGTACGACCTTGCGTTGGCTTTCTGTGAGAAGAGCGAGGTGATTGCTCAGCACGAACACAATATCGATGTGTTCTCCATCGCAGACGATGAGAAATCGGCCTTCATCAACTATCTCCACGTTACCAATGGCTGCATCAATCAGGCCTTCACCTTCGAATATGCCAAGCGGATGGACGAGGAGCCAGAGGACCTGCTGGCATTGGGTATCGTAGAGATGCGCGAACGCTATCACAGCGACTCTAAGGAGATTATCGTGCCCTTCCCATTAGAGGTGGAGTTGAAAGATGTCCTTATCACTGTTCCCCAGCGAGGAGATAAAAAGCACCTACTTGACCTGTCGTTAGCAAATGTGCGGCAGTATAAGTTCGATAAAGCCAAGCAAGCTGAGAAACTCAACCCAGAACAGCGGTCGACCAACCTGCTGAAGGAGCTGCAGACGAAACTGAAATTGGAACATCTGCCCATTCATATCGAGTGTTTCGACAACTCCAACATCCAAGGTGCTGAGGCTGTAGCGGGATGTGTGGTGTTCAAGCGTGCCAAACCCGCTAAATCGGAGTATAGGAAATACATCATCAAGACGGTGGAAGGCCCCGATGATTATGCATCAATGGCTGAAGTGGTGTATCGGCGCTACAAACGGCTGATGGACGAGGCAGGCGAACTACCCAGCCTCATTATAGCAGACGGAGGAAAAGGACAGATGGGCATTATCAAGCATGTGGTGGAGGACGAATTGCAGTTGCAGATTCCCATCGCAGGATTGGCGAAAGACGGTAAGCATCGCACATCGGAGTTGCTGACCTATCAGGACGGACAAATCGTCACGGTGGGTGTGGAGATGAAGAGTGCACTCTTCCAGTTCCTTACCCGCATTCAGGACGAGGTACACAGATATGCTATTCAGTTCCACCGTGACAAACGCTCAAAGGCACAGGTAGCATCCGAATTAGACCAGATAAAAGGCGTAGGAACCGCCACGAAGACCGCATTGCTGAAACATTTCAAGAGTGTGAAACGCATTCGTGAAGCGAGCGAGGAAGCAATTGCAGAAGTGGTAGGCAAGGCCAAAGCAAAGATAATAAAGGAAGCATTATGAGAGTAGTGATACAACGAGTCAGCGAAGCTTCCGTCACCATCGACGGAACGGTCAGGGCACAGATAGGGAAAGGCTATCTGCTACTGTTGGGGTGTGAGAATGCCGATGACAGCACTGACATCGAGTGGCTCAGCAAGAAGGTGGTGAACCTGCGGGTGTTCGACGACGAGAACGGAGTGATGAATCGCTCTATCTTAGATATCGGTGGCGACATCCTGGTTGTCAGCCAGTTCACCCTCTGGGCATCCTACAAGAAAGGGAACCGCCCAAGCTATCTCAGGGCAGGCAGCCACGACATCACCATTCCGCTCTATGAACAATTCTGCCAGCAACTCTCAGCCGACTTAGGAAAGGAAGTGGCTACAGGAGAGTTTGGTGCCGATATGAAGGTTGCCCTTGTGAATGACGGACCTGTGACCATCTGCATGGATACAAAGAATAAAGAATAAGGTCAATAAGCCCAATAACAAAAAACCAATCCGATATGGAACTAACAGACAACAAAATCCAGCAAGCATTTGCCAAGTACAACTTGGAGCTTGACGATGAACAAGTGAAACGAGAGGTAGCAGCCTTGCTTGCCAACCATCTCGAAGAAAACAATACAATTGCAGTAAAGAAGTTCCTGCTCAACAGTGTGGAACTTACTACATTGAAGACAGACGACAGCGAAGACAGTGTGATGCGTTTCGTAGAGAAAGTCAATAAGTTCGACGATGTATATCCCGAACTGGGTCATGTCGCTACCGTCTGCGTCTATCCTTGTTTTGCCTCCATCTGTCACGATACGTTGGAGAACGAGGAGGTTGAGATTGCCTGTGTAGCCGCTTGCTTCCCTTCCTCTCAGTCGTTTATCGAAGTGAAGATTGCAGAAACAGCCCTTGCCTTGAAGGACGGTGCTACAGAAATCGATATCGTGCAGTCAGTAGGTAAGTTCCTGGCAGGCGATTACGAAACAGTTGCCGATGAGATTGCCGAACTGAAAGAGGTCTGTGGCGAGAGAAAGCTCAAAGTCATTCTCGAGACAGGATGTCTCAAGACAGCCAGCAACATCAAGAAAGCATCCATCCTGGCCATGTATGCAGGAGCAGATTATATTAAGACCTCTACTGGGAAACTTGAACCTGCTGCTACACCGGAGGCTGCCTACGTGATGTGTCAGGCCATTAAGGAATACTACGAGGAAACAGGCATCCAGATTGGGTTCAAACCTGCTGGAGGTATGAAGACAGTAGAAGATGCCCTGAAATATTACACCATCGTGAAGGAAGTACTCGGCGAGCAGTGGCTCAACAACACTATGCTCCGACTTGGCACCAGCAGTTTGGCAAACAAACTGTTAAGCGACATTCAAGGTGAAACAATTCAATTCTTTTAATCCTCATAACCCATGAAAAGATTATTATTAACAGTCATTGTCCTTTCGGCAGCCTTCACATTGGCGTTCGCACAGGAAGACAGTGTTGTTGTCAATAAAGACGATGTTGTTGTCGCAAAAACTTTTGGCTATCTCAGCTATGATGCCGTACTGAAAGCGATGCCCTCATACGCAGAGGCTCAGAAGAGCTATGGCGACCTGAAAGCCAGCTATGCCAAAGAGCTGGAACGTTCAGAGACCGAGTTCAGTAAACAGTTTGCGGAATATGTCGATGGACAGAAGTCGTTTCCTGAGAACATCCTGCTGAAGCGCCAAAAGGAACTGCAACAGCTGATGGAGCAGAGCCTGAAATTCAAGCAAGAGGCTCAACAACTGCTTGAAAAAGCAGAATCCGAACTGATGCAGCCGGTACACCAGCGTCTGAAAGAGGCACTGTACAAAGTCGGAATGCAGAAGGGTTACGACTACATCATCAATACAGACAATAACAGTCATCCTTTCGTCAATACTGAAAAGGGTGAAGATATCACAGCAGAAGTCATCAGTGCAGTATCGAAATGACTAAAGGAGCGATAGGGGTATTCGATTCAGGGTACGGCGGCCTCACCATCCTCGATGGCATCCGCCGATTGATGCCGCAATACGATTATGTGTATTTCGGCGATAATGCCCGTGCCCCTTATGGTACACGTTCTTTTGATGTGGTGTATCAGTATACCCTTGAAGCCGTCCAACATCTGTTCGAGAAGGGGTGTCCGCTGGTTATCTTAGGATGTAATACAGCCTCCGCCAAAGCCCTGCGCACCATCCAGCAGGTATATCTGCCAAAGTATGCACCCGAAAATCGTGTGTTGGGGGTGATTCGTCCTACAGCCGAAATCGTAGGCACCATCACACGGAATGGACATATCGGCGTTCTGGCCACAGAAGGTACCATTAAGTCGGAGTCGTACAACCTGGAGATTCTCAAACTGTTCCCCGATTGCAAAGTGACTGGATTAGCGTGTCCGATGTGGGTTCCCTTGGTAGAGAACGGTGAGTACGATAAACCAAGTGCTGATTACTTCGTGAAGGAACGTATCGATGCCCTTTTGGCGATTGATCCGTTGATTGATACCATCATCTTGGGCTGTACACACTATCCTTTGTTGATGGATAAGATTCGACGTTTCTGTCCTGCAGATATAGAAATAGTAACACAAGGACAATATATTGCGGAGAGCTTGAAAACGTACCTTCAGCGCCATCCTGAGATGGAGAGCCGACTGACAAAAGGAGCATCTTGCCAGTATTTCACTTCAGAATCACCCGAACGCTTCAGTGGCAACGCATCCTTATTCCTTAACGAACAAATCGAAGTAAAGAAATTATGAAATCTAAAGCAGCAAAATCGGCCATCGACATCGTCGTGATTCTCTTGATATTTGGTATCGGGCAGTTGGCTGGTGGCATCATATCAGGTGTCATTATCGGACTCAATGGGGGATCACACTCTTCATACTCTTCGTCATATTTAGTCCTTGCCCTTCTGCCCGCTAATGTTGTAACAATCGTTTTGTTGCTCTTCTCGCGTTACCTTCTTACAACGATGAAATGGCTCGAAAAGGTCGATTTCATCGAGGTGATTAACCCATCTCGATTACGATGGTGGTTGGCTCCACTCATGCTGATTGCTTCTTTCGCTGGTGCGGTTGCATCAGGTTGTCTGGCTAACGCATGGGGAGTTGAGAACACACTCGAGGAGGCGATGTTAGGATTGGCCAAGAATCCAATCGGTATTCTCACGATTGTTTTTATTGGCCCTTTTGCTGAGGAACTCGTCTTCCGCCATTCAATATTGGGTGGTATGTTGCGACGCGGTGTCCACCCTTGGATTGCTATCATCATTTCATCACTCCTGTTTGGCATCATTCATAGGAATCCTATACAGATTTTCTGTGCTACCGTGCTTGGCATCATGCTTGGCATCCTCTATACGAAGACACAGAGTCTCGTGCCCTCGCTCATGTATCATATCATCAACAATGGTCTTTCAGTTGTAGGTATGATACTCTCTGGGAACGGGGATGATCCTACGGACGAACTCTTCAATACTCCACTTGTGCTTTATGGCGTTGCTGCCATTAGTGCATTGATCTGCATCCCTGCCTATATCTACTATTGGCGGAAGCCGGGTCTTGTTTCTTATCAGCAGCCCAATAACGATGAGCCTAATACGCCTAATTAGCCCCATGAGTCCTTATATTACCGACATATCCGTTCTCATCCTCTTCTTCAATCGTGCAGACCACCTTAGCAAGGTGTTTGCAGAAGTGAAAAAGGCACGTCCTGCCCGCCTCTTCCTTTATCAGGATGGGCCACGTGAGGGTCGCAACGATATGGAAGGTATATTGGCCTGTAGGGAATTGGTGTCAGATGAGAACATCGATTGGGAGTGTGACGTACATCGTCTTTATCAAGAAAGAAACTATGGTTGTGACCCTTCAGAGTTTATCTCACAGCGGTGGGCTTTCTCACTGACCGATAAATGTATTGTGCTTGAGGATGACGACGTACCTTCGCAGTCATTCTTCCCTTTCTGCAAGGAGATGCTCGACCGTTATGAAAACGATCCACGTATCACCCTCATCAGTGGTTTCAATACCGAGGCCGATAATATGAAAAGCAATGGGGATTCCTATTTCTTTACTCGTGTATTCTCCATCTGGGGGTGGGCCTCATGGGCCAGAGTGGTCAATCACTGGGACGGAAACTATGGATTCGTAAACGACCCTCAGCAATTTGAACTGTTGAAACAGAAAGTTGAGCAGTACCATCAGCGTCGTGACATGATACAAATGTGTCAGGACCATGCTGCTTCAGGGAAAGAATTCTACGAATCCATCTTCTGGGCTTATATGTTGTTGCACGATGGAATGGCCATTATGCCGAGTGTCAACCTCATCAATAACATTGGTATGGAAGGTGGTACCCACTTCTCTGCCCAACTCGATTTGTTACCTCGTCGTCTGCGTCATGTCTTCACAATGCCACGTCGGGAACTGACCTTCCCGCTGCAACATCCTGCGGAGGTTGTAGAGCATCCTGATTACCAACGACTACACTATCTACGTAATGCGTGGAACAACCCATGGCGGAAAGTTCAGTATTCTTTGGAGGAGTTTTGGTTGAATCTCATCCATGGGAATTTCTGCAATATCATTTCTTCTCTAAAACGCCGCATCCGCAAATGGATGGGAACAGAGCATCATCGGTGATTTCGTTTACTGCGGCCTTTTCAGCCGATATCACGTTATTTCGTTATAACGTTATTACGTTCTGGCCGCAATAATTTCATCACGACCCCAATCAACAAATAACACAAGATTACCCCCAATTCATTGGGTTGCCATTCTAAAACTCCCCATTTCATCGAGGAAATCCAAGCTGTCACATCGTTCAGCATACCTGCCATAAAGAGTAGCAATATACTGACCATTGATTGGATTTGTGGTAACCAACATACCATCCACCACACGACGGCAAAGACCATCAGGAAGAAAGCCAATCCGCTGATGATGATATTCGAAAAGATAGACAAGAGAGGAACAATGCCAAAATAATAGGTCGTTAAAGGCAGGGTAAACAAGCTACACACAATGGTGGTGATGGCACTTCCTACGATGAAATCGATGGTAAAACTCACAAACGACAACCATTTCGTGCCGAAGCGAATGCGATGGTTTCCCCACCAACCCCACAACTGCTGACCTAATGTTAACAGTCCCAACATCGACATCATCGAGAGTTCAAAACCTACATCGAACAACAGGAAAGGATTCACACACAGCATTACCATACCCGTCACACACAGCACATCAATCATGCGGATTTTGCGTCGAACCATCTCGGCCAGCATTAACACCGAAAACATGATTGCCGCCCTGACGAGTGATGGTGGTGCGCCTGTGATGGCCACAAAACACCATACCATCAATATACATACGAGTCGTATGATTCTTTGCCATCGTGGTTTGCCTACCCATGCCCCCAGCATGAATTGCAGAATCATATAGATAATTCCCAGGTGGAATCCCGATAGAGCCAATATATGACTCACACCAGCTCTTGCATATTGCTCCCTCATCGTTTTGTCCACCCCACTTTTATCTCCAATCGTCATTGCCATCACGATGGACATCTCTTCACTGTCCGATTGTGCCATTGCCACGTCACGCATTTGTTGCGAATAGGCTTTCAACCAACGTATGATGCCCATCAGACCACGAGGGTGTCCTGTTTTCATGCTCCATTTATTGGCATAACAAGTGGCGACGACATCATGCAGGAACAAGTATTTGCGGTAATATTCAAACCCATCATCTTCTGAGTGGCTATCAGCAACATGGTGCAGTGCTTCTGCCGTCATCGTAAGCCCATAATAAGTATACACAGACAGCGTATCACCAATCTGTGGGATGGACGTAGCATCTAACGTATCCCCATCGTTTCCTGTTAGGTTGAGATAGCAAAGGATGGAAGCCCCTTCGTCAGTCTCAATACGTGTCGCCCATGTTTTTGTTTTCCGCTGTGGCGCATCTTGTACCACACCTTTTAGATGGTGGATTGTTGGCCCTATTGACCTACTCAGCGATTGGTATTTCAGTTCGAACGCCAGCGTCCCCAGTACCACACAGAATAGTGTAGTGGCATATCCGAATGCTTTCGTCGCCTTCCAATGATGAAAAAGGATCAGCAGCAACACCAGCACACCCATCGCTCCGCACATCCACCAAATGGGGATGGTGAAGGGTGTGAGTTGTGGCAGGAAATAGGCGATGAGGATGCCAATCAGGAAGGGAACGACGTAGCGCATGCTTTTTACTTCCTCGGACAACGCCCGTTAACTTCTTGTTAGCTGTTGATAGAGTTCCTTCATCCCTTCTGTGGCTTTCTTGGCAATGATATGCACAGGCAGATAGCCAGGCACATTGTTTGGTGATGGGTCAATGAGGTAGATTTCGGCGTCCTGCTGTGCATAGCTTAGCAGTCCTGCAGCAGGGTACACATTGAGTGAGGTACCGATTACCACCACGATATCCGCCTTCGACACCTCTTCGGCAGCTGGTTCTATCATCGGTACTGCTTCGCCAAACCACACGATGAAAGGACGCAGTTGACTACCGTCAGCTGCCTTCTCGCCCATTTGAATGTCCTGATCGTCTTTCAGTGTAACAATCTGCCTTGGATCGTTTGGATTACTTGTTGAAGTTGCCTTTGTCAGTTCACCATGCAGGTGGATGATATGTGTCGAACCAGCCCGCTCGTGCAAGTTGTCTACGTTCTGTGTGACCACACAGCAGTCATAATACTTCTCCAACGCTGCTACCAGTCGATGGGCATCATTGGGCTGAACCTCTTTGAGTTGTCGACGACGTTCGTTATAGAAATTGATGACGAGTTCCGGGTCACGATAATACCCCTGAATACTCGCTACATCCTCCACTCGATATTGTTCCCACAGACCTCCGGAATCACGGAATGTGGTGATACCGCTCTCAGCGCTGATACCTGCGCCGGTTAGAAAGACTAGTTTCTTCATATTTTAAACCTTTATTGATTTGACTCATCAAAAGTGTGAATTTTATTTGAATCGACAATAGGTTTTGGGCAAAAAGTTGGAGTTGACCCGTCGATTGATGCAGAAACAGCCGCGATTGCCTTTTAGACATTACAAAATCAAAACGAAATAACTATCAATCAACCAATGAGAATTAAATCAACCATCTTAATGGCTATGATGCTGGCAGTAGGTGTCAGTGGCATGGCACAAGACAAGAATCCTGGGAAAGAACCATTCAAGTCAAACTTACCAATCGTAATCCTTGAAGTAGACGGACAAATCAATGCGCAAGACAAGATTCCTGCGCACATGAAAGTCATTTATAATGAAGGACAGAAGCAGTATTCGTCCGATTCTAAGCAATTCAGCTATGACGGACCTATCCGTATCAAGTTGAGAGGCAATAGCTCGTTAGGGTACAATCAGAAAAAATTTACTTTAGAGACCCGTGACGAGAACGACAAAGAACTCGATGTGCCACTGTTGGGTATGCCTGCAGAGCACGATTGGGTGTTATTGTCACCTTATGCCGATGTATCAATGATGAGAGATGCATTGGCATTCCGCCTATGGACCGACATGGGCTATTGGGCACCAAGAATCAGAATGTGCGAGGTGGTGTATAATGGCTCTTATGCGGGTATCTATGGCTTATCCGAGAGTATCAAGGTCGGTAAGAACCGTCTTGATATTGCTAACCTGAAAAAGACAGACATTAGTGGACAGGAATTGACAGGTGGCTACCTCCTGCGTATCGATACCTACAACGAGAAGGATGCAACCTTTACGTCCGATGTGCCAGGTATTGGTGAGGGCGGTTTTACGAACCAGATTACATGGACGTGTCGCTCACCCAAGAAAAAGAACCTGCAGCCTGAGCAGTTTGATTATATTAAGGGATTTATTAGCGATATGGAACACTGTATCGCATCCGATAATTATACGGACCCCAAAGAAGGATATTCGAAATACATCAACGTCAGTTCGTTTGTCGATTATTTTATCCACACAGAGTTGAGTCTGAACCCCGATGGTTATAAGCGCAGTGCTTACTTCTACAAGACCAAGCAGAACGAGGACGGAACAGGTGGAAAACTGCATGCAGGTCCTACATGGGACTATAACCTCGCTTACGGAATGTGTAGTTTCTGCAATGCCGACAACATCAATGCATGGGTGTTTGAAGGGTGCAACACGAATCCTACCCCGCAAATTTGGAAGAAACTATATCTCGACCCTGTATTCTTGAAAAAGGTAAAGGCGCGTTATGCCGAACTGAGGAAGACGTCGTTGAGCGAGAAGCATATATTTAGTATCATTGACGAATATGCCAACCAGCTGTCAAAGGTGCAGAAGCGTCATTTCGACCGTTATCCTGAGTTGTTGGGTAACGAAACCAAACGCAACGAACCTGGAACAGGTATGTTCGGTAACTTCGGCGGTGGATTTGCAGGAGGATTTCCTGGTATGCCAGAAGGTGGATTCCCTGGTTTCGGTGGTGCAATGCCCGACAGTATCAGCTTTGGTGCCATTCCAGGATTTGGCGATCGTTTTCCTGGCTTCGGTGGTGGTTTCCCTGGCTTTGGTGGAGGTATGCCTGATATGAGCAATATGCCGAACTTTGGTGGTGGTTTCCCTGGCTTTGGTGGAGGAGGATTCCCAGCAATGCCTGAAGGTGGCTTCCCTGGTTTTGGTGGCGGTTTCCCTGCAATGCCCGATAGTATCAGTTTCGGTGGCTTCCCTGGTTTTGGTGGCGGTTTCCCTGCAATGCCCGAGGGTGGCTTCCCTGACCTTGGTGGTGGTTTCGGTGGCTTCCCAGGAATGGGTGAGATGGGAGGAATGGGCGAAATGGGTGGCATGATGTTATCAATGTTCCGCTCCTACTCCGTGAAGAGTTACGAAGACGAAATCAAGATGTTGAAGGAATGGTTGTCCGAACGCCTGAAAGCGCTCGATGAGAAGTTAGATTACCACTCTTAAGTCAAAAAAAGGACTTAATAACGAAATAATTATGAATTATGCATTGTGCATTATGAATTAATTCGTACCTTTGCACCGCATTATGCAGATAAAAGAAGAAATGGATAAACTAAGTTATGCACTTGGACTTGGAATCGGTCATCAGCTTAAACAGATGGGGCTGAAGGGACAACTCAAAATTGAGGACTTTGCCCAGTCTATCACAGATGTGCTCGAAGACAACCAACTCCAGATGACAAATGCAGAAGCACAGGTGCTGGTAAATGCCTTCTTTCAGGAACAGGAGAAGAAGATGCAGGAACAGCGTGCACAGGCCGGTAAGGCTGAATTGGAACGCGGTCGCGTGTTCCTTGAGAACAACGGAAAGCGTGCTGAAGTGACCACTACCAAGAGCGGTCTGCAATACGAAGTACTGACAGAAGGTACGGGTAAGCATCCTAAAGCAACCGATAAGGTACGTTGCCACTACGAAGGTCGTCTCATCGACGATACTGTGTTCGACAGCTCCTACCGTCGTAACGAACCCGCAGTATTTGGTCTCAATCAGGTCATTGCTGGATGGACTGAAGGTCTGCAACTCATGGGCGAAGGTGCTAAGTATCGTTTCTACATCCCTTACCTCCTCGGTTATGGAGAGAGCGGTGCTGGCGAGATGATTCCGCCCTACGCTACCCTGGTGTTCGATGTCGAACTGTTAGAAGTAATTTAACTCCCACGGGCAAAGCCCGTTAACTCCCTGCCGCAAGGCATAACTCCCAAAATATGTAATATTAATTATTTTACACATAAACTTAAAAGAAAATGAAAAAACTTATTTTCGCAGCAGCTGCTATTGCTGCAATCATGTTCACATCATGTGACAACACAAGTGTTAAAGCTGATTTGAATGACAGTGTAGACTCACTCACAAACTTTCTCGGCATTGCTCAGTCTGATGGTTTGAAGAACTACATGAAGATGCAACTTCAGGTTGACTCTATGTACACAAACGACTTCATCAAGGGTATGATCGAAGGTGCTACCGCTAAGGAAGATCCTCAACAGGAAGCTTATATGAAGGGTCTGACCGTAGGTAAGCAAGTAAAGGAAATGGCAGGAAACCTCAGTAACGAAGTATATGCTGACGATTCAACAAAGAAGGTACCTGTTAAGAACCTCCTCGCAGGTATCATTGCTGGTCTGAAGGGTGAAGCTACCATGACTCCAGATAGCGCTTACGGCGAATTCGAAAAGAGACTCAAGCCTCTCCAGACTGCTGCTCTCGAGCGCAAATATGCTGAGCAGAAAGCTGCTAATGAGAAGTTCTTGGCTGACAACAAAAAGAAAGAAGGTGTTACAGTTCTTCCTTCAGGTGTTCAGTACAAAGTGATTAAGGAAGGTACAGGTGCGCTCCCTACCGACACATCTACCGTAAAGTGCCTCTATGAAGGTCGCCTGATCGACGGTACTGTATTCGATAGCAACACAGAAGAAGGTCGCGATCCATTCGAGGTAAACCTCGCTATGCCACGCGTAATCCCTGGATGGGTTGAGGTTCTTAAGAAAATGCCTGCAGGCAGCAAGTGGGAAGTATATATTCCACAGGATCTCGGCTACGGACAGCAGGACATGGGTCAGATCAAGCCTTTCTCTACACTCATCTTCACGATCGAAGTATTGAAATAATATGAACAAGATAATGATGGTGGTTTGTGCAGTTATGGCAAGTTTGTCATTAACTGCACAAACTGTAAAAACCCCTCTGTCTGCAAAGGAACTGAAAGCACAGCAGGCAGCTGAGTTGAAAGCCTTCAAAGAGAAGCAAAAGGCAGAATTGGCCGATTTCATCGAGAAGCAACAGCATCCCGAACTGGCGAAGTTCAAGTATGTGAAACCTCAGTTGAACGATGCGGGCGATACCTTAGCTTATATCTTCGGTGCTTTTCAGGCAAATGGACTGACCAAGTATCTCGCCGACCAAATGAAAGTCGATACCACCAGCACCGAGCAGATGGAGGCGTTCTACAAAGGTCTTCTATCCAAGGTCGATGTCGACCATGAAGACAAACTTGTACACGCGGAGCAAGTAGGCTATCAGATTGGTCAGCGTATCGAAGGTCTGACAGAGAACGTCTCAAAGGACTACTATGCAGCCGATCCTGGTAAGACCCTCTCATCTGCCATCATCGGAAAAGCCATTATCGGTGCCCTGATGGGTGAGAACGAATACGCTCCTGCCGATGCACGTGCGTTGTTCGAAGCACAGATGGAAGCACGCCAGAAGGACAACCTCGAACGTCTCTATGGTGCAAATCGTAAGGCTGGTGAAGAATTCCTGGCAGCCAATGCTAAGAAAGAGGGTGTCGTTGTGCTCCCTTCTGGCTTACAGTACAAGATATTGACACAGGGTAATGGTCCGATTCCAAAAGCTACCAATACCGTGAAGGTGAACTACGAAGGACACCTCATTGATGGCACTACGTTCGACAGTTCTTACAAGCGTGGCGAACCCAATACCTTTGGCGTACGTCAGGTGATCAAAGGCTGGACAGAAGCACTCTGTCTTATGCCTGTAGGCAGCAAGTGGGAACTCTATATCCCTCAGGAACTGGCATACGGCGATCGTGACCAAGGACAGATCAAACCATTCTCTGCCCTCATCTTCACCGTAGAGCTACTGAGCATTGAGAAGTAACTTTTTTCTTAATTTGTTTGGTGGTTTCGCAGAAAGTCCTTATCTTTGCAACGAAAAAGGTAAAGAATATGAGAATACTTGTAATTTTTGCATTTCTATTTCTCTCCACTCTCCATATATCTCTCCCCCTTGGGGGAGTCGGAGGGGGCTTCACTCTTTCTGCTCAGGAGTTGAATTGTACTGTCCGTGTGAATCACTCGCAGGTGCAGAGCACGAATAATGGTGTGTTCGATGCACTTGAGAAAGCCATCGCAGACTTTATGAACAACCGTGCATGGACTGACCTCCAGTACAGCAAACAGGAACTTATCAACTGCAACCTGACGTTCAATATCAAGCAGTATAAGGCCGAAGACAACCGCTTCACAGGTGAGTTGCTGTTTCAGGTCAATCGTCCTGTATTCAACTCCACCTACAACACCACCATCTTCTCACGTACCGATACCGAGATAGGTTTCACATACATGGAAGGTGAGAAGTTAGAGTATAACGAAAACTACTTGGACAACAACCTCACTGCCATCCTGGCCTACTATGCCTACTTGTTCATCGGCATGGACCTCGATACGTTCTCTCCTTTGGGCGGTACCGAGGCACTGCATCGTGTAGAACGTATCGTGAACGATGCCCAGAATTTCTCAGAATCAGGTTGGAAGGCTTTCGGTAATACCAAGAACCGTCACGCCATCATCAACGACTATATGGAAACATCGATGGAACCCTTCCGTCAGATGATGTACAAGTACCACCGTCAGGGTCTTGACGAAATGTCCTCCAACGTTGATCGTGGACGTACAGCCATTACAGAGTCCATTGAGATGCTCAAAGAATCATACGACAACCGTCCCTTGAGTATGTTGCCACAGATTTTCACCGACTATAAGCGTGACGAATTGGTCAACATCTACCGAGGACATGGCAATTCAAAAGAGAAGGATTCCGTTTACGA
Organism: Bacteroidaceae bacterium; assembly: GCA_017529865.1. Lineage (GTDB taxonomy): Bacteria > Bacteroidota > Bacteroidia > Bacteroidales > Bacteroidaceae > Colivivens. Next base: position 24,826 of record JAFXNA010000019.1, read on the forward strand.
AATCCTTCTCAAAATCAATGCCACTCAAAATAACGAGTGGAAGAAAATCCAGAAATAATTACTTCACTTTCGCGTTTTTCTCAATCGTCCAGTTTTCACGTTTGAGAATGGCTGGGCTGTCGCCAACGAACATCTTTGATGCTTCTTTGTCGCCCTTAAGTTGCCAGTCGAGCCATGCACGTGCTACGATGGCGAACTCACCACCGTGTGGCTGGTTGTAAGTGCCTCCGTGGCCTACAGGCAGGTTCACTGCGATAGCTGGTTGTTTCTCAATGCGCTTAAAGTCATCCATGCCATTTGCGTAGGCAATATCACTCTCACCACCAAGGATGTAAATGATTGGGCAGTGGATGTCCTGCAACTTATCCTTTGGTACGCTTGGCATACCACCCATCATTGAACCACCACCACTATTGAGCAGTCCGCTGTTGCAAATCATGATAGAAGTGACACGCTGGTCGAAACAGTTGACAAGTGCCTGCAAACCACCGCATGACATACCTGAAACGCAGATGTTCTTCGTGTCAATCTTCTGATAGAATGGGCTGTTCTTATCGGCATTCTGTGCGAAAGCCCAGTCCATCGATTCTACCTGCTGTTCGGCACGCGACTGGCTTCCCATACCGCCACCCATGCCGCCCATGCCGCGAGGTGCGCCTTCTTTAGGCATAGTACCTGTAGCAAGGACCAGATAACCATAAGATGCGATGTCATTCAGGAATTTCTCGTGTCCACGAGGAGAGTTGGCACATCCGCCATTGCCCCATACCAACACCGGTAGGGCTTTCTTTGCGTTGAATACCGACAAATCCTTTGGAGCGAACACAGTGTGCTCCTTGAATCCTTCTACTTCATACATCACTGCTTTGTAAGGGCCTGTTCCGCCTTCTTCAAGCGTGGTTGCATCAGTTTGAGCAAACGTACTTGCACATGCCACGAATGCAAGGGCTAACGTCATAAAAAGTTTTGTTTTCATTAGGCAATTGTTTTAAGTATTAATAAAATTTCTCTTAAGTATTAATAAAAATTCTCTTAAGTACTAATAATTTTTTCTTAAGTATTAATAGTATCGAAGTTATCGCCTTGCTCGGAGTTATCGGAGTTAACGACGGCACAAAATTACAAAATAATTGGCAATTGACACTAAAAATAATCATTTTTTTATTATTCTCTTCACTCTTCACTCTTCACT
>JAFXNA010000030.1 GCA_017529865.1 Bacteroidaceae bacterium
CGTCAGCTATCCGGATAGTCTCTTTGCATCGTGCGGACGTCTCCCGTACCCCTATGCAGACCGTTCGCGTCACGTGTGGAACCCGTCTCCATCACTCACGGATGACGCTCGCGTCAGGCACGCTTGCCTTACCGATGACAAAGGTACGACATTCCGCAAAGCGTTTTGTAGCCAGCTCTCGTTTACTGTATCTACGTTCTTCTATCATTCTCTATGATCATTTATACATTTGAATATTGAACATTGTTTAGTAACAGATACACAGATGTAACAGATAAAAATGAAATTCTCTCGCGTACCGCGTAGGCGCGTGCGCGGTACGCGAAGACTCTTAGGAAACATCTGTTACATCTGTGTCTTTGGAGGCGGCTGACACCTGCTGTTTCCAGGCATCGTAGCCCATCGACACGGCACGCTGCTTACGCTCCTCGGGCGTGATACGCACCTCGTTGTAGCGCAGCAGCACGCGACTGCTGAGCATCTGCTCTATCTCCTCCGGCGAGGCATACTTCTCCTGCCACGATGGCTTGTGCTCCGTCGGTGATGCTGATGACTTCTTTTTAGGTTTCTTTTCTTCGCTCATAGTACCGCAAAGTTACCACCAAAAAAACACACATGCAAGAAAAAGCGCCACAACTTTCCGTCGTGGCGCAAAAAGGAAAGCAATAGGTTTCGCTTAAGGCGTGAAAAGGTCACGTACACGAACACCGAGAGATACGTCACTGAATATCTGATTGAACGTAAACCACCACTAACTCCTCCTCTTTTTATACTCCTGCGGATAGATGCCGGTGGCACGTTTAAAATAGCGGCAGAAATTTGCGGTGTCGGGAAATCCGAGTTGGTAGGCGATTTCCTTGACTGTCTGTTCGGGACGCATGTCCATGATGCGTTTCGCCTGTGTCGCTACATATTGGCGAATCCATTCCAAGGGCGAGAGACCGTTGCTATACTGACGGAACACTTTCGAGAAATACCGCGCGTCGTAGTCCATCAGCCCGGAATAGAAATCGACATTGCGGTTCTCCTTATAGTGCTCCACCACGAGGTCACAGAACTGCGTGTAAAGCGTCGCAGAATGGCTCTCCGTCCACTGTCTGTCCTGCTCACGACGGTAGTAATTGATGAACTCGTACCCTATTGCCAACTGTGACAGCAACATCTGGTGCCTCAGTTGCAGGTCATTGGTATCGTGCGAAGCAATCGCCTCCAAAAGTTCCAACAACGCCATCATGCGCTTGGCTTGCACATCGGTCAGATGACAGTGCGGAGCATAGTTGAACTTATCGGAATCATGGCTGAAGGCATGTGTCTTCAGTTCGTCGCCCATCTCCGCTGAGATAAAAACGCATGCATATGCGTAATCGTCCGAACACGATATGCGTCGCAAGACATGGCCGGGCATGAGGATTCCAAGGTCGTTCTTTTCTATCGAGAATTCCTGCATGTCGAACATGACGCGTGCACTGCCGCGCAGACACAAAAGAATAACGACGTGCGAAAACACCATATCCACGCCAGTTACAGAGTAATTGTTTACCTCTTTTTTCACATACACACCGTTCTGTTCAACGGATTGTATTGTATGGGCCAATGTCTCGTCAATCTGTATCATTTCTTGTCCTATTTCGGTTGCAAAATTACAAATTTTCTTCAAATTACAGCAACAAATCACACGTATTGACAATATAAAGACGAGAATTGGTAGTATTTCCTTGTCAAAACATGTTGTCTATCTCACAAAAAAGCAGTAATTTTGCAGCTGTGTAATGTTGTTGAAACAACGAGTAATAATTATCCTTATATTTGCAAAGAAATAAATATAGATTATGAGCAAAAGAATCACCTTGACCGCCTCGCTAATTTTACTGGCGACTTTATCCTGTCACGCTCGCACATTGACATTGGAAGAGACCGACACCATTATCATCATATTGATATTATTTGTGATACTTCTTATGGTGCTGGGAGGTGTCAGTCTTTATTATAACAGGATTGTCAGTCGACGAAACGAGCAGCTTCTCCGAATACTCAATGCGCTGGATGAATACCGTTTAATCGTGGGCGGCGGGGATTTGTCGTTGGACGAGAAGAAAGATGCGGTTATGAAGAAGCAGCCGAAGCCAAAGGCTACCAAGGTTGTCCAACTGGACGAGGGACATGCTTTCTTCGTGAAGATGGATGCCCGCATGAATAAAGAGAAGCCTTTTACGAATCCGGATTTCGACCAACAGTCGCTGGTTGACTTTATGGAAGTCGATCTGGATACGTTTTGTAAGCTGGTGCCACGATATAAGAATCCCGAGAGGACGCTTGAATACATCAACTCCCTACGGGCAGAATACGCAGCAAAGATACTCATGGAGCATACGGACTACTCGATGGACGACATTGCAGGCATGTGTGGCTTCACGAATACGGCATCATTCAACAGTGTTTTCAAATTCGCCTTCGGCATCACACCAACGGACTATCTAAATGGTGTGAAACAGATGTTTAAGAAGAAAGTAACCTAACAGAATATCACACACCATTCCGGAAAACGAGACTATCATGGCTGTCATTGCTTTGGGCTATCGAGCCGAAGAGCCTAACCGTCCTGAGAGAAAGAATCTTGATGAAATAGTAAAGTTCCTCTGATAAGAGTTAGATAATAAGGAATTTGTGCTGAAGTAGTAGGTTTCTATACCGAAATATAGCGATTGAATTTGGGTATAGGCGAACAATTGTTTGCGTATAGGCACACAATCGTTTGGGTATAGGAAAACGATGGAAAGATACCGTCTCTCTCCCTGTTACCCTTAGGCTTTTTCCTTGCAAGCTTTAATGTTTACCCTTGTAAAGCTTAATACTAACGAAAAGACAGTAAATGGTCACATGGTAACAGCTGTGACCATGTGACCATTGGCAGAAAAGTTCTCTTGCAATAGCTTAAAAACTGCGCAGCCAGGCTTTCAGCTCAAGCATCATCTCAAGATGGTAGGCAAATGACTGGCGGATGCCGAAACCGTGGCCTCCGCTGGGGTAGATGTGCATGGAGGCTGGTACGCCGTTGGAGTAGAGCTGCTCGTAGTAGTTC
>JAFXNA010000020.1 GCA_017529865.1 Bacteroidaceae bacterium
AGTGCCTTTTCCTGATTTCACTTGACAGTTTTCACCGGGTTAAACTGAATTGCTTGTCAACATCGTTTACGTCGTACTGAAAACCTTGTCACTCTTTGCCGTTGCTTTCTGAAAGACTTGCCGGACTGGAAAATACCGGACAAATCCAGAGTCCACCTTTTCTTCGGCGCGGCAAAGATAGCGAATTTTTCTTTAACATGCAAGTATTTATTTGTCTTTCTTCCATAAGTTCTTACCAGGCACCTCTCCGTTGTAGACGTCCATCGGCTTCTTGTTGCCGATGCTCATGTGAGGACGGACGTTGTTGTAGAAGTCAATCATGGCTGCAATTTCCCGCATCGCCTCTGCGTAGTCATGGAACATGGCCTGGTGGTAGAGCCACTCGTCCTTTAGAATGCCATTCATACGCTCTGCTATGGCATTGTCCGTGGGATTGTAGCACTCCGTCATGCTGATGCGTATGTGGTGTTCCATGAGGATGCTTGTGTACTTCTGACATGCATACTGCACGCCACGGTCGGAATGGTGGATAGTACCGCAGAGATTGCCTCCGCCTGCCGTCTGGATGGCCATTCCCAGTGCTCTGGCCGTGTTCTCTGCCTCCAGCGTCTCAGACAGGCACCAGCCAAGAACGGCATGGGAATAGCCGTCTGTAATCAGGTGCAGGTAAAGCACATCGTCCTCTATCCAAATATACGTGATATCAGCGTACCAGACGTGGTTGGGGTACTCTGCCACAAGGCCGACTGTCAGGTTGGGATACTTGAAATAGACATGGTTGGAGTCCGTCGTATGGCGTGGTTTCTTCTTCGGAAGCATCCGTCCGTTGCGGGTGAGGAAATCAAGGAACGAGTCGCGTCCTCGCACGACATCGCGTCCAAGATCAGCCTCCAAAAGGACATGCAGCTTCACGCCGCCAATCCGAGGTGCCATCAGGCGGTAGTAGTCCACGTAGGCCAGCATCAGCTTCTCACGCTGCTGGTCCGTGTATATCCGTTTCACCTTTATATAATAGTACTGGCGCTTCTTGTCAAACAGCCCGCAAAGAGTCTCCACGCTCTCATCGGGAAACTCCTTGCGGAGCGCGTCTACTGCTTGACACCATCTTTTTTTAATATTGAGATGCCCTCCTCGCGCTCGGCTATCTCAATCACCTTCTCCAGGGCGCGGCAGCGCAGGCGCTCCATTGCCAGGCTCTTCTCAAGCTCGGATATGCGCTCCTGATAAATCTGCTCTTCTGTCTTTCCTCTGTCCTTGCCACCCATACGATATGTGGATATTATTTCGTCCGGCAAAGATAACTCTTTTGAATCAATTGGCCAAAGTTTTTGCCATTTGATTAATGTCGGATGGGTAATTCCCCATTTGCGGGCAATGAAAACTTTTGACATTCCACTACAGTAGTAGTCACTTAACACTTGAAGCTTGAAATTGTCATCATGCTTCCTTTGATCATCATTTGTCATAACTTGTTACTTTTGTTATGGTGAAAATAGTGTCAAGCGATTTCCGTATAAGACACAGTCAGTAAAAAAGAGTAATAAGTACAAAAAAGACTAAAATAGTTTGGTTGTTACAAGAAAAAGACGTAATTTTGCTGCCGAAATGATAATTAAACCATATTGTTATGAAACGAAGTTTATTGATTGTAATGGTGTTGCTACTCACAATGAGTTCGGCAGCACAGACCACGAAAGAAGTCTATGTGGGCTATTCTCGCGTGATGGATTACGTTGAAGGCAAAGGCTATTCAGGTACAGGCTATGGAAATGGAGTGGAAGTGGGATTTAATTTCATCAGGCCGATTACCAAACCTTTAGCTGCTGTTTATGGAATTCAAGGTATGTATGGATGGTCTAACGGAATAGATCCTTCTGTGAACCGATATGAGAGATCCAAATTTATCAAGTTCCTTGTTCCTGTTAGCTTATTGTGTGAACTTCGCCCCTCTTCCAGCAAATTTGCCTTCGAACCCTTTGCTGGGCTTAATTGCTCATTCTATGCGCTTGGGAAAACTAAATTGGGCGGAACGACTTACGATTGGTTTGATGGTAAGGACTCATTTGAATTCAATCGCTTTATGTTTGGTTGGCATGTTGGAGCGAACCTTGTCTACGACTGCTATACATTCTCATTCGGCTATCAAGAAGATTTCACAGATGTAAGAGGGTCGACTCCTTTTTTGTTAGGCGATGTTAATTGGGCAAATATCGAGCTCCGTTTAGGCTATCGCTTCTAAGTGATTTCGTCTTTGAAAAAGTTCAAATAGACGTTAAATTGTTCTTTTCCACCTAAATTTTTGCAACTTACCTCCAACAAATGGCGATAGGTTGCAAATTTATTTGTATCTTTGTGGCTCAAAACCAATGCGACCTAATTATATTTTTACAAGAACGAATTATTCACGATTATAATACTTAAATTATGAAACAGACAATCAAATGGTTCATTGCCTCTTTGATGGTAATGGTTTGCTTGCAGGTGGCTGCACAGCCCGAAGGCAAGTTCTATCTGTACAACACCGCTTACAAGGTGTTCCTCAGCCGTTCGGCTACGAGCGCTAACGTTGATGCGTTCGGTATTCCTGTTGAAATCAAGAAGGGTTCATCGGGCTATTCGCTGATGTTCCTCGACAATGGTCGCTATGTGGCTCAGAGCGGCACATCGGTCAAGGGCGACCAGTCGAGTGCTGCCTACGCTATCATCGAAGGAGTAGAAGGTGTCTACCAAATAGAATTTAATGGGAGCCTTGGTGTTGATAATGATCTCACACTGGGCATTAAGGCAATCCCTACAGACACTTCTGCTGATCCTTCCTTATCCAGTTTCGGCTGCTTGTGGGAGTTGAAGACTCAGGCAGAGCGCGATGCCATTGTGGCAGAGAATGAGTTGGCACAGATTGAAGCAGTAGCAAAGGCTGCTGGCATCAAGCTTGCAACAGATGGCGACAAGATGGCTTCGTTCACAGAAGCACTGGCTGCTTATACTCGGGAAGATGCTACAGAATTGGTTACTAATCCTACACTTGCAACCAGTCAGGATGGCTGGACTGTGAATGTGTTGGCAGGTAATCAGAACATCTCCTACAAATCACAGTACCCAATGACTCTCTATCAGAACACAGCGATGGAGATTTCCCAGACCATTGAGGTACCAAACGGTGTCTACAAAGCTACAATTCAGAACACTTATCGTTCTTCAAAGCGTGAGCATCTGACTACCCTTGCAGAGAACGACGGCATCAGTATCTGTAACGCATACTTTGCTGCTAATGAGAATCAGGTGCAGGCTGTTGAGTGGTCAAAGATTCGTACCAGTTCTACGCTGCCTTATTCTCGTGGCGACTTCGATAACTTCACGACCAATCCTAAGTACACGACAACTGTATGGGCATGTGTGAAGGATGGTAAGCTGACTCTGAAGTATGCTGTTCCATCTATCAATAACTCACAGGGTGACTACGACCTCAACTGGTTCACCTTTGCCAACGTAACCCTGACTCGCTACTTCAAGGCTTCTGAGGCAGCTGCTGAGCAGTTCGACCTCTACAACCAATATGCAGAACAGTCGTCAGACGCAAGTTCTTATTATGCTGTTCTGAATTCATTCAAGGAGCAGTTGGCTGCTGGCAGCATGTCGGATGATGATGTAGAAAATGCAAAGGCTACTTTGCGTAGCGAACTTTTCAAGTTGATGAAGACCGTTCCTGCACGTTCAGGTCAGTATGACATCACAGGCTTCCTGAAGAATCCAGACCTTACTAAGATATCAGGCTGGACAACTCCAAGCAGCTACTTCGCTCTCAAGAGCGGTCTTGTTGAATGCTACAACGTGAAGACAGCAGCTCGTATGTATCAGACCATCAAGGATATGCCAGCAGGTGAATACACCGTGAAGGTTCAAGGCTTCTATCGCAATGGTGAGTGGAAGCAGGCTCTGGCAAACTACGAGCGTGGAAAGGATGTTGTGAAGGCATCTATCTATATCGATGACTTCAAAGAGAATATCTCTCCATTGAAGAGTATCTTCGACGATGGTTGCTACATGCTCAAGGGTAAGCATCACAAGTCGGCTGATGTCTATGCTATCGTAAGCGGACGAGGCTATCCTCACAGCCACTATATTGACGAGAACAACCGTTCGAACAATATCAAGACTCCAGATATCGCTGCTCAGGCCATCAAGCATGGACACTACTGGAACGAGATGACAGCTACTCATGCTGAGGACGGTAACCTCATCATTGGTATCACTCTGGCTTCAGGTGCTCCTGCTGAAGATTGGATTGTTGTTGACAACTTCCGCCTCTATTATGGTGCTTCAGGTCCTGTAACCATTACTGACAATACTTCGCTTCCACCAGCCGTAAAAGATGATACATACGCAGATGTAGTAGTGAAGAAGAGTTTCAAGGCAGGCGAACTGACTCCGTTTGCTGCTCCTTGCGACATCCCAGCATCTAAGTTCAAGGCCGTTTATGCTATTGGTGCACTCGATGCAGTGACTCAGAAAGCTGTGCTTGTTCCTGTTGACCACGTCAGCGCAAACGTTCCTTGCTATGTTGTGACAGATAAGGATGTTGACGAGATTACAGCAGAGAATACCTATATCACCTCAGCCCTTGCTGACCAACTTCCAATTATGTGGGACGGTGGACTCATTTATCGTATCGACGGAACCTTCGATTGGAAGATGCTCAGCTATGACGAGAAGGAATACGATTCTTCACATTTCACTCAGTTTGAGTATGTCGATGCTAAGCACATGGCTTTCGCTGCTAACATCGAGAACTATCGTGCTCGTACCTATATCGAGAACACAAGCTATCCAGAGCCAGAGACTCCTTCTGTGATTGGCAATTACTTCTTGCCAGCTCCTCCACGTCTTGATATTCCTCACAACATCGGTGTGCCTGTTCCTGCTGCCAAAGTGAAGGATGCTGTTGTGAAGTTCGGTCTCAAGAGTGACTTCAGCGATGCAACCACTCGCATGGTTCTCGATGGTTCAGATATGGCTTACATGCCGAACCTCGTTCCATGCAATACTTATTACTTCAAGGTTGAGGCTGGCGACGAAGTACTGACTCAGGGAACACTTTGGGTTGACGGTCCTGTTCGTATGATTTATGCACCAAGTATCAATAACATCCGTGATATCGGTGGTTGGACAGTTCAGGACGGCAAGCAGGTTCGCTACGGACTCATCTATCGTGGTGGTGAGGCAAATGGTCTCCACCCATCTGTAGCAGAAGACCGTCAGACCCTCATCGATCTTGGTGTAGGTGCAGAAATCGACTTGCGTAAGGACAACAACTATGATAGTGGTAATGGCCAGGTAGGTAAGTGTGCCTTTGGATTCCCTAAGGCTGACTACTTCTTCAAGGAAGGTGGTTACGACTGTAAACTCGAACACCTCACCAACTCTGCATCGAAGGCTCGCTACAAGCAGTGGTTCCCATTCATCCTCGAACACATCCGTGAAGGCAAGGCTGTTTACTACCACTGTGTATGGGGTGCCGACCGTACAGGTCTCGTATCTGTATTGCTCGAAGGTCTTCTTGGACTTACTCAGGAGCAGATGAATAAGGAGTACGAGCTTACTTCACTCTCATTCGCAGGCCTCCGTCCAAAGAGCGGATATGCTGATGGTGACCACCAGAAGCTCATCGAGAAGATTAAGACCTACGAAGGTGAGACGCTTCGCGATAAGTTCGACACATACTGGACGAAAGAAGTAGGTATCACTCAGGAACAGATTGATGAGTTCCGCAGCATTATGCTTATGGATGCTCCTGGAACTGCTATAAAGGGCATCACCCTTACAGAGAAGAAGATTCCTTCAGGTATTAAGGCTGTCTATAGTGTCAGTGGTGCTAAGTTGCCAACAACTGTGCTCCGTAGCCAGAAGGGTACTTACGTAGTGAAGTACAACAACGGCACTACTCAGAAAGTAACAGTGAAGTAAGTACTGTATGCTCTATACAAGTGGTTTTAAACCCTCTGATAAATTCTATAGAATTATTGAACGCGACTACCGCCTGATGCAGGTGGTAGCGCGTTTCAATATTACGATGGGTTTTGCTGATAGGACAATCAGCGAGGTGTGCCACATGCACGAAGTTGATGTGCATACGTTCCTCGCTGTCATCAACCAAGTGGTGTGCTATTTGGAAGGACAGTCTGGCTCCGTGAGTCTTGAACTGGTTGATATGCCTGCTCTGCTTGGCTATCTGAAGCGTACCCATATTTATCTCATTGACTATCAGTTGCCACAGATGCGACGTACCCTGTTCGCAGCAATGGACAGCACGGTACAGAACGATGTGGCTATCCTGCTGTTGAAATATTTCGACCTCTATGTGACTCAGGTGCAGGATCATGTCCACCATGAGGAGGGCGATGTTTTCGCTTATGCGGAACAGCTGATGAATGGTCAGTGGGTAGAGGAGGAGAAATCGATGCCACGTCGTCATAATGAAGACTTTGTCGCCAAACTCCACGAGCTGCTTCAGATGTTCCTGCAATACTATCCTCAGGAAGGTGTGAACGAAGAACTGAACCACGTCATTTATGACCTCTACCGTATTGAAGAGGATATTCGCATCCACTGTCGCATAGAGGATGAAATGCTCATGCCTCTCCTACGCCGACTCGAACATCGTCGCATGAACCAGCGTCAAGTTGGACTTCCTTCTAACGCTTCTTTAAAGGAGAACTCTGTTGGTGCAGACCTGCTCTCTGAACGTGAGCAAGCTGTAGCAGTATGTGTTGCTAAGGGACTCGCCAACAAAGAAATCGCTGACCAGCTTGGCATCAGCTTCAATACAGTTACCACCCATCGACGTAATATTGCTCGCAAGCTCAACATCCATTCACCTGCTGGTATTGCCATCTTCTGCGTGGTTAATAAGCTGGTGACATTGGAGGAAATAAAACTATAAGCAAACAGACCCCTTCTACAGACTGTCAGGAGCGGCTTTACTCATTTTTGAGTATTGCCGCTTCTGCTATTATGTCGTACCTTTGCAGCGCCAAATAGATAAAGGTATGAATTTTAATCAATTTCTTTGCACAGGAGCTATCGCACTTGCCTTGACAGGAATCACGGCAAGTGCTTCGGCTCAAACTCAAGGCGACAAGGCATCACGCCTCTCGCTTGGTGGTTATGGCGAGGCAGTCATGACCCGCAACTTCTATAGTGATAATATATATAGGTACACACGCGCGAGCGATCATAAAGATGACGGAAGTCATGGGCGCTTCGACCTTCCGCATGTTACCCTCAATATTGGGTATGACTTTGGACATGGATGGACGATGGGTAGTGAGATTGAATTCGAACATGGTGGAACGGAGTCGGCTGTGGAACTCGATGCTGATGAGGCGGGCGAATATGAGGCAGAAGTAGAGAAAGGTGGAGAAGTGGCACTCGAACAGTTTTGGATTAACAAGGAGTTTAGCAAGGTCTTGAATCTGAAGATGGGTGAAATCGTTGTGCCTGTAGGAGCAACCAATAAGTATCACATGCCAACAGAGTTCTTTACCTGTTATCGTCCAGAAGGCGAGAACGCCCTCTTCCCTTGTACTTGGCATCAAGTAGGTGTTTCGCTTTGGGGCCGACTGACGGATTGGCGCTATGAAGTTCAATTCCTATCGGGTCTTGACTCTGAACGATTTGGTAGCTCAAGTTTTGTTCACTATGGTGCCAACAGCCCCTATGAGTTCAAGATCGCAAACAACTATGCAGCATCTCTTCGCATCGACAACTACTCTGTGAAAGGCCTCCGCCTGAGTCTTAGTGGTTATTATGGTAGTACATTCAAAAATACATTGCGTTCAATAGGTGGTGCGACTTACAAGGATGTGAAAGGTGACTTGCTTATCGGCTCGTTTGACTTTGTGCTCGACCGTTGGAACTGGATTGTTCGTGGCAATGCTGATTATGCATACTTGAGCGACCACGCAAAGATAACCGCTTTCAACAAGGCTTTCCCTACTCATTCCGGACAAGACGGAAGTCCATCAAAACACCAACCCGTTGCTAAGAATGCATACGCAGTGGGTATTGAGGCAGGATATAACGTATTTTCCCAGGTTGAGAAATTGAAAGATGATCAGAAGTTGTATGTCTTTGGACGGTTCGAGAAATACAATTCATACGCTGCAGGTCGTCAGAAGGCTGCTTATGGATGGTGTGAGAATACACGTGTGGCAGCAGGTGTGAACTATTTTCCTGTAAAGGAAGTTGTAATCAAGGGTGAGTGGAGCAAACGTTTCCTCAAAAGTGGTTACAACAACGAACCCAGTGTCTCGATAGGAGTTGCTTATTGCGGATGGTTCTTATAAGCCCCATAGGCCCCATAAGATAACAATTAACCCAAAAACAAAATAAACAATGAAACAGAAAGCTTTACTCGTATTCGCAGCCATGATGGCTGCAACCCTCTCTTTCACCGCTTGTAGCGATGACAAAGATGACAACAACAATGAAAACGAATTGCAAGCAAAGGAAACATTCCTTGCTGTAACCAATCAAGAACTGGTCAATAAGACCATCTTGCCCATCTACACCAGTCTGATGAATGCCAATGAGCAGTTGGTAGATGCCATTGGGGAGATGGAGACACAGGCAGATGTGAACAAAGCATGTGAACTATGGAAGAAGGCTCGCCAATATTGGGAACAGTCTGAGTCTTTCCTTTACGGTCCTGCTACCGACTTCGGTATCGACCCACACACTGACACATGGCCGTTCGACCGTGCTGCATTCGACAATTATATCAAGCGCTATCCTGACCTTGTGGAAGATGAGGATGCACAGGCTATCGTGGCTGAAGCTATCGCAACGGGTCAGAGCCTCACAGGTTTCCATGCTGTGGAATATCTGCTGTTCCGTGAAGGTCAGCCTCGTAACATTGGCGACATTACAGACAATGAAGCTTGGTTCTGTCTGGCAGCAGCTGAAGACCTCTATCTTGCATCTGTGAAACTTGTTTCTGCTTGGGGCGGAAAACTCAATGAAGAACAGGAAGAGATACTTGAAGATGCAGAGTTCGAATCGAGAAACTATGGCGAGAACTTCATCAATGCCGGTAAGGCGGGATCAACTTATTCAACCATCACGCTCGCATCCGTTCAGATTCTTGAAGGCTGTCAGGATATCATCGATGAAGTTGCTCACTCAAAGATTGGTCATCCTTATACAGGAGAGGACAAGAACTATATCGAGTCTCCACATGCCTACAACTCTATTCAGGACTTCTACGACAATGTGCTCTCTTGCGCATTCTCTATCAATGGTGGTGCTGACAAGAAAGACGCATATACAGCTACTTCGCTGATGGCTTATGCGATGGCACATTATCCAACAGAGGCTGCAGCAGTGAAAGGTGCATTCGAAGAAGCACTCAAGAAGGTGAACGGTATGAAGCGCCCGTTCGTGCTCAACTATCAGGATGCATCAGCAGGTGCTGCTATCGATGCACTCGAGGCGCTTGATGCTGCCATCGATGCACTCAAGGTGAAACTTCAGAAATAAGTAATAACAGAATAAGCCATATAAATATATCTAACTCTTGGTGGGCACCAAGCGACGAGATGTCGCTCGGTGCTTCAGCCATTCAAAAAGAATATTCATTTTAAACGATAAATCTATGAGACGAAACGTATTATTTCTAAGTAGTTTATTGTCGCTTGGACTGCTGACAGTAGCTTGTCACGACGACAATAACAATGCGGATACTCCCGACAATCCTGTAAAGGAACTGAGCGAAGAGTATTACTCTGGTGGAAAGCTGGGTACGGTGTTCAATGCCACATCGAATGCCTATGAGCAACCTACGCCGGCATGCGACAATGCACAGTTCTCCTATCTCTTCAAGAAAGGTGAGACGCTGTTTGAGCGCGACTTCAACCAGACGGAAGGTTCAGCCTTCTACGGACTTGGCCCTGTCTATGTTCGCAAAGGCTGTCTGTATTGCCATCCTGCTTATGGACATGGGAAACGTCAGAATGAGTATCGTGAATCGACGATGGGTAATGGGTATCTGCTCGTTATTTACGACAAGACCACTGATGCTTATATCCGCTCTGTAGCGGGTATGCCGCAGACAGGGGCTGTGGCTCCGTTCAAGGCTCCGATTGATGAGAAGCAGATTCAGATTGACTGGAAGACCTATACTGACGAATGGGGCAACCAACTCCCTGATGGAGAAACCTACGAGTTGATTTATCCAGAGGTGACGATTCCTCAGTCTGCCTTCTATGCACCTATCATCGCTGCACGAGGCGGACAGAACGTTGAGATTCCAATCGAGGAGGTTGGCATACGGCTTGAGTCCACAATCGGTATCTACGGAACAGGACTGACTGATGCCATTCCTGATAGTGCTATCACAAATGAGTGGGTACGTCAAAGCCAGTACTTCAACTCTATCGGCAAGACTGATGCCTTGAATCCTGCTTATTGGAATCAGGCAAACAACGAATGGGTGAGCTATTACAAGGGACTCACTGGCACTCCTTACGTTCGTCGCTATACTTATGCGATGACCCGCGGCCCCATTCTCGATGCCGCAGGAGCGAACGCCATCTGGAACATCACCAATGTGACACGCTCCGATCGTCGCTACCATTACCTCGATCTCAACTTCAATGCGAAGTCACAGACGCTTTCCTATTATGCTGAAGCTTCCTCGAAAGATCCTGACGTACAGCGCGAATTCTATCAGTACTTCCCTCAAGAGAACAAGACTGGAGATGTGGAGAAAGATATCTACAACTATCTCACCAGCAATACGCTGGATGCTGAGATGAGCGATGGCGACTATCGTGCTTTCATGGTATGGCATCGTGGCCTGGCTGTTCCTGCTGCTCGTGATATGGATGACGAACAGGTGCAGCAAGGAAAGAAACTCTTCACAGAGATTGGTTGTGCTACGTGCCACCGTCCTTCATGGACAACTGGTGATGATGAGATTCATGACCCCAACGGAATGTTCGGCAATGATGATATGCCTCGCTATCCTCATCAGAAGATTTGGCCTTATACCGACTTTGTGCAGCATCGTCTCCACATGGTGAACGACATCCGCACAGGATGGTGTCGCACCACACCGCTCTGGGGACGTGGACTGAGTAAGATGTGTACAGGTGCTGACGACCGTTTGCATGACTGCCGTGCTCGTACGGTCATCGAAGCCATTATGTGGCATGGAGGTAAAGACTCAGATGCTCGCAGGGCAACAGAGCAGTTCCGCAAACTTTCCAAGTCAGAACGCAATGCTGTGGTGAAGTTCATCAATGCCATTTAAACTAAGGGCCGTTTCTGAGGTCTAATGAACGTGAAGAGAATCGCATTTGCAACCTATGTGGCAGTGATTGGCGTGCTGGTCACTGCTACTGTGCTAGAAAAAATCTATGGCACCCCATTCGTCATGGAACATATCTATGGCGCATGGTGGTTTATTGCGTTGTGGGGCATTCTCTGTGTGGGAAGTGTGGTAATGCTGATTCGAGGAAAGGTTTACAAGCGGCCTGCCACATTGCTCCTGCATCTTTCGTTCATCCTCATTCTCATTGGTGCGCTGGTCACCCATCTCGATGGCCTGCAAGGGTCTATGCATCTCAGAAAAGGGGAGGTGGCAAACATGATGGTGAATCGTGAGACGGAACTGATTGAGCAACTGCCTTTCCAACTGAAGCTTGTCGATTTCGACCTTCAGACCTATCCAGGTACACAGTCACCGATGGATTATTGTTCGGTGGTAGTCATTGATGGAACGACTGACACCCTTGCCATTTCTATGAACAACATTGGCGAGTACCAGTCATACCGCTTCTACCAGTCGGGTTACGACCCAGATTTGCAAGGCTCCTATCTTTCTGTCAGTCATGACCCATGGGGCATCGGCATCACCTACACAGGGTATTTCCTGCTGATTCTTTCGATGATATGGATAATTATCAAGCCCCTTTTGCCCTCCCTTCATAAAGGTAGGGGATGGGGATGGGTCTTTTTCTTTCTTTCCTTACCATCCTTCGCTGCACCTAAGACCCTCCCTGCTGATGTCGCTTCTGAGTTCGGCAATCTCTATACTTATTATAATGGGCGCATTTGTCCTTTCCAGACGATGGCCATCGATTTCACAACGAAACTCTATGGCAGTCCTACTTATCAGGGACTGAGTGCAGAGCAGGTGGTGACTGGTTGGATGTTGTTCCCTACGAGTTGGACAGACCAGCCATTCATTAAGATTAAGGGAAAGGCCCTCCATGAATTGTTGCAGACCGATGAGAACTATGTAAGCTATGATGACTTCTTCTATTTGGGAAGTTATCGATTAGATGATGTGCTTGCGCAGATGCATTCCGGAGTAGAAGTGCCAGAGGCAAGAGCCATCAATGAAGCCGATGAGAAGATGAACCTATTGCTGATGCTATGGAATGGACAACTGCTCAAACTCTATCCAGCCGATGGGATGTGGTACTCCCAGATGGATAATCTGCCCGATTCGATGCCACACGATCAGTGGTTCTTTATCAAGCACTCGATGGATTATGTGGGCGAATTGGCAGTTCAGCACGACTATCAGGAACTGACAACCACATTACAGAAGATTCGACAGTATCAGCAGAAGACGATGGGGGACAATCTGCCATCTGGCTTCCAGTTCAAGGCAGAGAAGCTATACAATTCGCTTAACTATATCAAGCTCCTTGCCATTTTCCTGCTCACCATCGGCATTATCGCCTACGTCTTGCAGCTTTTTGGCAGCCCCCTCCTACTCCCCCTCAAGGGGAGAGAGAAAATACAAGTCCGTCCCTTGAGGGAAGGATTTAGGAAAGGCTTTTCTTCCTTCATTTGCATTATCGTTATTGTTGGTTTCATCTACCTCCTCCTTTTCATCACCCTTCGTACTATTGTCTCTGGTCATATCCCATTGGCAAATGGCTTCGAAGTGATGGTGTTCATGTCAGCCTGCAGCCTGCTTTTTGCCATCGTTCGCAGATCGGAGAGAAGCTATGGGTTGATTGTTGCAGGTCTCACCCTTCTTGTTGCGATGATGGGTCAGTCCAATCCGCAGATTACACCCCTCATGCCAGTCCTCTCATCACCGCTTCTCAGCATTCATGTATGCCTCGTCATGTTGTCCTACACCCTCTTTGCCTTCCTTGCCCTCCAAAGTCTTGCAGCCCTCATAAGCAGCAAAAACCCCTCTCTTATCTCCCCCAAAGGGAGAAGTCCCAAAATTCCTGAGACTCCCCTCCTTGGGAGGGGGCGGGGGAGGTTTCAATTGAAGACTGCTGTCTTCCTTCTTGCTGCAGGTATCATTCTTGGCGCCATCTGGGCCAATCAGAGTTGGGGACGTTATTGGGGTTGGGACCCAAAGGAAGTGTGGGCTCTCATCACCCTTATGGTCTATGCCTTCCCATTACATTTTAGCACTCCCCCTCGGGGGAGCGGGGAGAGGGGCTGGCATTTATATATGATCTTTGCTTTCCTCACCGTCATCATCACCTACTTTGGTGTCAATTTCTTCCTTGGAGGCATGCATAGTTATGCCAATGGATGAGTAACCATAGAAAATGCCGCATTCTTCCTTAATATCTAATAAAAGGGAAGGGAAATCTAATAATTTATGTTAAACTTTTAAGTGGAAGTGCATTTTTATGCTTTTTTATTTGGTATATCTAATGTTTTAGATTACCTTTGCAGCGAAAATCTAAAAGATTAAATTTTAATGTTTAATGGTTATAGATTATTGGTTATTGAAAAATAGTAAATGAACAAATAACATATAATAGTAAATCGTAAATAGTCAAATAGTAAGTATGATGATGAAAGATAGAGAATCAAAACAACTGACAAAGGCCGAGATGGAAATCATGACCATTTTGTGGGATAGGGGTAAGCCGATGACTACACACGAAATCATCGATTTGTATCCGGAGCCGAGACCTGCATATTCTACGATTGCAACGTTTCTGAAGATTCTGACCGTCAAAGGGTTTGTAAGTTCCCAGAAGGTAGAGGGGAGTGGCAAGACGTTCTTGTTCATGCCGCTCATCAGTCGAGAAGCTTACACCCAACGTGTGATGACGGACGTAAAGACCACCTTCTTCGGTGGTTCGCTCAAGAGTATGCTGTCATTCTTTGTGGAGCAAGACAATGTCTCTGACGAGGAACTGCAGGAGATTGTTTCAATGATACGGAGCAAGAATTGATAACAATCGTAGATTGTAAATAGTTAAATAGTCAATGGTTAAATAGTAAATAAGATGATGGTATATATTTTGAAATCTGCCCTTGTGCTGGCATTGTTGTATAGCTGTTTCTTTTTCTTGTTGAGTAAAGAAACATTCCATCGGCTGAACCGCATTATGCTGAACGGTTTCATGCTGGCTGCACTGATTGTGCCTCTGTTTCATGTCACAACTCAGCACCCTACGGTTATCACAGAGGAGGTCTATGCGGTGCAGACCTTTATAGAGTCGGAGCCTCTCCAGCCCCTCTCTAACTACCCCGAGGGGGAGAACACGTCTGTTACATGGATACAGGTGATTTGGTGGGTGTATCTGGCAGGCGTTGCAACGATGTTGGTCATCACTTTGCTACAGACCGTCAGTTTGCTGAGCTTTATGCGAGGCGGATTGCGTCATACTGACTCTGAAGGCAATACTGTTATCCTGCAACGAGGGAAGTTCCCTCCATTCAGCATCTTCAAGTATATCGTGATGACGCTCGATGACTATGAGCACCATCGCCATTATATTTTGGCTCACGAACAGGAGCATATCCGTCGAGGACATACAGCCGACCTCATGCTGCTTCAGGTGATGAAGATTATTCAGTGGTTCAATCCATTCATCTGGTTCCTCAGTCGTGACCTTAAGGCAGTGCACGAATATGAGGCCGACCAAGCTGTTATCAATCAAGGCATCGATGCTAAATCATATCAACAACTACTCGTGATGAAGGTCGTGGGGAATCGACTGCAGCCTTTCACCAACAACTTGAATCACGGCTCACTCAAAAAACGAATTATTATGATGTACCAACAACCTTCTAACCGATGGCTTATGCTCAAAGCATTGTGTGCCATCCCTGTGGTTGCATTGACCATCAATGCATTTGCCACACCCGAACCTATAATGACCGACCCTGTGGAAGACATCGTGAAGACTTTAGAAAATAAGGAAGTGCCAACCTTCAACGACGTAAAGGAGACACTGCTCACGGCTACAGAAACCACTCAGGTCGCTAACACTGATGACGAGCCTATTGCCCTCCATCCTGTCAGAGACCAATTTGGAAGAATCATAGGCTTCTCGCACGAAGGTAAGCCAACCAATGGTGACTTCGAATGTACTTACGAATATGTGTTCATCAACGGACGCCCTGCTACAGAAGCCGAAGTGAGGAACTACAAAAAGCTTAACTTATCTTTGTTCCAAATCTTAAAGACACCAAACGGAACGGCTGAGTACGACTACAAGGACAAGCACGGTATCATCTGCTTTACGATTGAAGATGAAAAACCGTCTGCTAGCAGCACACCGGACATCAAGCCTGGAGATATCGTGACAGGCAATGTAAAGACCGAAGAGGGTGAACCATTGAAGATGGTGAATGTCTTTGAACGTGACGAGTATGGAAGAGTCTGTGCTCATGGCATCACTGATAACAACGGTGACTTCTCCTTCAAGGTTGTCGACCCCAATCATAGTATTACAGTATCGTATGTGGGTCGTAAAACCAAGACGCTCAAGATTACTGACCTGCCAAAAAATATTGTCTTGGAAGAGGCGACATTACTTCAGGATATCTCAGTCGTAGGAAATCGCTCAGGGGTAAATGAAAAAGAGCCACTTATTGTCGTAGATGGCAAAGTTGTTGAAATTCCTGCGGATATCGATGTCTCGACCTTCACTCCTGAACAAATGGAGAAACTACTCGGTATCGATTCGAATGGCATTGAATCCATCACAGTACTCAAGGATGCCGCCGCAAAAGCTATTTGGGGAGAGAGAGGAACGAACGGAGTCATTGAAATCAAAACTAAAAAAAGTATACGCGATACTCCTATTGACTCCATCATGAGTAGACTGCCTGGCGCAGAGATTGACGAAAAAGGTCAGATCAGAATCTACGGCAAGGAAGTGAAGAAGATTCTTATCGATGGCAAGGAAGTTTACAATGTGAAGGAGAATAACGGTGTGATGGAGTTCCAAAGCGAAGAAAACGTCTCACAAGAAAACCTCATCGCCATTCTGAAAAGGATACCAGGCATTAACATCTCATACGGAAAAATCACCATCAATGGAAAGCCTGTGACCCGCATCCTGGCAAATGGCAACGAGGTCTACAACAGTACCGATTCAAGCAAAGTTGTTCCAAAAATCGTCCGGGTTCAATAATAAAGATAACAAGCCCTCTTGGTCAGAAGACTAAGAGGGTTTTGCTTTTGTTGTGCCCTACCCTTTAGGGGAGGGATGGGAGAGGCCTTGCCCAATTTTTTTTGTTGTATTTCGAATTGATTATGGTGTTATTGGTCCGGAAAGTAAAAAATCAGCAGATTTTATAGAGAATAATTTGCAATATAGCACGAAAGTGCCTATCTTTGCACTGTGTTTTTCATAGTATTAGATTTAAGGTTAACAATTCTGGGGTAAGGCGTTACCCCTTTTTTTATTTCCAACAAAATAGGGACTGCACAAAAATGCAGTCCCTATTTTGTTGAATGTTCAACATTTTACATTGCCGAATTACCACTGATCCTCTGGATAGAGTTCGTTGTTGTATACGCTACGTGGACAGAGTTCGATGTAGTCGAATGGGAATGTTCCGTTCGTTGATTCGAGTTTCTGTTGTACACGTACCCAGTGGTCGGTCTTTCCATCGGTGTGGAAGGTTGTGTAGATACGACGCATTGTTTCCGGTGTGTTTCTGTTCGGATTTCTTGAACCTGAACCATCTTCATTGGTACAACCGTAAGCTTTAGCGCCTTTCATCCAACCACGGTTGTGCAGTGACTTATCATATGCCAGGACAGCTTCTGTGTCACCAAGGTCGGAATCAGATCTCCAACCAATACTTGCATCATCGCCATTTTTACGCATATCGATAGGAATACCGCAAGGCTTGTCGTCAAAGTAAACCTGAATGATACCACGGGTAGGCATACCATTTATAATTGCCTGTATACGGAATTCATAGTCGCCTTCTGGTACTGGTGGTAATTTGAATTTCACATCATAGCGTCCGCAGATGGCCATTTCGTCACCATAATAACACCAGAAACTGAGATAGCGGTGGCGGAGGTGTAGGTGAGAATTCACGTCTGAATAGATGAAGTTCTTGGCTGTTCCTGCTTTGAAACCTATACAGTGAGTATTGTTGCTTGAAGGATCAGCTGTCAACTGCCCGTTCTTTTGACCGTACATGCCAGGGTACTGTGGACACCCGCCAACGCCGTTTACAGCATGGCCGCGTGCACCGCTGGTCATGAAATCAGGCGACAAAGCTGTGGCATCGACGCGGATACGTTCGTTCATTACAACCTCTTGAGTCTCACGTCCGTAGTGGATGATATCTTTGATATAGTGGTAAACACCATTCACTGCCATCAAGTTAGCTTTCGCTTCGGTTGGCGAGAGAATCCTTGCACCTGGAACTTTCACTCCGCGTCCGTCCTTACGGTTCTGTATACCACGACGGTTGACATATCGGCCAGCTTCTGAACCAGATGGGAACGACACTTTCAGAATAGAGTGTGGCATCATGGTCTCATACCAGTCGGCTGCATCCCAGTGCTTACGGTCAAAGTTTGATGTGAGCAGTTTGTTGTCGGCCGTCAACATATTATAAATAATGCGGCATGGCAGGAAGTGGTAGGATACGAAACGGTTAAGTGAGTTACGACGGTCGGTGTAATCAGTTACGTTTGCATCTTCCGGGTACATATCGTCATAGACTTCCTTAGCGTATGCAATCAAGTCTTCAATGGTGTTGATTCCATGCTCTTTAAAGACGTTATCTTGCTCAATAAAACCTGTGAATCCGTAGTAGTGTTTCTCCATATAGTACACCATATCGTACTCTTCACCGACCAAGAAGGGATGTGGTTCTTCAAATGAGTCGGGCGAACAATAATAGTTTTCGTCGATGTATGCCTGCATGGAGTCGGCAAGGTGTGTCAATTCCAATGCCATGTTGAACAACGTGATGGTTGTGTCTTTCTTCATCAAGTCAGGCAGCATCTCTGATGTTGCAGCGATGACGTGGTTCATGGTATGTACCACACCATTCTCTACAGAGTCATCAGGAATAATAATTCTCGAGTCTACATTGATGTAGTAAGCAATGTCGATTTTGCCACCTACGGTATCTGAGTCACACGTGATGGTGAGGTAGCGGTCGAGCATGTTTGCTGTTGGCAACGTAGCATCAGAGAAGTCGGTTGTAAAGAACGACTGCTCAATGATGTGTGTTGCAGCGATGGTGTCACAGTCGGTGACTGACAGGTCGGCAACACTGGTCATTCCACGACCTTTCAGGTATGCATCGATTGCATTGTTGGTGGGAGCAAACACGGTATATGAGCCGTATGTACCCAGAAGGTCGAGATTGACAATCTTTGATTTGTTAATAATCTCTACGAACTCACTGAATTGCTCTGGACGGTTGAGCAGATAGGTACTGGCCATATCGCCCTTGGCGGTATAGTAGTTCTCTGCACCAGGATCGTCATCACAGCTCATGGTTGTGAACAGCAATGCAACGCATGCGCATGCCATAAGTAGTACATTTTTTAATTGAAAAGTTTTCATGTTTGTTTTGGAATATTTAGTTTGTATTAATCTCTTGGTGTGGGGCGGGCTTACCGCTTACAAGCTTACGGCTACCGCTTACTGTTTTAACAGCCCATTTACGCTGCAAATATACGCAAATATTTTTATACAAGTATAAAAAAAGAGAAAAAAAGTCGAAAGAAGAGTGATTTTTATGAAAAAAGTGTTAACTTTGCGCCGAAATAGGTTAAATGGTAAATAACAAGATGCTTCAAATCTATTGTAAAAATACGCAGACTTCGAAGAGTGTTCCCGAGGGAACAACTCTGCTGGAATTGCTGTCGGAATTTCAATTTGATATGCCTTATCGTATCGTGTCGGCAAAGGTGAATAATGTAAGTCAGGGACTCAAGTTCCGGGTGTATCAAAACCGTGATGTGGAGTTTCTCGATTTACGTGATTCCAGTGCTATGATGGCCTATTGCCGCTCATTGAGTTTTGTACTATGTAAGGCCTGCTACGACCTCTTTCCCGACTATCGTGTCTACATGGAACACCCCATTTCTGGTGGTGTGTTCTGTTCGGTGAAGAAACCAGATGGTCGTCGAATCACAAAGCAGGAACTCAAGCGAATCCGTGTCCGTATTCAAGAACTGATAGATCGTGACACACCCTTCCGCCGTAATGAGGTGCAGACTGATGAGGCGATTCGCATCTTTAAGGATCGTGGTTATGACGACAAGGTAAAACTCATCGAGACGAGTGGTCAGGTTTATGTCGACTACTATACGTTGGGTGAGACAGTGGATTACTACTACGGATGTCTTCTGCCTTCTGCTGGCTATATCGATTTATGGGGACTTGAACCCTATCATTCAGGCATGTTGCTTCGTTTGCCCGATATGGAAAATCCAAGTAAATTGATGCCGTTGGTCGATCAACCCAAGACTTTCCAAGTGTTCTCGGAGAACTTGCGATGGAATCTCATTATGCGTTTGAATAATGTAGGCGATGTGAATCATGCCTGTCTTAATGGCTATGCCAGCGAACTGATTCAGGTATCGGAGGCACTGCAGGAGAAGAAGATTGTGCAGATTGCCGAGGAAATCGAACGTCGATATAACGACACCACTCATCCATTGCGTATAGTTCTGATTTCCGGCCCTTCGTCAAGTGGTAAGACTACCTTCTGTAAGCGTCTGTCAGTCCAACTCAAAGCATGTGGACTTCGTCCTATCTCCATGTCGACCGACGATTATTTCGTAAATCGAGTTGATACGCCACAGTTGCCAAATGGACAATATGATTTCGATAATTTTGACACTGTTGACCATGAAGCCTTGCAGCAAGATGTGATCCGGATGCTCCGTGGTGAGACCGTTGAGGTACCTGAGTACAACTTCAAGACGGGCATCCGTGAATACAATGGTAAGAAGATGCGATTATCGAAAGGTACAGTTTTGCTCGTCGAAGGAATACATGCACTTAACCCTCGTCTAACAGACCAGATACCTGCTGAGAGCAAATTCAAGATATTCATATCGACGCTGACCAGTATCAGTCTCGACAACCACAACTGGATTCCTACCTCAGACAACCGCCTTCTTCGTCGTATCGTTCGCGATTACAACAAGGGAGCTTTCACTGCACGCGAATCTATTAGCCAATGGCCAAGTGTGTGTGAAGCAGAACATCGATGGATTTATCCTTATCAGGAAGAGGCCGATGTGATGTTCAACTCAGCTCTGCTCATTGAGTTTGCTGTTCTTCGCAATCATGCGGAACCGATTCTTTCTAGTGTTCCCCGCAACTGTCCGGAATACGGCGAGGCGCATCGTCTGCTGAAATTCATCCATTATTTTACCCCTGTACCCGATGCCGAGATACCGCCAACCAGTTTGTTGCGTGAGTTCCTCGGAGGTAGCTCTTTCAAGTATTGATGGGACGAATCCTGTTATTCAATCCTTCGCATGAGATGGCGTTGGCAACCAATGCTGCACAGTACACACCTCCCAAACAAATTCAGCAGATGGAGGCAGACCTCTGTCGCTTGCCTTTGTTATGGGCAGAGGAGGGGGATATTGTATTAACATCAACGTCAACGAAAACGTCAACTCTTCACTCTTCACTCTTCACTCTCAACTCTCCACTTCCTGCTCCTTGGGGTTGGAACAAAAGTGTCCGCAACCGTTTTCTCCGTCTGGGTATTGCCCCTTCGCTCATGCCTTCCGAACAACAACTTGATTGTTGGCGCTCCTTTGCCAGTCGTGCATGGGCAGCAGATTATTGTGACGTTTTTTATCGTAAATGTGAAGTAGATGGATTGGTTCCTAATCATGTTGCTTTCATCCGTTCCAACATCGACTATGAGGTTTGGCTGTCCAAGTATGGTTCGGTACCTTTTATCGTCAAGGCGGAATATTCAAGTAGCGGTAGGGGAAACAGAGTATTCAATGTACAAGGTTCAAGAGTTCAAGAGTTTAAGAGTTCTCCTCAACTCATCGATACCTTCTACGATAAAATGCTCGACTTTGCTATGGAATTCGTAGTTACCAAGCAAGCGGTGCAATATATAGGTTTGTCAGTATTCGAAACCTCACCTGAAGGTCGCTATGCCTTCAATTATCTCCGTTCACAACAAGAGTTGCGAGAGATGATCGTGTCACAGCTACTTGATGTAAATGTATTGGATGATCTTATCGCGCAGCATCTCCAACTCCTTACGGATCGCTTATTGGGCCAGTACGAAGGAATTGTCGGCATCGACATGATGGTTGTGCGAGGCGGATTGATTCACCCCTGTGTGGAAATTAATCTACGGATGAATATGGGTGTCGTAGCCATGAAACTCTATGAGAAAGGTTTGACCTCTCTTTCTCGTTCTCTTTATGGAGGTCAGTTCTTCTATCCTGTTATCGAAGACGGAAAATTCTTTATTGCCTACACACCAACCCCTATATCTGCGCAATGAATAGGGTGGCTTTATGGCGCGAAGGGGCAAAGGACAACTTAAATCGTCAATAGTAAATGGTCAAATGGTAAATAATTCGTACCTTTGCACCCGTTTTTAGGAAGATTAAGAAAAAATAATGCCCAAACGGGGCATAGAAGACAGTTAAAAGTATGAAGAAAATTGAGTTGGGAAAAGTTTTTCAGCCGAAATTTTTCCATTTGTTTAATAAAGGCTATTACAACAAAAACAAATTTACATCCGACCTTATTGCAGGTATCATTGTTGGTATCATTGCGCTGCCATTAGCGATTGCTTTCGGTATTGCCAGTGGTGTGACACCTCAACAGGGACTGATTACTGCGATTATTGCAGGTTTCCTTGTCTCGTTCTTTGGCGGTAGTCGCTTCCTGATCGGTGGCCCTACAGGTGCTTTCATCGTGATTGTTGCAGGCATCGTATCACAATACGGCCTGCAAGGTCTGACCATTGCAACCATTATGGCAGGTGTGTTCCTCATCGTCATGGGACTTTGCCGCATGGGAGCTATCTTCAAGTTCATCCCATATCCTATCGTCGTAGGTTTCACTTCTGGTATTGCTGTGACGATTTTCTCTACCCAAGTAAAGGACTTTTTAGGTATCACAGCTGCGATCCCTTCTGGCTTCATACCTCAGTGGACGGCCTACATACAGAACATATCTAACATCAATTGGATTGAGGCAGCGATGAGTTTCGGCTGTCTTTTGGTCATCATCATCTGGGGGCGTTTCATCAAGAAAATACCGGGCTCACTGATAGCATTGGTCGGTGGAACACTTGCATCGGTGTTGCTGGGTCAGTATGCTGACATCCACGTTGCTACGATTGGCTCTAAATTCCCGGAATTGGCCAACGGACTTCCCATGCCTTCTCCAGTAGCGCCAACTATGGATTATGACACCATCAAAGGATTGGTCTCTCCTGCATTTACAATTGCTATTCTATGTGCGATTGAATCCCTCTTAGCCGCAATGGTTGCCGATGGTGTGACGGGTAAGCGTCATGACTCGAATACGGAACTGATAGGTCAGGGCATTGCTAATGTCGTTACTCCTTTGTTTGGTGGTATCCCTGCTACAGGTGCTATTGCCCGTACCATGGCTAGCATTAACAATGGTGGCAAGTCTCCGCTCACAGGTATCATCCATGCAGTTGTGTTGCTGTTGATTTATCTGTTCTTGATGCCATACGCCATTTATATACCGCTGTCGTGTCTGGCTGCTATCTTGGTGATGGTGGCTTACAACATGAGCGAATGGCGTACGTTCAAGTATCTGTTGCGTGGTGATAAGTCCGATGTGGCTGTGTTGTTGATTACTTTCTTCCTCACCGTGATTGTCGATCTGACTGTTGCAATCGAAGTGGGTGTGCTGTTGGCAATTGCACTGTTCGTACGTCGTGTGATGGAGACTTCATCCATCAATGTGATTGAGGAGGATACCATACAGGCTACTGAGAGCGATGAGGTTATTCATCCCGATGATATTGAACTGCTCGACATTCCTCAAGGTGTGGAGGTCTATGAGGTTAATGGTCCGTTCTTCTTCGGTTTGGCAAGTAAGTTTGAAGAATTCAATAATTTCAGCGATAAGAATACCAAGGTACGTATCATCCGTATGCGTAAGGTTCCATTCATCGATTCAACAGGTATCAATAACCTGCGTAACCTTTGCGAACGTACACAGAACAGAGGCATCCGTGTCATCCTGTCAGGTGTGAACGGAAAGGTACAACAGACACTGCTGAAATACGGAATAGACCAACTGGTGGGTCCTGATTGTATTCAGCCACACATCACTCCAGCCTTGCAGCGTGCAAAGGAGATTATGGGTTGAGGGGTGCGTACGTCAGCAGTCTGACAGACGAGCATAGACCAGACGGCATTGGTGCCCACTGGTCATAACGAGTGTTTTTATAGTTGAGATCTACGACATTGATTTCATTGAACTTACGCCATTCTACACCTTCTCTGTCAAGTTTGCTGATACGATTGGCTCCGAGGTTGCTTACCTCAATCTCTAATTTGTTTTTTCCTTTTTTGATGTATTTGGTGACATCTACACGATAGGGTACGGCAAACAAGGTAGCCACCTCTTTGCCGTTCAGTCTTACTCGTGCGGTCTCACGTACATCACCTAAATCCAGAATGAATGTGCCTTTGGTGATGTTGTTGCACTTGAATTCTGTCGTGTAAAGACCTGTTGCCATAGTTTCGTTGAGCACTTGCTCTCCAAGTTCTGTCCACGACTTAGGTGTGTCCATCTTGTAGGTCTTTGTGATGGCTGTTGGCGCAGAGGCGATGAACCGTAAAGTCCAATCTTTCAGTTCTTGACTACTTTCACTTTGTATGTCTAAATACGAATATGGTGTGAGATTTGTATTGTCGGTATCCGTCAGATACACAATGATGGATTCTCCAGATAACAACTGCATCCTGACTTCTGGCTGTCTGCCTGCTTGCCTAATGCTGGCTTTCCGTACCTCTCCATTCATGGGGTTATAGAAGGTGGCATATCTTGCCGCTTTACTCATCGTGACCCATTCGTCAATATCTTTGTCCTGTAAGTTACTGATGAAATAGATATGGTCTTGACCGTTTGCGCGTCGTATGCAACTCAGCCCTTGCAACGTACGCATCTGTTCAGGTATTGCTACTTGATTGATGACTGCATACTCTTGGGTGACGGTTACCTTGTTTTTCAGTTGCTGTAAGGTGTTATCGTAAGTCTTTTGAATATCCAGCCCTTTTAGTCCAGGTGCACTCTGTGGCAGATGTCCGATAAAGATAATCTTAGCTCCTTGTTGAGCTAAATCCACTAACTTCCGCAAAGTCGCAAGTGGCATAAACTGTACATCAGGAACCAATATCGCTGCATATCGATTACGGCCTGTTGTGGTCAGTTGTCCGTCCACCACGTTTGTCTTCATGAGATAGCGATCGGAGATGTAATCACAGTCGAAGCCTGCCTTGATAATGGCATCGATGCTTTTGATAAACTTTGGGGCACGTTCTGCCATACTATGAATATCGAATTGTACCAACCGTCCTGGCTGCTCGTAAATCATGTCATAGAATGGCAGGTAAACCAGAATGTCATTATCTGGTTCGCCGTATTGCATAAAGGTCTGAGTGCGCTCAATGTATTTGAAGAAGGCTGGTGCATCGCGCCATAGGTTGTTGGTGGGCGACATATCGACTGTTGCATAGAACTTCCAACCTGGCCATGGGTCGTCTTTCGGGGTATAACAACTACCGTGGAAGAATACATGATTGACACCCGCTACCATCATCAAGTCGAAATCAGGTTTGCATTGTGAGAACGATGTGCGAAAATGTTCCGTCAACCAAGTGAAGGTCTCAGAAGAGGTAAACTGCTTTCCTGAAATATGTGCACCTGATGAAGCATATTTCAGCATCGACAGGTCGGAATAGTTGGGTTTTGTAAAACCAGGATCGGTGCGTAATCCTTTGATATGGAAATCCGATAGGCCGAACCCTTCGCATTCTGGGATGTCCACTTCTGCATAAAGGTCTATCAAATTGGCAGGGCTGCCGTGTGCTTGGTTACGGGTGATTGCACCATGTCTGTGTGCCCAATCCGTCCAAACCGTTGTGAAGTTTTCTAAGAGTAGGTCTGACAGCGTTTCGCGATAGTCCGACATGATTCGTCGCTGGATATCTTTTCCATTGGACGATGTGCCAAGGAAATCGTCTACATGTTCCTCTAGCGCATAGCCTCTGCGTGCCTTAAATTCTTCCAACATGCGTGGCGTCCAATCGGCATTATATACTTCGTATGAGTCGTTGAAAAAAGTATGGGGGTAAGGAACTCCGCTTTGTTCAAATGCCTTGTCGAACACTGCTAAGTAATGCTCTACGCTTTGGCGGTCGAAATGGTCTATCACCCATCCATCGCCTCCTGGTGCCGCACGTTTCACTTTCTGACGTGTACGGTCTGTGAGCAGTTGGCCGTCTTGCACCTTCAGTTTGGCAGCGGCTTCATGTTCTGGTACGTTCGGACCTCCAAATGGCCAACCAGTGCCAGTTGCCATATTTACTTCAATTCCAAGTTTCTGGGCAATATCCTCCGTCGTCTGGAGCATCTTCATCCATTGTGGTGACAAATAGCTGATATTGTTGGCATCATTGCCTTTCACTCCGTATATGGGAGTTATCTCCACTCCGCCAATGCCTGCCTTGGCATATTCTGAAAGGTTGTATGTTAGTCCCGCTTCATTTACGGCACTACCCAACCACCACCAGCGGGTATAAGGACGGGCTTCTGGCTTTGATGTAGGCCATTGCCCATTCGTAATCGATTGTGAAGAAACGGATAAGGCCGAAAGAAAAAGGAGGATGGCGGTAGTGTAGGCTTTCATGTTGATTTGTTTAGCTGTCAATTGTCAATTCTTCACTCTCCACTCAGTTTCCGTCTGGCTTTAAGGCCTCAAAGAAAGGGGAGTGATTCCAGTGGAAGGTATTGAAATCATCGGGACGAGCGGCATCGAATCCATTGAAATCATCTTTGATATGGTGCACGAAAGGTAGTTGAAGCTCTTTCATGCCTTCTACCATCATTTTTGCCACTTCGTATGCACCATAGGGGTTGAAATGGGTGTTGTCTGCCAACGCTGTTGTCTGACCTGGGAATGAGTTGGCGTCATAATGCACCAACGCCTTTTTGCTTCCTTCTACACCCAATGTTTCAAAGAAGGTACGTGTCATGTCATGCAATTCAATCACCTGCACTCCTTCGCGTTTGGCCACCCATCGCATGGCATCGGGATAATCGCCATGACTCTCTGTAATCTTCCCATTGGCATCGAACGTGCGTCGTTGGGTTGGAGTTACAAAGATAGGTGTCACTCCCTTGGCTTTGGCTTCATCGATGAATTGCTTGAGGTTGGTTGCGAAATTATAATAAGCACCCGAGCCTGGTGTCTTTTGTTTTTGGTCGTTATGGCCAAATTCTACGAAAAGATAGTCACCACGTTTGGCCAGACTCATGATTTTCTTCAGACGATTTGCTGCAATAAAAGATGATGCACTCTCACCGCTTTCTGCATAATTGGCGATGGCAATCTGGTCATCAAACCATCGGGGTATCATCTGCCCCCAACTGGCCCAAGGTTCATAGTCTTGGTCAACAACCGTAGAATTGCCGCATAACCATAGGGTGGTCACATCATTGGCTGGCTCTATCTTGAGAGCAGAACAGGCGGGTGCATCCCCATTGATCTCGATGGTGAGTTTATCGTCCCAGTTGAGTTTGGTCTTCTCTCTGTCTTTGATTCTCACTCGGTCATTCTGCCCAATCAGTGTATTACGTTTATTGACGATAAATGATACTTGTTTGCGTTCACCTTTCTTGGTCACACAATGCTCTACCATCAACCTACGTGATTCTGCTCGTACGGTCGTGTTGCCAGCTTGCTTTTTTGAACCCAAAGTGACCGTTACACGATAATTGCCATCGGGTA
This sequence comes from Bacteroidaceae bacterium, assembly GCA_017529865.1. Taxonomy (GTDB): domain Bacteria; phylum Bacteroidota; class Bacteroidia; order Bacteroidales; family Bacteroidaceae; genus Colivivens. The sequence goes on from JAFXNA010000020.1 coordinate 27,265, forward strand.
CATTCACGGAAAAAAAGAAGGGCTTACCGACCTCTACGGGAGCTAGCGTAGTCATATCATACCCATAACCCGTAGACGTGTGATATAGGTCAGTCGGCTTAACTTGCGTAGCGGCCTTATCTGCTCCGTCAAACGAGTAGGTTTGCGCTTCTGCAAGAAACGTGAAAAGTGAAGCGAGAAGCGTGATGAATATCTTATAATGGATGATCTGCATGGAATGCTTGGATTCGTTCTTTGAACAGCGGTTCCTGCTCCTTGCTGAAGAATGAGGTACAGATACGTACGCCTTGCTCGTTCGATCCCATTGTGTCGAGTGGGAATACGGCAATGCCATAGAACATCAACTCGCGTGTGAGTTGCAGGTCGTTCATACCTGGATATTGTACAGTGAAATAGAAGCCATCAGCAAGGGGTGCTCCAAGGTCGTTATCATACACTAGATAGAACCCATTTGCCAACAGTACATCCTTCATGAACTTGGCTCTACGACCATATTCGCGTACATCGTCAAGGAAGTTGTATGTGCCATCACATGCGGCTTCCATCAGTGCAGCCATCGCATGTTGTACACTATGGGTCGTGCCGCTGGAGAGCGTATACATCAGTCGGTTGCAGATGAAATCTCCGAATTCTCCCACACCGAAGTTCGTTTGAAGGGCAGGGTAGAGGCGGTGATAGAGCACATTACTGATACATAGCACTCCGATTCGCTGACCTGCATACGAGAAGGCTTTCGAACCCGATACTGCCAGAATGTAGTTGTCGGTATATCGAGCAACAGTAGCTTGGAATGGTGGTTCGAACGGATGGGAGAGGTCGCGACGGAAGTCCATGGCGAAATATGCCAAGTCCTCGAGTACGATGATATCATATCGTGTGGCTAATTCTCCAATGCCTTTCAGCTCTTCCTCATTGAAGCATACCCACGAAGGGTTGTTAGGGTTAGAGTAGACAATGCCGCAAATGTTACCTGCTGATAGAATCTCCTCAAGTTTACTGATGAGTGCATCACCACGGAAGTCATGGATATCCAATCCGATATGTTTCAATCCGATGATATCACACTGGGTGGTTTGTACAGGGAATCCCGGATGGATGAATAGTACCGTGTCTTTTTCTGGCACCGCATGGTGCCAAGCCGTAAAGGTGGCAAAGGTGCCTTGCATGCTTCCTGTGGTAGGAATGCAGCAAAGTGGCTCAATGTCGACCCCGATAAAGGCCTTGACAAATCGTGAGGCAGCTTGCTTGATACGTGGAATACCTCCGTTGGGTGGGTAGATGGTGGCACATCCTGCTTGCAATGCTTCCTGTTCTGCCTTTAGGGCAATAGCGGAAGGTTGCAGGCCTGGTACTCCCATTTCAAGGTGAATAATCGGTTCACCGGTCTTCGCCTCCAAAGCTTTACTGAGCGACTGTATATCGCGTATAGTGGCGGCACTGAAGTCGCCTAAATGCATGGCCTCTATCTCGGCACTGACAATCTTTGAATCTAACATAGGGCTACTTCCAGTCCGTCAGGATTGTTCGCTTATCGAGCACATGCTTAGCCTTACCGGTTGAGCGCTCGATATTGCCTGGTTCTTTAATGTGAATATTTGGTTTGATACCAATCAGACTGACGATGCGGTCGTACAGTGGTTTGATGAACGGCATCTGCTTGGCTGGGTTTGGCGAGAAGTACTCGCTACGCAACTCAACATCAAGGTCGAAGGTATCTTCATTGTTCTTACGGTCCACGGTAATGAAATACTGTGGAGTAAATACTGGGAATTCTGTCAAGACTGTCTCAATCTGTGATGGGAATACATTGACACCACGGATAATCAACATATCATCGCTACGACCCAAGATCTTACCTAAGCGTACAGTCGTACGACCACATTCACATGGCTCGTAGATAAGGTGTGTAAGGTCTCGTGTGCGATAGCGCAAAATCGGCATGGCTTCCTTGCAGAGTGAAGTGAATACCAATTCACCTTCCTCGCCTGGAGCTACAGGCTCAAGGGTTTCTGGATTGATAATCTCTGGGTAGAACATATCTTCTGCAACATGCGTACCGTTCTGGTATAGACATTCTCCGCCCACACCTGGTCCGCACATCTCTGTCAGTCCATAGATATCGATTGCCTTGATGTGCAGTTTCTTTTCCAATTCGCGACGGATACCCCATGTCCATGGTTCAGCTCCAAAGAATCCTACGCGTAGTTTCAAGTCTTCTGCATTGATATCAGGACTCTTCTCTATCACTTCTGCCAAATGTAGAGCGTATGAAGGGGTACAGCAAATGGCGGTCGTGCCAAAGTCTTTCATCAGCATGATCTGTTTCTCAGAGTTACCAGCGGAAGTAGGTAACTGAATAGCACCACGTAATGCAGCACCGTCATGAGCACCCAGTCCACCAGTGAAGAGTCCGTATCCGTATGCTACTTGAACAGTGTCGCCTGGGCCTATGTCACCAACAGCCAAGACACGTGCCACACATTCTGCCCACATCTTCAGATCGTTCTCCGTGTAGGTACCGACTACAGGCTTTCCTGTTGTTCCTGATGAGGCATGGATACGTCGTATCTCACTATGAGGAACAGCTTCCAAACCAAACGGATATTCGTCTCGTAAGTCGTGCTTCGTGGTGAAAGGTAACTTATAGATATCGTCTATACTACGAATGTCTTCGGGTTTAACACCCATACGGTCCATCTTCTTCTTATAGAAAGGAACCTTCTCATAACATGTTTTTACGGTCTTAATCAGACGTTCTGATTGTAACTTACGCATGTCTTCACGTGACATGCATTCCATTTGCGGGTTGTGAATCATGATTTAATTTGTGTTAAGTGTTAGTATTTCTATTTCTTATAACATTCGAAAATATTGTTGACGGTTTCTTTCTTCATCTTGGGAGTCACCAGACTGACAATGATGACAACGAAGAATCCACCTACCATTGCTACGGCACCGCAGTCGATAGGATTGAGAATGGCATTATGCATCATCATATTGACAACTGTGATGCCTACACCCCATACGAAGCATGCCCATACAGCAGCTTTGGTCACACCCTTCCAGTAGAGTCCGAGCATGAATGGAGCAAGGAACGCACCTGCCAACGCACCCCATGAGATACCCATGAGTTGGGCAATAAACTGTGGTGGGTTCAAGGCAATCATCAGCGACAGTACTATGAAGAATACAATCAGTACACGCATCACAACGACTTTTCTGCGTTCAATCTTTTCGGCTACCTGGTCGTTGATTTGTCCTTCTTCCACTTCGCCTGCTTTCGATTTCTTGTCACGGTAAATCAAGTCGAGGGTCATGGTCGATGAAGAAGTGAGTACCAGAGATGCCAATGTAGACATTGAGGCAGATAATACCAGCAATACCACTAAGGCAATCAGGATGTCAGGCAGTGTTTCCAACATTGATGGCACGATGCTGTCAAATGCATATTTGTGCGTTACCTCATTGAATGCAGGTTCAGGGAACAATCGACCAAATCCTCCAAGGAAATAACAGCCGCCTGCTACGATAAACGCAAAGATGGTCGAGATAATCGTACCACGACGGATCGCTGCTTCGTCGGTGATGGAGTAGAACTTTCCGACCATCTGGGGCAGACCCCAAGTACCGAGCGAAGTGAGTACAACTACACCCAGCAGACTCAATGGGTTTGGTCCGAACCATGAAGCGAAATCGCCTGGTTGGAAGTTAGCAAACAATCCTGATGGGTCTTCCATATCGTGGGCTGTTGGTACGGCTTCTCCCATCTTATGCAATGCCTCTGTCAGACCTCCTTGGTTGTTCAGTACTACTGCGATGATGGTTGTGATACCAAACAGCATGATGATACCTTGGATGAAGTCGTTGATGGCAGTAGCTTTATAACCGCCAAGTATGACATAGAGGGCAGTTAGCAAGGCCATGATAAATGCACAGTACTCATAGGGAATACCGAATCCCATCTCAAACAACTTAGAGATACCCATATATACACCAGCGGTGTAGGGGATGAGGAATACAAAGGCAATGATTGATGCCACCACTCTCAGTTTTTCGTCAGCAAAACGGGTACCGAAGAAGTCTGGCATCGTACGGCTTTGGATATGTTGCGTCATCATCTTTGTCCTGCGACCTAAGATCAGCCATGCTAAGAGCGAACCGATGACAGCATTGCCGATACCAATCCATGATGCCGACATACCGTATTTCCAACCAAACTGTCCTGCATAGCCTACAAAGACCACTGCAGAGAAGTATGAGGTGCCATAGGCAAAGGCAGTGAGCCAAGGCCCTACTGAGCGACCTCCAAGTACGAAACCTTCAACTGACGAAGCTTGTTTGCGTGAATAGATTCCTACGGCGACAGTCACACATAGGAAAATGATTGTGAGAAGAATCTTAATTAACATGTTGTGTTTGTGTTATACGAAGTCTGCTTCTGTAAGAAACGACATCTTATTGATAATAATAGTTTCGTTTGCTTTGTCGCTATTATCCGTGCGCAATATCAACACACCTTTTCCTTTCCACAGGAATGAATAGAGATATAGGATGTTTACACCCGATGCAGAAAGATTCTTTACTGCTTCGGCTGCACGTCCTGGTACGTCATCGATACTCAGCGCAATCACGTCAGCGAGTTGCACGTTGATTCCGTTCTCTTTTAGAATAAGGTATGCCTGTGTGGGTTGGTTACATAGCACACGATAGATACCATAATCTTTGGTGTCGGCAATGGTCGAGGCAATAATCTGAATACCTGCCTTGCTCAACAATTCGAGCACCTTGGTCAGTGTGCCTTCCTTGTTCTCTATAAAAATTGAAAGTTGTTTGATTGTCATAATGATTCTTTCTTTTTATAGTTCCTATAGTCACTATAGTTACTATAGCTCCTATTTTTATTGATAAACTTTTCTCTTGTCAACTACACGTACAGCCTTTCCTTCCGATACTGGCAACGAACCCTTTGGTACCAATTTGATATGTGGTGTCAACAGGATTTCGTCTTTGAGGGCACGACGGATATTGTGTTCCAACTCAAGCAGACGGTGATAGTCATCAGTGAAGAGTTCTTCCAATTCTACTTCTACCGTCATGTTGTCGTTGTCCTCATCTGTGGTCAACGTGATGAGATAATTGCTGGCCAGTTCTGGGAACTGCATCAGAATCTTTTCTATCTGGATTGGGAAGATGTTCACTCCGCGAAGCACAATCATATCATCGCTGCGACCACGCATACGGTCAATTCTTACGTGGTTGCGTCCGCATGGACAATTCCTGCCGAGTACTCTAGTGAGGTCTCGTGTGCGGTAACGCAACAGTGGCATGGCTTCACGGCAGAGGGTCGTGAGGACCAGTTCGCCGATTTCTCCGTCAGGTACTGGTTCCAAAGTTTCAGGATTGACAATCTCTACGATATAATAGTCCTCCCAGAAGTGGAGACCATTCTGTTCCTTGCATTCGAAACCAACACCAGGACCACACATCTCCGACATACCGAATGAATTATAGGCTTTCACACCCATCATGTCTTCGATACGTTTGCGCTGTTCTTCGGAATGGGGTTCTGCACCGATGGCCAACACCTTCAGTTTGGTGTCCTTGCGAGGGTCAACACCATTGTCCTTCATCACTTCGTACAGACGTGTCACATACGATGGCACGGCATGTAGGGCAGTGGTTCCGAAGTCAGTGATAAACTTAATCTGGCGTAGTGAGTTGCCTGCTGCTGCAGGAACGGTCAGCATACCCAGACGCTCTGCGCCATATTGGAAACCAAGGCCGCCGGTAAACATACCATAGCCGCTTGAGTTTTGGAATACATCGTCAGGACGCAGTCCGACCATCCACAGGTTACGTGCCACCTGGTTGGCCCATTCGTCCAAGTCTTTCTGGGTATGTAGAATTACTGTAGGATTGCCTGTCGTACCACTGGATGAGTGCAGACGTACACAATTACGCAGTGGAGTGCTGGCAATACCAAAAGGATAGGTATCGCGCAAGTCTTGTTTGGTTGTAAACGGAATCTTGCGCAGGTCATCGAGGGTCTTGATATCTGACGGTTTTAAACCGTTTTCCTCGAAACGTTTCTTGTAAAAAGGTGATTGCATGCAGTGCTCCACAGTTGCTTGCAGACGCTGCAGTTGCAGAGCTTCAATCTCTGCACGTGTCATAGTCTCCATTGCCTCGTTGAAGTACTGACAGCTATCAACAGGAATAGTCTTTTCCATAATTTATATTTTAAGAAGTTATCGCTTCGCTCGAAGTTAAATTGGAAGTAAAACAGGAAGTTATGTGCTACGCACAGGACAATAGACGGCTGATGATTACATGCCTGCATGTATTTCCTTTATTATAGGCCGCAGGCGCTTGCGGAGTGCCGTCCATGAGCAAAAGCTCATTAACTCCCAGCACGTAGTGCTTAACTTCCACGGGCAAAGCCCGTTAACTCCCTTTTTAACTCCATATTATACTTTAAACTATCAACTATTAACTTTCTTCGCTCCCATATCAAATGCCTTCAAGTTGGCTTCAACCACGGCTTCGCCTTTGCGTGCGAAGATGGTAGCAATCGCTTGACGGAGCTGGTCTACTGTGATAATCTCTAAGAATGGGGCAGCCATACCGAGCAACACCATATTGGCACCACGCACATTGCCTGCGTCTTTGGCAACAGACTCAATATCGAGCTTTACGACTGATGGCAATGCGTCAAGTTCGGCTTGCAGGGCATCCTCGTCTGGATAGTTCGGGATATTGATAAACGGTTTGCTGCTGGTTACGATTGTACCGTTCTTAGCCAGAAAAGGCAGGTAACGGAGTGATTCCATCGGTTCCATGCTGATGACCAGATCGGCACCGCCTTGTGGAATCAGGTCGGAGTAAATCTGCTCGGTTGAGAGGCGTAAGTTCGACTGTACGTCACCGCCACGCTGACTCATACCGTGTACTTCTGCTTGTTTCAGGTTGATGCCTGCGATGGTTGCTGCTTCACCGATGACTGTAGCGATTGAGAGGATACCTTGTCCTCCCACACCGCAAAGTATGAAGTCTTTCTTCATTTCTGTTCCTCCTTTGCTTTTCTGGCTTCTCTTGCGTGACGAGCAGCCGTCTGGATGCACTCACGGCGAGGGATGATGACACTGACGCCGTTATAGTCTATCTCTTCTTTCAGAATACGTGTGATTTCTGGCATGTTCTTAGGTAATGGCACCACCACACGGATATGGTCGGGTTCAACACCGAGTCCCTTACAGATGGCTTCGAACTTGTTCGTGCCTGCACTGTCCTGACCACCGGTCATACCTGTGGTGAGGTTGTCAGAGATAACAACGGTGATATTGCTTTTGTCGTTGACAGCATCGAGCAAGCCTGTCATTCCTGAATGGGTGAAAGTAGAGTCGCCGATGATGGCAACAGCAGGGAACAGACCTGCGTCTGCTGCACCTTTGGCCATGGTGATGGATGCACCCATATCTACACAGCTGGCCAATGCCTTAAAGGGTGGCAGTGCGCCAAGGGTATAGCAACCGATATCACCGAAAACTCTATAGTCTGGGTATTCTGCCAGTACTTGGTTCAGGGCAGCGTATACGTCGCGGTGCCCACAACCCTGACACAACTGAGGAGGACGACCAGCGAGATTTTTCGCATCATCGAATACCGGACCTGCTTCCTTTCCAAGTGCTTTGGCAACGTGGTCAGGATTCAACTCTCCTGTACGTGGCAAGTCACCGGTCAGACGTCCCTTGATAGGATAGCCAGCTCCTAAAACACCTGCCAACTGTTCTTCTACCACTGGCTGCCCATCTTCTACTACTAAGATGGCATCATTCTCAGCTGCCAATGTCTTCACTTTCTCTATAGGAAGTGGATATTGTGAAACCTTCAGAATATTTGCATCGTCACCAACGGCTTCCTTCACATAGTTATACGCGATTCCGCATGCGATGATACCCAACTTCTTAGTTCCACCTTTTTCTATATTATTATAAGCAGATGTTTCAGCTGCTTGTAACATATCGGGTTGTTTGGCTATAAGGTCAACATAGCGCTTGCGAGCGATACCAGGCAGCAACACCCATCGTTCTGTACATACGTTCAGTGGGTTCTCTGTTTTGGCTTCGTCTACCTCTACGGCAGCACGGCTATGAGCCAGACGGGTCACAACACGCATAACCACGGGTTCCTTGATGGCTTCGGAATAAGCAAAAGCGGATGCCATCATGTCGTAGGCTTCTTGTTGATTACTTGGTTCGAAGGCTGGTACCATAGCAAACTTTGCATAGAAGCGGCTGTCTTGTTCGTTCTGGCTGGAATGCATCGAGGGATCATCAGCAGCCAATACCACCAATCCACCGTTTACACCTGTGATAGCAGAGTTGACAAATGCATCGGCACATACGTTCATACCTACATGTTTCATGCAGACCAGTGCACGCTTACCTGCATACGACATTCCGAGGGCTGCTTCCATCGCAGTTTTCTCGTTGGTACACCAACGACTATGAATACCCCTTGCTTTGGCTACAGGGTTGTTCTGGATAAACTCGGTGATTTCTGTGCTTGGTGTTCCAGGGTAAGCATATACGCCGCTTAACCCTGCATTGATGGCACCAAGCGCAATCGCTTCATCACCCAATAACAGTTGTTTTTTCATTTTCTTGTTTTATTTCTGTGGTCTCTAAGGAACCAATCAGCCTTAAAGATCTGTGTTATAAAGTCTAAATCGACTGCAAAGGTAGCAAAAAAACTTCAATTCCACGCCTTTTCCCTTCAAAAATCGTCCATTTTATAAAAAAATAGTAAATGGTAAATGGTTAAATGGTAAATATTTCGTACCTTTGCAGCCGCTATTACGGGTTAGTAGCATATTCAAATCATTTATTAAACAAAAAAACTAAAGTAATTTAATGGCAACTAGAATTAGATTGCAGCGTCATGGTCGCAAGAACTATGCATTCTATGCTATCGTGATCGCTCATGCAGATGCACCACGTGATGGTCGCTTCGTGGAGAAGATTGGTACTTACAATCCGAACACAAATCCTGCAACGATTGATTTGAACTTTGAACGTGCTATCTACTGGCTCCAATGTGGTGCCCAGCCGACTGACACGGTTCACAGCATCCTTGCAAAAGAAGGTATTTACATGTACAGACACCTCCTTGGTGGTGTGAAGAAGGGTGCCTTCGATGAAGCTGCTTGTCAAGCAAAGTTTGAAGCTTGGAAGGCAGACAAGGAGAAGAAAGCTGCTGCTGCTGAAGACAAGAAAGCTGCTGATAAGAAAGCTGCTTACGAAGCACGTCTTGCTGCCGAGAAGAAGGCAAACGAGGCTGTTGCAAAGAAGATAGCTGAGAAGAAGGCTGCTGCTCTTGCCGCTGCCGCACCTGCTGCAGAAGAAGCACCAGCAGAAGAGGCTCCTGTAGAGGAAACTCCAGCAGAAGCTTAAATCAAACTGCAAAGACATCAGAACGGCTAACTAATATTTCCTTTAGTTAGCTGTCTTTTGTTTTTAGCGTCCACGAACATTGTTCGTTAACTCCCATGAGCAAAGCTTATTAACTCCCTATTCATATGAACAATCATAACAATCTCGTGATTATGGCAGGTGGCGTCGGTAGCCGTTTCTGGCCGATGAGTACACCTGAGTGTCCTAAGCAGTTTATTGATGTAATGGGATGCGGACGTACATTCCTGCAACTAACGTTTGATCGCTTCAAAGGGGTCATTGCACCAGAGAACGTGTGGGTGGTGACTTCCCAGGCGTATGCTGATATCGTGAAGGCACAATTACCAGAGATTCCGGAGGAGAACATCCTGCTCGAACCTTGTCGTCGTAACACAGCTCCATGTATCGCGTATGTCAGTTGGCGTATCAAGAAGAAAGACCCGAAGGCCAATCTGGTCATCACACCAAGCGATCACTTGGTCATGAATCCAGAAGAGTTCCGTCGTGTCATTCGTTCCGCACTCGATTTTACCTCGCAGACCGATGCCATCGTGACATTGGGTATGCATCCTACACGTCCCGAGACAGGTTATGGTTATATTCAGGCTGATCTCGCTCATGCGTCGATGCGCAACCGTGAGATTTATCGTGTGGACAGTTTCCGTGAGAAACCCGATTTGGCTACGGCAAAGAAGTATGTGACTCGGGCCGAGTTCTTTTGGAATTCGGGTATCTTCATCTGGAACGTAGAGACCATCGTACAGGCTTTGCGTCACTACGAGCCAGAGGTGTCGAGAATTTTCGAAGATATGTTACCTTATCTCGGAACAGCCGATGAGCAGAAGGTGGTCGACGAGCGCTTCCCACAGTGTAAGAGTATTTCCATTGACTATGCAGTCATGGAGAAAGCAGAAGAAATCTTTGTCTACCCCGCTGATTTCGGTTGGAGTGATGTGGGCACATGGGGTTCACTCATCACCTTGGCAGAAAAGGATGCGGAAGGCAATGCCGCTATTGGTTCCCGCATCGAACTGCACGAAACCAAGAACTGTATCGTTCACACCAGTGAAGAACGTCGAGTGGTCATTCAGGGTCTTGACGGATATATCGTCGCAGAGAAAGGGGATACCTTATTAATTTGTAAGTTGTCCGAGGAACAACGCATCAAAGAGTTTAGTGCCGAATGAGACTGATTGCCGATAGTGGTTCCACTAAGACTGATTGGTGTTTGACGAATGTCCAATGTTCAGGCCCGACTGCGGTCTGTGCGACACAAGGCATCAACCCGTTCCATCAGTCTCCATCCGATATCCGACAGATTCTTACCTCAGAACTCGTCCCGCAATTGCCTCCGCAGGCAGTCGTGGACGAGATTTGTTTTTATGGGGCAGGGTGTACCAAGGAGAAGAGTGTGATTGTTGCCGAGGCATTACGTGAAACCTTCACCTCTTGCCCTCGTATCTTTGTGGGTAGCGATATGTTAGGTGCGGCGCGTGCGCTTTGTCAGCATGAGGCAGGCATTGCATGCATCCTGGGTACCGGTGCCAACTCCTGTTACTACGATGGAACCGATATCGTCAGCAATGTATCACCTCTGGGTTATATACTGGGCGATGAGGGTAGTGCGGCATATATCGGGAAACGACTGGTGGGCGATGTCCTCAAATGTCAGTTCTCTCCCGAGGTATGCGACCTCTTTTTCCAAGAGACCCATCTCGATGGTCCTTCCATTATCAATAAAGTGTATCGCGAACCGATGCCCAACCGTTTTCTGGGACAGACCTCTCAGTTCTGTCAGCATCATCGTGACAATCCTGAAATCCATCGGTTCCTCCTTGATTGCTTCACACAGTTTTTCATCCGTAACGTGAAGAACTACCACCGAGACGATCTTCCCATCCATTTCGTGGGTTCCATCGCCATGGTTTATGAAGCAGAACTCCGTGCCGCTGCCACCTCCCTTGGTCTTACAGTTGGTCGCATCATCAAGGCACCGCTTGAAGGGTTAGTAACTTATCATAACTCCCTATAACTCCCCAAAAAAAACGTAAATAGTAAATGGTCCAATGGTAAAAAATATGATGCTCAAATCTCTCCTTACTTGGCTCCTTGCCTTAGTCCTTATCGCTGGTTCTCTCCTGTTTTTTGAAAGCGATTTCCTTTGGAAGACCCAAGAGTTGAATCTTTTCCTCACCACCCCTGAGTTCTTTAGTCAGCAGATGGTGGTGTCAGGTGGTTTCCTCACCTATGTAGGTACGTTCTTCACTCAGTTCTTAGCCATTCCTTGGTTGGGTGTGCTGATACTTTGTGGGTTGTGGTATCTGCTGATGTGGATGACACGTCGTGCATTCCGTGTATCCCACCGTTGGTCCGTTCTGATGCTCATTCCTGTGGCACTGATCCTTCTGACCATTGTCGATATGGGCTATTGGGTGTACCTTCTGAAACTCCGTGGCCATTTCTTTGTGACAACATTAGGTGTCACGGCTGTGGTCGCATTACTATGGGCATTCCGTTGTCTACCGTCACGTTTCTACTTACGTGCTATCTTCATCATTCTCGTTGTCTTGGTGGGCTATCCGCTGTTGGGTATTTATGCCTTGGCAGCTACCGTGGTGATGGGTGTTTGGACTTGGCAATTGGCTACGAAAGGGGAGAGCGCAGTCAATACCTTCGTTGCGATTCTGTCGGTTGTTGCCCTTCCATTGTTCTACTACCGTTTCGTGTACCACGAGACCAATCTTGTTAACATCTACTGGACTGAACTGCCGCTCTTCCGTGTGATGAACGAGCATCATGTCTACTACCTTCCATATTACCTCCTTCTGCTGTTCTTTATCCTGATGGCTGTTTGCTATCAAAAAGACCACCTCTCCCTATCCCTCTCCCAAGGCGAGGGAACTAAGAAGCAATCTAATCGTCTCCCCTTGGGGGAGATAAGAGAGGGGTTACGTGTTGCCCTTCTTTTCCTTGCCATTGCCTATGGTGTCTTCCATTTCTGGTACAAGGATGAGAACTTCCATCACGAACTGAAGATGCAGCGTTGTATCGACCGTGCTGATTGGAGTGGGGTGATGGACGAGGCTGCTCGTCAGCAAGATGAACCGACCCGTGCCATTGTGATGATGCGCAATCTCGCTTTGAGTCGTCTGGATCAGCAGGGTAGTATGATGTATCAGTATCGCAATGGGTCGAAACCCGCTGCCGCACCGTTCGGCATCAGTATGATGCAGTTGTTTGGTGGCACCCTCTTCTACTACCAGTACGGACTCTTGAACTACTGCAATCGTATGTGTATGGAGTTAGGTGTGGAGTTCGATTGGCGTCCTGAGTATATCAAGTACATGGCTAAGTGTGCCACCCTTGAAGGCGATCAGCAGGTAGCTCGGAAATACCTTGGCATCTTGCATCATACCCTGTTCTTCGAAGAATGGGCTACCCAGATGGAACCGCTCGTAGGCAATCCACAGGCAATTGCACAGAATACCGAACTCGAACCGATTACCCACATGTTGCACTACCAGAACCAACTGACCAGCGATGGCGGAATGATTGAGCAGTTCATCATGCGTCAATTAGCATATAGTACCGATGCATCCGATCCATATTTCCAGGAACAGGCGCTGTTGGCTTCCCTCTGGGTGAAAGACCCACGAGCCTTTTGGGCACGTTTTGCTGATTATATCCGGTTGCATCCTGGTAAAGATATGCCTATCCACTATCAGGAGGCCGCCTACTTCTTCGGCTATCAGGAGGGTCGTAACCTTTCTAACGTGCCGTTTGACCAACGTGTGAAGGACAGCTATGCCAGTTTCATACAAGTTGCATCGAAGTACGATGACCAGGAGATCACCGAGGTGCGTAATGCCCTCTATCCGCTCTTTGGCAATACCTTCTATTATGATTATTATCTGATGTCAAACCTCCAACCATATTAATAATAATAGGAAGTTAAAATGGGAGTTAAAAAGGAAGTAAAAATGGTAGTTATGCGCAATGCGCAGGACAAAAGATTGCTGATGAATACTCCCTTTGGTAACGTCCAGCACGCAGTGCTTAACTCCCTCGAGCGTCAGCTCGTTAACTCCCATGAGCGAAAGCTTATTAACTCCCAGCACAAAGTGCTTAACTCCCATCTATAATATAAATACTTAAGACAATGAATAAATCTCTTCACGCTTCACTCTTCACGCTCTTACTGGTCCTCACCGCTTGCAATCGCGTGTCCATTCCGACCGAGTACACCCAGGTGGATTCCCTCCCAAAGATATATCCCGACTATGTCGATGTCACCATTCCGGTAAACATTGCCCCCCTCACTTTCATGCTCGACATCCATGCCGATGATATGGTTGCACGCTACAGCGTGCCTGATGGTTCCACCAGCGAGATAGCGTTCTCCTCCTCTGCCACTCCATCCCTTTCCGATTGGCACCAGCTGCTTGCTGCTGCACAGGGAAAGGACCTTCAGGTCGAAGTCTATGCACGTCGTGGTGACCGCTGGACACGCTATCAGCCCTTTGCCATCCACGTGTCTCCGGATTCCATCGACCCTTATATCAGCTATCGTCTCATCTCGCCCTCCTTTGTGGCCTACGAGGTGCTGACCATCAATCAACGTTGTTTGGAGAACTACGATGAGTCGGTCATCTACGATAACTTCCTCTGTAGCGAGAACAGTCAGGGGCAGTGTATCAACTGCCACAACTACCAGCAGTACAACCCCGAGCGTATGCAGTTTCATGCACGTCAGAAGGACGGTGGTACCATCATTGCTTACGATGGCACCTTGAAGCGTGTGAATATGCGCAATGATTCCATCCTTTCTGCAGGTGTCTATCCCGCATGGCATCCATGGCTCCCGTTCATTGTCTATTCCACCGATAAGACCACGCAGAGTTTCCACACTACCGACCCGAATAAGATTGAGGTGTACGACTCAGAGAGCGACCTCATCACCTATAACATCGAGACCGATGAGGTATGCAATCTTGAGAATGATACCACTGAATACGAAGTGTTCCCTTGTTGGGCACCCGATGGCAAGATGCTCTACTATTGTAGTGCCCATCTTGAACCCCTTCCCCTTGAGGGGGGAGTAGGAGAGGGGCTCGTTTCTAAAGAAGTGGAAACCCTCCGTCGTGTTGAGGAACTGAAGTACAACATCTATCGTAAGCCGTTCAATCCAGAGACCTACGAGTTTGGCCCGAGCGAACTGGTGTTCGATGCCGCAGCCCTCGATAAGAGTGCTGTCCTGCCACGTGTCTCTCCCGATGGCCGTTTCCTCCTCTTCACCGTGGGTACCTTCGGCTATTTCCACATCTGGCATCATGATGCCGACCTCTGGATGATTGACCTTACCGCTCAATCCGAAACCTCCCCCGCCCCCTCCCAAGGAGGGGAGTCACAAGCGGTGTCCCAATCTTCTCCCCTTGGGGGTTTCTGTCCCCCGATGACGGGGGAACCGAAGGGGGTGCAAAGACCATTGAATAAGAGAGGGGTTCCAATGCAGATGCTTAACTCTCCTGACACCGAAAGCTACCACTCATGGTCCAGCAATGGTCGATGGGTTATCTTCAGCAGTCGTCGTGACGATGGAACTTTCACCCGTCCTTTCATCGCCCATATCGATCAGGATGGTAATGCTTCTCGTCCGTTCGAACTGCCGATGGCACGTCCTGATGCTCATCGCCTCTCCATGAAGAGTTACAACATTCCTGAGTTCATGCATGGACCTGTCACCATCGCTCCTCAGACCTTCGCTGATATCCTCAAAGGTGAAGCAGTCGATGTGAAATATGCAGGTCATAAATAAGGCATTATAAGCCCTTGTAAAAATAACGCCGTTGTTTTGACATCTCAACACCGTTGTTTGGTCGAAACAACGGCGTTGTTTTTTGCTACCTACGTCGCACTCATTCCTGCACCCTCGTGAGGGAACAACAACCCTCCCATGAGGGGCGATAGCGAAATCGGAACTATTGGGGGACTTTGCCGGTGGGAGGGATAGGGGCAAGCTCCCGTTTGTTATCCTCAGATTATATTTCTGCCCCAAAGGGGCGGCATATTATTATATTATTTCGCACTTTCAGCGCTATATGGGGTGAGCCATCAACTAAGATAGGGTTCACACCCTATCCTCTATTCTATCACCCCTTTGGGGTTCTTTCCCCTTGCGGTTGCTAACAAAGCAGCCCGTCTACTTCCTGTAGATGGGCTGCTTTGTTCCTTTAGAACGCTCGCTTACTTCCTTTCGCTCCCTTCCCTTTAGGGTTTCTGTCCCCCGATAACGGGGGAACCGAAGGGGGTGCAAAGACCATTGAGGGTTAGGGAGAGGCTACTCCCTTCCCTTTAGGGAGGGGCTGGTGGTAGGTTAATTGCCGCCACCAGCTTGTGATACTGTGACAGTCCGTTGTCCGAATACACCCTTGATGGTGATGGTGGCAGTACGTTCTTCCGCCGTATTATCTCCTATTGCTGGCAGGTTGTCCGCTGCTGTCACCGTGATAGTTCCACCAGTACCGCTTGGAGTGACGGTAAGCCAGTTGGCACTACTTTCTGCTGTCCATGGGGCATCGAATCCCACGGTGATGGTCTTGGAATTGGACTCTTCATTTATTGGAGCCTTCTGGGTGAAGGAGAGACTTGTTGGAGTGATATTGACAGGTAATCCCACATTCACTACTGCGTCTTGCTTCACCATACCATTGTCACCACCTCCGAATACATTATTGAGAACATGTGCACCTGGCAGCAGGTTCACCTCTGTCCATACGGATGTAGCCAAGCTAGTGTTATCAGGATCCGTACCACGGCTTGCTCCATAGACCTCACCACCATAGACTTTATTGTACTTAAAGCTGTCATCACCACTATAGGTATCTGGCGCATAACCATCTGGTGTACCTACCGTACCTGTGATATTTACCAGGTTGAGGGTCTGGTGACCTGGACGGTCTTGGCTTACGTCTCTTGGCGTGTCACCGTCATCTGGACGTGTTGGTGGAATCTTTGGAGGTCCTACACTGGCGAGCGAACCACCGCCATAGACATTACGGTGAATGATACCGCCAATGATGTCCACTTGGGTGAAGCGGGTCACAGAACCGGCTGAGGTACTGGCGTCCGTCTCTTTCATCGTTGAAGGCCTGCCTGTCTGTGGATTAATATATGTAACCACATCGTCATAGTCTCCATCGTAGTTGAAGTCATACTTGTACTCGCTGATACCCGAACCTGCACCATATACGTTACCACGTGCCAGCCATTGGGTGTCATCAAGGTTGGCAGTTCCAAGCTTGGTCACATTCGTCTTAGCCGTTGTCTCTTGATCGTATGCCAAGCCAATCTCACCGCTGTTGATTGTCACATGTGTATCTCGACGCACGTGTCCGTCCTGACCACCACCATAGACAGAGCCGAGAATGGTTGGACCTGTCGTAGCCCCATTGATACCTATCGTTACCTCTGTTTCATTGACATAGCCCAAGAAGAACTCAGGACTGTAGAGATAGCGGGGCGATTCACCGATATTTGGTGCAGATGCACCACGACAACCACCGAAGACGTTACCGTATGGCAGGCCGTCTTTAATGCTCTCCGATGGATTTGAGGTGATATGGCCCACAGTTCCACCAAGAACAGTAACAGAACATTTACCGCTGTTCAGGAATACTTGGCTGAATTGATTGTTGCCGTCCCACAGGTTGTTATCACCTGTCAGCCTCTCACCATATCCAGATGTAGAGTAGTCATCCGGTCCTCCGGCATAATTACCCTTACCTACAGAACCCAGGGTTCCACCGCCATAGATATTACGTACTACGTAACCGTCTTTCATCGTGACATTGGTATTACCAAATACCTTACCAGCTGTGATACTATAACAAATAGCTTCATATTGATCTCCATCCTTCTTTGGAGGTGTTCCTGATCCGGTATTTGTAATAGGTTTTCTATTATCCTCTGGTATCATTGTCAGCCATTTCGTAAACTGGCCCTTACCACTACCACCTCCATAGAGGGCATGACCAATCAAACCGTTCGTCAGTGTCACATGGGTATCGCCCATGACGTGACCATTCTCACCACCACCATAGACAGCACCAGCGATACAGTCACCACTATCCATATAGGTTGCGGGATCGAGGGTCATATTCTCATCTTCTGTAAAGTCTATATTGACTTCTGTCGAACCGACGTTGGCACAGAAGACATAATCTTCGTATTCTCCTGCGACACCCTTACCGCCGCCATACACATCACCATTGTCTGTTCCATAGTCATCATCCTTGGTTGTACCGATACGTCCGCCATAGATGTTGATGTGAGTAGCTCCAAGATATGCAGGACCATTAGGAACGGTTACATATTCGACCTTATACGGCCAACTCAAGGCAAAGCTGTTGTCCACATTATTGTGTTTTGTTATATTTTTGTAGACAGCGTAGTTGCCAGTTTCTTTAAGATAGAATTTCAACTTATCTTCAGGTATCTCAGTTTCGGTTGCATACCTTGCCTCATCCAGCACATAGTTGATGATACCTACCGATGCCTTTTCACCACCGCCATATACACTCTTTCTAATGTATCCGCCGTGAATGTTCACTTCAGTTTCCTGACCTACACAACCTGCCCATTGCATAGGTGTATAGCCATAGATGGTAGTGATTGTAGTGTTATTCTCACCAGGCAGTACGCTCTTGACAATTGCATTGTAGTTATCAGAATTGATTGTACTACCATAGCCGCCGCCATATACGTCGCGATAGATGATTGGGGATCCAGTAGCGTTAATCTCACCAGTGTCATTATTGCGGGTACCGCCGATGGTCACGTATGCCTTATCACGCACAGTACCGAACTCACCACCACCATAGACATTGCTCATAATCTTACCGCCTGTGATATTGACGGTAGCAGTCTTCACCTGTGCCAACTGAGGCCAAAGTGGGTTAGGGGAGGTACCGTCCAATAATTCAAGACGTCCCATACTGCCACCAAATACATTACCACCCTTTGTATGCTCAATTTCGAGGAGATTTTCAATATCGTTACCGATGGTACCTCCGCTGATGTTGACAGTGACATGACCATAGGTCTTGCCATTCGCATCTTCTGTGAATTGACCGTAATGAGTATTTGTAGCAGGGGTAAAGCCGATACCCACTGATGCCAGACGACCACCGCCATAGATAGAACCAAGCATGGTACCGCCATGAATGTTCACTGTTACATTTCCGCCAACGGAACCAGCAGTCAATGCATCGCCGCTGAAACCACGACCCGCACCGAAGACGTTACCATCGACGTAAGAAGTTCCTGTAGTACCAATGAGGAGATTATTACCCGCATTGTACGTCGTCTCTCCAATTTTAACTTCGCCACCAATGTTGGTTTCAACATCAGTTAAGATGTGACCATCCTCACCACCACCGAATACAGAACCGAAGATGCGGGCATTGCCTGTGATGTGAGCTTGAGCGTTTGTGATGTTCGTCCAAGTATTGAAGAAGATACGCTGGTCACCCTTGCCGGCACCGAATAAGTAGCAAGTCACAGGGTGAGCGGCAATCTGGTCTAATGTACGAGGTACACCCAACGTACCGCCTACCATCTTGACGACACACTCGCCTCCAGACTGAGGTACGATAAGTTCACCATTCGTATCTGTTGTGTAGGTACCGACATCGGTATGCTCATTACCACCATAGACAGATGTCAGGATGTGTCCGCCGGTAATCTCTACCAAAGTATTACCACGTACTAAACCTGCTGCACGATGCCATCTGCCTGGTGCATAAGGAATAATACCAGAGCCGCCACCAAATACGTTACCGTAATAGGTGTGACCGTCCTTGGCAATATTAGAACCACCTTCAGCATAAACAGGTAGTTTATATGCAGTATCAAAATAATACTTTCCGTCTGCCGGATTCAGATGTTTATCCTCAAGCGTATTCGCATAATAATACTTACCGCCTATAAGATATTTTGCAAACGGGTCGTAAGATGCGCCACTGTCCTTATCATAGTCCCAGTGTGCACACTCCAAGTCGTAATAAACAACGTCGTCACCAGAGCCGGATTTTATAGGAGGAGTATTTGATTCAAACAAGTTCGTTCCCTGGTAGTTTTCATAGCGTGTGGTAATCTCCCTACCTTGACCAATCTGACAATGATCCTGAATGGTTACATGTGTATCGTACTGCACAATACCACTCAAACTACCGCCATAAACAGAACCCTTCACAAAGGCATTGTCTTCAATGGTCACATCGGTCTGGGAGGACAAAGCCAGCGTCTCAATAAACGCATGGTAGTCTTCGTCTCTACCAAAATACTCCCACATATTATTCTCGTCATATTCTACCGAAGTACTATAACTTGAACTTAACGGAGTAGGTGTACCTGCTGGAGTTAACTTGGCCAGCATACGTCTGGGCTTATGTTCTTCAATCTTATAGGTACCTGTATAACCTGTTTCATCAGCATAGTCATATACCCCAGGCAGGACTCCCTTACCAGCACCGAATACGTGGCCTGTGTCATGTGGAGGTAATGGGTTTCCGTCAGCATCAAGCATGAGATGTCCTTCTTCATCAACTCTCTTCATTTGCATGTTATCCGGACCGATTTCGGCATTGCCTCGGATGGTGACGATACAATTTCCACTCCAGTCGTTTGCCAAAGCAACTGGCGATCCGCCAACAACCTGATATCTGGCCACTGAAGCAATCTCACCACCACCATAGACACTACCTAAAACCTTGGCCTTGCCCTGAACGATGACTGTAGGATTACCACGAACCAGTGCTGAGTATCCATGTGTTTCAACACCCTTGCCGGCACCGAATACATCACCTCCGATAATAGGTTCATTTGTCGGCGCATTTGTTTCATCTCCTTCTATTCCGATGGTCACCTTCGTATTCTTTTCCACGCGGGCAATCTCACCGCCGCCATAGACGTTACCTCCTACGGTACCGTTAGCGATGATGACGCTCGTACCACCCTCATTATCAAGTTTTCCATCACCATCTGCATCCATTGCACCAGCACCATCAACTCCTACCATGGCTTTCTCGCAAGTGAATGTATCTGCTTGTCCCTTGCCGCCTCCGAACACATTACCGGAAATCTGGGCTGAGTTACGGGCTGGGGCAGGATTGCCATTTCCAGGATAAGTGGTTGTCGTAGCTGTTTCACCTTCAGTCACAGTATAACTCCACGTCTTGGTGTCATTATCAAACGTGTAGGTATGACCGTCGGATGATTGTGTTTCACGTTGCCAGTAATCGTTCAACCATTCACCGGTACCGATTTCAACATACGTATCACCGTCGATATCTGCTAAGTTACCACCACCATAGATGTTGCCAATCGAACCGAGAGCGAGCGTATGAGTAAACCTGTTCTCATTACCTTCTCCAGCAACTGGGGTCAATTCATTATAATCACCAACGTTTGGAGCATGATAATATACGCCTGCGCCAGTCTTATAGACATAGTATTTATCACCTTCCTGATAAATATAATCAGGATTTGGATTATCATTGCTGGTCTTTTCTCTTTTCCTTACAGTAACATATCCTGGTTGCATATTCACATTGACATGTGGATTTCCTACCACTTTTGCTTCGTAGCCACCACCGAAGATATTGGCAATACTGGTTGCGGAGATGACATTGATGCGTGGACTATTATAAGGAATACCTTTTGCAGCAAGTTCTTCTTTTTGTTGATTAGTAAGGGCATTGTATTGAGCCGATGTCCTGACACTTCTATCGGCATTATATCCGTAAATAGAGTAATCTGCCAGATAGCCGCCGGCATACAGTCCTTCAGAGATGATGATTGGCTCACAGCCGGTTTCTCGTACATTCACAGTGATTGAACCGTTGATAAGACCGCTGGTATTGTTTCCTCCGAACACACGCTGTAATGCCGAACCGTTCGTGATGTTGAGCGTGATATTTGAGTTTACATCTGCATCCTTGGCTCCTCCGAAGATTTCTTTGACTCCTGTAGCACAACTCATATTCTGAATAACTTCAGCATCGATTTCTGCATTCTTACTCTGTCCATAAGCCTGATCTACCACCAATGGACAGTCTTCATCGGCCTCATCGTAGGAGGATAGTGCTATTGCCTGAATATTACCCTTTTCATTACTACCGCCATATACACGGTGGATGAATCCTCCTGCAACTCTTGTTTCTGCAATACCTGTACCGTAGCGGTAATATGCTCGTCTAAGCGTTGCGTCTGTCGCATCAGACTTCTCCTTCCAAGTATATGGAGAAGACGTTGTGCCAGTACCGCTGTCCAATTCCATGTAGTTCTTGTAACCGACGTTGGCACCTGGGTTTTTATACTCTTTATCATATACGATGTAGTCATCTGCACCGTTACCACCACCAAACGCTTCATGTACCTCGTAGGTACCATTTATTTGCAAGAGGGTAGCAGGTGTGGATGCAGCGTTACCACCACCATATACCTGATAGATGTTGGTAAATCCACAACCGTCGATGATGACTTCTGCACTTTCAATCGACAAATCCCTTGGTACGTATGGAGCTAAGTTACCACCACCATATACGCCTTGCACATCATATTTCGCCCTTGCGATGGCTACAATCATGTTCTCGAGCGCAGCTTTCTTCTCGTCCTCTGTGGCATTATTATCACTTAATGTCGTTGTATAGGCAGAAACATCAAGGTCTTCATTATCAGTTCTTACTTCCGTAGCAAGCGTCGTCAATCCGCTGTAATCAGTGATTGTGTAAACAGACTGTTCTGACAAGTCTCCGAACTTCGGGTATTTATGACTGATATCATCCTTCTTCGCATTTTGTGTTGCAAACACGTGTACCTTCACGTGTCCCACAGGCGTTCCGCACATATTGTTACAACCAAAGACACGTTTGACAATCGCACCTGTTCGAGAACTTGGTACCATATAATCACTTCTTTGATTGTCTGGATCTACCTTGGTCACGTATGAACGATATTTATCAACATTGCTGTTATAGTCTGCAAGTTCCAGACCATTCAGGCTCACCTTGATATCACCAAATACCTTGGCAGGAACAGAGTCGAGTGCTGCAATGCCAGTTGCTGCTTCTCTCATTTGTTGTCCTAAAGCACCGCCGTAGGCATGATTCTTAATCACACCTCCGAGGATGATGACATTCGTTGTGTACTTTGCTCCATGCTCGTCATAAGCCCAGTAGCCGGCATTGTTATTTTTGGTTGCATCCCAGTTACCGTAGTTCGTGTGTGCCAAAGCACCGCCACCATAGACGTCATTCCCAATCGTACCATCAAGAATCCTGACATCTACGCCACACTTCACCTGTCCGTTCTGACCACCACCAAAGACATTTCCAGCGATAGAGCCTCCCATGATGTTCACATTAGTCCAAAGCGAGGTAGTATAGCTGTCTTCAGATTCATCCGAGTTGTTGTCACCACCACGGCTGGCACCAAAGACACAACCACCGTATTCGTGAGCTTCATAGTCGGTAGCAACTCCAATGTTACCTCCGTAGATATTCACAGTACAGCTTGACCAGTCTTTCGGTGCAAAGTCAGGCAAAACACCATTTATAGGAAGTCTTGGAGGACCGATACTGGACATCGCACCACCGCCATAGACATTATTGTAGATGATGCCACCATAGATATCGACTATCGTATGGCGAGTCACAGAACCAGAAGAAGATCCATGATGTGTACCATTATCCCAAGTTCCCATACCTGAACCTGAACCATAGACATTACCTCTGTGACGACTGTGATATGCTTTATCTGCAGCCGATAAAGATTCGAAGGTATCGTATGATTGACCTATGGTTCCATTGTTGATGATGACATGCGCACTATTTCGTACATGACCGTCACGACCTCCGCCAAAGACTTGGCTGTGGATGGTCGGACCAGAGTCTGCTACGTTCCCATTTCCTCCTTGTGTGCCTACAGTCCGTGTGCCAATGATGACTTCGGTATTGTTGACATAGCCTAAGAAGAAATCAGGAGCGTATGCATAGCGTGGTGATAGTCTGCCCACATCTTCAGCTGCGGTGCCTCGGCTACCGCCAAAGACCATACCAGTCGGAGTGGCCATACTTGTTACACCACCAACATTACCATAGGTGCCATTCACCGTACCAACTGTGCCACCAGTAATAGTGACACTACATTTACCGCTACTCAGGAAGTAGTCGGCCATCGTTGTCGGTTTGTTTGTGCTGGTGATAGCAGCATTGGGATTAAAGTTGTTACTTGGCGACCACAAGTTGTCGTTTCTCAGCGTCTCGCCATAGCCGGCTGGATAGTAGTCATCAATACCGCTGGCATAGTTGCCCTTACCTACACAACCATTGTATCCTCCTCCATAGACATTATTAATCACATAACCATCGCTCATAGTGACATACGTGTTGCCATAGACCTTACCTGCTGTCCAGCTGGGGAGATTGACGGGCTCGTTATTCCACTCGTGATTACCATCGCGACTTCTCAGATAACCCTGATAGGTGCCTAATCCCTTACCGCCACCATAGACGCTGAGGCCGATCAAGCCACCAGTGATGGTTATTTTTGTATCCTCATAGACATGACCATCCTCACCACCGCCATAGACTGCACCCGCAACGCAATCGGCAGTTTCCTTATTTGCGGGATCTGCTGTAGTTGCATATTTGATATTTACCTCTGTCTCACGGACGTTGGCAAGATGTGCCTCTTTGTAGCGTTCAAAGGCCCTGCCTTTGCCTCCTCCGAATACATATCCCTTACCATCATCCCATCCTGTGCCAATTCTACCGCCTTCGACATTGATGGTTGTCTTACCGCCCATGATATAAGAGAATTCGTATGGCCAACTGAGTCCGAAACCATAGACCTTTTCAGAGGTCGTTCCAGGGGCATCAATGTCGGCATGCTTATGGGCATTGATATAAGAATACTTCTTGTTGTCATACTTAATATCCCCATTTTCATCTTCCTGAACACTATAGTCAATGACACCAACGCTGGCCATTTCGCCACCACCATATACATTTCTTTTCACATGGCCTCCAACAACATTGACCTCTGTGTTACTACCCACGCAACCGGCATATTGCATAGGGGTGAAGAGATACTTTGTGGTGCCAGCATCAATAACTGAATAATATGCAGCACCATCTTCGGTACTTCCGTATCCACCACCATAGACATGACCATTGATGGTTGCTGTCGTGCCAGTATCTTTAGAGATGCTTCCATTTGTCTCCCTTGTGCCACCAATGGTCACATAGACATTGTCACGTGTTGTTCCAAACTCCGCACCACCATAGACATTGCTCTTGATGGTAGCGTTGCCTGATATGTTGATAGTAGAACTCTTTACTTGTGCCAATCGGGTCCACAGTTCGTTGGGCGATCCGTCAAGACGAGTAAGACGTCCCATCGAGCCTCCGAAGACATTACCGCCCTTGGTGTGGCTTGCACGATAGACATCTGTGCTTAACTCAAACTCGGTGTTAGGAACATGATTAGTAGCCTTCCAAGTCGTCCAGTCGGCATCTGTCCAATTTTCAGCGTCAGCTTTAGCCAATGTAATCGTTTCATAGTCATTACCAATGGTGCCACCACTGATATCGATGGTGATATGACCATGGTCCAGACCCTCGTCTTCATTTGTCGTAGGATCATCTTCAAAGAACTGTCCTTTATCTGGATCTTGGGCACTTGAGAAGTCGGTTCCTACCGATGCCATACGTCCACCGCCATAGATACTTCCAAGCATCGTTCCACCAGTAATGTTGATGGCGATATTGCCGTTCACGTTACCTGCACCAAGTGTCGTACCTGTATATCCACGACCACCACCGAAGATATTGCCATCCACGTAGGAAGTACCCCAAGTACCAATCTTGGCATTTGATTGAATGTTTACAATGACATCACCTTTCACATGGCCATCTTCAGCACCACCGAATACGGAACCGTAGATGATACCGCCAGATACCGTGACAATCGAACTACCCACATTGGTCATGTTGAAGAAACGGTTTCGCAGGTCGCCCTTACCACCACCAAAGAGGTAGCAAGTAACAGGGTGCGCGGCAATCTGTTCCAAAGTACGAGGTACACCAAGCGTACCGCCACTCATCGTCACTGTACATTTTCCTGCCACATTCGTCATCTCATTACCACCATACACACTGGTCAGGATATGTCCGCCGTTAATCGTGACAGTCGTATTTCCGCCTACAGAGCCTGCTTCAAAATGCCATTTACTTGGAGCGTATGGTTCCTTTCCAGAACCGCCACCGAATACGTTGCCGTAGAAGGTATGGCCGTCCTGGGCAATAGGTCTGCCGCCCTCTGCATATTTTGTATAAGCATCATCATAATAATACTTTTCACCTGATTGATATTTAGCAAACTTGTCGTAAGGTGCACCACTCGTATTGACATACTCCCAGCTGGCACACTCGGCAAGTGCATTTTCAGTTGTTACCCCAGTAGTGGTCGGATTAATGAATTGTGCTTCCGTATATTTTGTTAACGATTTCTCAGTTGATTTGTTAAATCCTGCACCGATCTGGCAGGTGCCTTTGATCGTTACACTCGTATCGTGTTGTACATGACCGTTCTCGCTACCGCCATACACGGAGCCTTTCACGAACGCATTTCCTCCGACGGTCACATGGGTTTCGGTAGCCAAGGCCAACGATTCAATAAACTTAAGATAATTAGACTCGTCCCCGTCATCACCGACTTCCGCTTTTGTCGCATAGTACACAGGACCAGTCGGCAACACTTGCAGGGGTTGTTCTGTATCTTCATAACCCTCGTATGGCAAGGCTCCCTTGCCGGCACCAAAGACGTTACCCATAAAGGTTGGCATTGTCATGTCGTCAGGACCGATTTCGGCATTGCCTTGTACGGTTACATAGCATTTTCCTAAGTTCTGTGATACCAATGCCTGTGGCATTCCGTTGACAACTTCGTATTTACCCACAGAAGCAATCTCGCCACCGCCATAGACGCTTTGTCCTACTTTGGCATTACCCTGAACGATGACCGTACTGTTTCCGCGCACCAGTGCTGAATAGCCGTGTGAACTTAAACCCTTACCGGCACCGAATACATTACCCTTGATGTCAGGTGCACTTGTAATTGTTTCGTGTTCCAGTCCTATCGTCACCGCCGTATTATATTCTACTCGGCCTATCTCACCGCCACCATAGACGTTACCAGTACCTGCAATAAGTTTTCCATTCTCATCTAAGCTGCCTATCTGACCGTTACCGATGATAATATGTGTTCCGTCGTTTACATGAGCAGCATTTTCCGTACCTGTATTATCATTGTTGACACCTACCATGGCTTTGTCACAGAAGAACGAGTCGGCAATACCCTTACCACCGCCAAATACATTACCAGCAACGCTTATGCCTGAATCACCTACAGGCACGATAGTAGAACCATCCTTAGTGCCGATATATACTGAAGTAGTTCCTGTAATATCTCCATTTTCACCACCGCCATAGACATTACCTGTAATATGGGCACCGAGAACATCGTTATCGGAATTGTAAACAACTGTCTTACCAGGAATAAGTTTACCATCATTATCGTATATGGGTTGGTCGTCAGCACCAACAATGGCTCCATTGAGACGCTTCAAGATGGGGACCTTGGTTTCTGTACCGATGTTAATCTTTGTATTGCCTTTGACTGTTCCTTCGTAACCACCACCAAAGACATTACCGATGGTTCCGATATCATCTTGAATGGTTCCAGTCATCTGCGTGAGTCGATAATAAGTTTTTCCTTCCTCAGCGACAGCATCTTGGTCTGTTATTCTTGTGTAAATGTCTTTGTCTGTTTCGGCATCATGTACCATTAAATACAGTCCCGCTACAGAAGAACCAGGTATGTCATGTTCTGGATTTGAATATACGAGGTTGGTAACTTCTTCATAATGTCCTGTAGGGCTGTCCACATTAGGAATCTGGTCTCCACGATAAGTGTCAGGGAAGGTTATTTCTGTTCCCACATAGTTTCCCTTCATCATATTGATGTTGACCTCTGTGTTACCATTCACTATAGCTCGGTAGCTTCCTCCATAGATGTTGTCGATTCGGGTAGCAGACTTCACATTTACATTTATCTTGGCATTTTTGCCTGCACTGGCATTAGGGAAGGCTGAGTATGCTAAAGTTCCTATATAATTACCATTGGCATCTTTCTCATTGGTGATGTACTTGGCTCCATTTCCTGGGTATTCTGCTTCTCGACCACCGCCATAGAGATACTGAATGATAATAGGATTACAATTAGGTTGGGTCTCTTCGATATTGACGTTGATTTCACCGCCAATAGTTCCTCCGTGGTCATTGCCTCCAAATACCTGCGCAAAGGTACCACCGGTGATGGTCAGTGTGACACTACCTCTGATATTGGCATCGTATGAACCACCAAATACACGCTCGATTTGGTCATTGGCATTACAGCCGGATACAATGAAGTTGACATCGCCTTCGATATCTGCGCCTCGGGCTGCACCGTATGCGTTGGTAATCTGTAAAGGACAGTCAGTGGTTTCATATCCTTCGCCTTCAAAGTTATCTTGACCTTTCAGTTTGGTGGTTGATGTGCCATATACATTACCCTTGGTATCACTCCCGCCGAATAACTGACCGATTTTTCCGCCGAGGGCAATAATCGTCGCATCACCATAGACGGGAGCTCCGTTATTCTCATACCATGCGTTTCCATTCTGGTACCAGTCTGCACCGTTACCTCCGGAGAAAGCATAGCCTACATAGAAAGTACCTAAGATTAGGACATCGGTTGAAGGTACTGAGGCTGAATTACCGCCACCAAAGACTTTCTCGATACTGGTGTCCTTACAGCCGTAAATTTTAACCTTGGTCGCCTTACCTTCAGCCGGTTGGTAGGTCGCCAGATTGCCTCCACCATATACACTGTGGATTTCAAAGACGTTTTCCTGATGATCGTCACTGATTCTACCTGCGTCCGTTATGCGTCGGGTCCTGTGAACTTCAACCAAGACATCACCCTTCGGAGTTCCGTTGAGGTTATTACAGCCGAATACGCGGCCGGTGGTAGGAACATCCAGTGCATTCGGAATTGCTGTTCCGGTTGCATCTATTGGCGTTTCAAATGAATGCGTGAATGCCGTACCGTTAACCGTTACCATAACGTCACCGTATACATTGGCTTCAATGGGTTCCACTGCATCGGCATGTGCTACCGCTGGTTTTATGTCGGATGTCGTTCGCGCACCTTGTAGTGTTGCATTATAGGCATTTGCATCAGGCTCTGAGATTTGCTGATTATCTGTATAACTAGTACTTAATGCTTCATTCACAGCGGTTACCTGTGTAGATGAAAGCTGTGTACCACCAGCAATCGCACCTACTAATGTAGCATTATACGCATTACATTCTTCTTGAGTGTAATTTCTTGCAACTTCTGCTTGGATTTCTGCCATACCCATTTGACCCAAACCGCCACCATAGGCATTACCTACGATACCACCTAACAGACGGACTTCAGTTTTATAGAATGTTGTGCCGTCTTCCTTAACTTTACCTGCTAACCAATTGCCTTTCTGGTAATACTCCGTAGTAGTCGTGGCTCTTAAGTTCGGTTCTGTGATTTCAGTGTAGTTATCACCGTTTTTCGTATAAAGACCTGTGACCAAAGATACACCATTTGTGGTAGTAACCTGAACATACGTATTGTCATTCCAGTTGCCTGTATTCGTGTGTGCAAATGCACCGCCACCATAGACATCACCTGTGACAACAGGTATGTTGGAGGTATTAGAAATGTCACCAATGGTCACGCCGACATTACCTGTTACGTCTGCCTGCTGACCGCCACCGAAGACATTCTGGTTCACTGTTCCATTAGAAATGGTGACAGAGGTTGATCCATTCACAACAGCAGTTTCACCAAGTCCTCCGCCATAGACGTAATTGACGGTACCACCAGACATAGATACTTCCATAGATACTTCCGTACCGCTATTGCCGGTATAGGCTGCTAAGTTACCGCCGCCATACACATTGTCAATCGTACCGCCTTCAATAATGACATCAACATCCTTCTGTGGTGAACCGTTCTGGTTGTTACATCCAAAGACATCGGTCACCTCACCATTCTTGACAGTCACCGTCACAGGACCATATACGTTGGCTAAAACAGCAGAAATAGGATCCTGAGCCTGAACACCAGCAACTTTAACATCACCTTCATGTACATAACCTGCATCACCCTCGCTGAGATTGTGTTCTGTATTATAATCAGTAGCTTCTTGTGCTGTATATAGCACTTCTGCTACGCCTTGTACTGCTGCTACATCCAGTCGTCCCAAACCACCACCATAGAGGTTACCATTGATGGTACCCTTATAGAGATTGACATTTGTTTCTCTATAAGCCGTCTCGTTTTGAACGGTATAAGTGCTGGCCGTCAATGTGCCATTGTTATCATAAGCATTTACGTTACCCAATGCAGAACCACCATAGACGCTACCGTGAATAGTGGCGCCACCTGTCGTCTGACCTTCGGTTCCGATATTCACCTCTACATCACCTTCAACAAGGGTAGGCTGTCCGAAACCACCACCGAAGACAACATCCTTGATGGCTTCGTTTGCAGCAGGAGCGGTTCCTACTGTTCCTCCGGTAATCGTTACCGTGGATTTTGCTTTCAGCGTACCATTGATGTTGGCACCGCCATAGACAGCTGTGCCTACAGTGCCGCCTTCCATGGTGACTGTCGTATTACCGTAGTTCTTTGCAATAACATCGTTGGTGTCATCTGAATCATCAACACCCAGACCGCCACCGAATACGCTTCCTGGCAATGATTCGAAAGCGTAGATTTTGACCGCTGTTGTCTTGTCAGAGGCTGGTGATAATTCTCCAGAATTCTTAGTTGCATTTACTGCACCCATGGCACTACCACCATAGACATTGCCGGTAATGATTCCGCTTCCGCTAAGCGTGCTTCCTTCCTTCTCTCCGATATTCACCTCTACATTGCCACTGACAACCGTTGTTTGACCGAAACCGCCACCAAAGACATCAACCATCGAACCGTCTGTCACCGTAACCGTTACATCGCCCAAGGCATCGGCAGCGTTACCACCACCATAGACATTCTCGCTAATCGTACCGCCTGCGATATTCACATCAACAGTGTTTCGGGTCACACCGCTCAGGTTGTTGCCTCCGAAAACATTAGTGACAGTGGTGCTGGTGGTGCTACCCTTATAGACATTGACCGTAACGGCTCCATAGACATCGGCCTCCTTATCATCAAGACCATAGCCGCCGCCATAGAGGTCACGGGTAATTGTACCGCCATAGAGATTCACAACAGTAGTAGGAGTGCCATTTGATACTGCATATGTGATAGTTTCAGTTCCGCTCTTTGTTGCATTCACCTTACCCTCGGCTGAACCGCCATAGACATTACCGCTGATGGTTGCATAGCCAACATAATTATCATCTGTTTCTGCTCCAATGTTCACCTGCACATTGTCTGTTACTGTGGTTGTAGGACCAAATCCGCCACCAAATACATCGCCGCCAATCTTGGTGCCGTCTTTTGCTGTTAGGTCAACGGTACCGATGGTAACCGTGGTGTTGCCAATGATGTCGGCAGCATTACCACCACCATAGACGTTGCCTGTGATATTGGCACCCGATACAGGATATTTGTTGGTTTCTGTATTCTTTGTCAGATGGGATGGCGTAGAAATGAAAGGTATTTCTGTCTTTGTACCGATATTGATAGCCGTATTACCAATGACATTCGCCAGATTGCCACCGCCATAGACATTGCCAATAGCACCTATCTCGCCGTACTTATGGGCAGGGTAGGGAAGAGACGGGGTTGTTTCTGTGTTGCCTTCAGGGAAATAATCTACATTTCCCTCGGTTTCTGTATGTATTGCCTCATTTTCGGCATGACTACCCTTCGCTACATTGATATCAATGGTTGGGTTACCGACCATCAAGGCACTGTAGCCACCACCATAGATGGCACCGATGCTGGTAAAGGCGCGGACATTGACTTGTGGGTCAGCGTATGGCGTTGTAACCGTTTTATCAGCCTCATTTTCAATAGGATCTCCGTTACTGTCATAACCATAAATTGAATAGCCTGCCATGTTACCGCCACCATAAAGCTCACCGATGACGATAGGCACATCACAACCACCTGTCTCCTCGATGTTCACGGTGATGGAACCTTCCAGCTTACCACTATCCTTGTTACCACCAAACACACGTCCGAACTTACCACTGGTTATAGTCAGGCTGACATCGCCTGCTACATCCGCAGCTTTGGCACCTGCATAGATTTCGTCAATCCAACCATCAGGCATACAACCCAGCACGATGTTGGTTCCGCTACTCATGTTTGCCTTCTTTCCACCGCCATAGATATGTTTGGTGTTAAGCGTACAGGTAGAGGCATCTGGGTCGTGTGTATCGTTGTATTCTGCTAATGTCGGCATCGTGATATTTGAACCGTATGGGTTCTCGGGGTCAGTTTCATTGCCTCGAATGTCACCATTCAAGTTACTTCCTCCATAGACGGTATTGATTTTTCCTCCAATCAGTTTAACATTGGTTTGACCTGTGCCGTCATCGTACGGGGTAGTAGAAAGGTCATTATTGCGATGATATCCTACGTGTGCTGCATATTCTGCACCACGTTCTCCGTTACCGCCACCGAATACGTTATCGATAATCTTGCTACCCACAATCCACACCTCGGTAGCTGGTACGGCTGCTGCGTTACCACCACCGTACACGTTTTTGATGCTGGTATAGTCACAACCTTCGATAATCACTTCGGTGCTCTGACGTGTATCTGTCGGTGTGTAGTCTGCTTCGTTACCACCACCATAGACGGCAGTCACATCATACATGGCGTTAAACGCAGATATAACCGAGTTAATCGCGGAAGTCAGGTCTTCCGCTGTCGCATTTCCGTCGTCATGCGTAGCTTTTGCTGCTGTGAGGGTTGCTGCATTAACACCGGTAATCCATGTTATTGCGTGTGTGTTCTCGTCAACACTTTGCGTAGCCGCATCAATCAGTCGTCCTAAATATACCTTATCACTTTCCTCCTCTGCTTGGTCAGCACAATAGGGAGGATTGTATTTAGCACTGGTAGTTGTCATGGATTCGTCTCCATGCTGGGTTGCATACACATGTACCGTTACTTTACCTAAAGGCGTACCGTTCGCATTGTTACAACCGAATACTTGGTTCACAACACAACCCTTCGTAGTTGTAACGTTTTTGTTTAATTCTACCAAAATATCTCCGCAGACATTTGGCTCATGTGTTGCGTCACCTAAAGCACCACCGTAGGCATTACCGCTGATGATACCGCTAAGGAGGTTGACGGTTGTCGTGAGGGTGTTACTGTAATATGTAGTGTTTGCAGCAGCAGTCCCGCTTGTCTGTTCAGTGTATTCGCTTTCATAAAGACCACTTACAGAATAACCCACGGGCATGTTTTTCACGACGTACGTATTATTCTTTTTTTCATAATACGTTTTGCCTGCCTGAGCAGTAGCGTCAGTTGTTTGTTTATAGGTTCTTACATATAGACCGACTACTGATGATTCTCCCACAGTGAGTCCGGGAACCACAATATACTCTTGCCCGTTGGCTGTGTTCGTGTTGGCCAAAGCTCCGCCACCATAGACATCATTACCCACAGAGCCACCTGTCATATCGACATTCACACCGCCTTTGACAAGACCCATTTTGCCACCACCATAGACATCGTGTACAACACTACCACCACTGACAGTGGTCTGGGCGTATCCACTCACACGTCCGGCATCAGCAAAAGTCTCGAGACCTTTTCCTCCACCATAGACGTCAGTGCCGACCTGACCGCCAATAATCTTGACATCAGTATGGTACTGCACAAAACCATTCTCACTTCCTCCATAGACGGATCCGTTGATAATTGGTGCCCCAGAGGCAGTGATGGTGCCATCCGCATTTCTCGTTCCACCAATGGTCACATAAGTATCGGTAGTTAAGGCCAGGGTGTAAACAAACGTAAGATAAGCGTCATTGGTTTCAAAGGTTTCCCAGCCACCCATGCCCATACGCCTAGGTTTGTTGTTTTCATCAAAAGCAGGCTCAACTCCCATTCCGGCACCAAAGACGTCGCCAGTGATGGTACCACCTATGATATTAACGGTACATTTTCCAGAGTTTGTGTTGTCCAATGTAAACGGCATACCCATAGGCAAGTCGCGAGGAGTTGAAGAATCGTTCGCATTTGCAGGAGTCTTCACTTTATGTTTACCCACAGAAGCGATTTCGCCACCTCCATAGACATTACCTCCCACGTTGGCTTTGCCTTGAATGGTTACGATAGGATTACCACGTACCAACGCAGAGTAACCATGTGTGGCTACGCCGGCACCAGCACCAAAGACGTTGTGCTTGATATCTGGAGCGCTGCCTTCGCCTGTTGCTCCTGCATCTCCTATCG
Source organism: Bacteroidaceae bacterium (assembly GCA_017529865.1). Taxonomy (GTDB): domain Bacteria; phylum Bacteroidota; class Bacteroidia; order Bacteroidales; family Bacteroidaceae; genus Colivivens. Next base: position 61,293 of record JAFXNA010000020.1, read on the forward strand.
TTACCGCCGTATGACTCTCCACACGGGCTATCTGGCCACCGCCATAGACGTTACCATGCACAGTACCGTCCTCGATGTTGACAGCCGTGCTGTACACCATACCTTTTTCACAGTAAAATGAGATGGTGTTATCGCCTTCTTTGTAGGTAACGTCGTTACCTTTACCACCTCCAAACACATTACCATGATCAATTGATACAGTACCACTACTACCAATCGTGCCACCAGTGATTTCAACAGTACAAACGCCTGTATTATTGTCATTGCCTTCACTGTTTGCATTGCCCTCTTTATCACTCCACACATAATTGTAACCCGGATCAGACTTGTCAATCGTACCCACGTCACCCAAGTTTCCGCCACCATACACATTACCATCTACCTGGCCGGTACAGATATTCACTTGAGTAGTTGTCTGTACACCGGCCTCGTTACCGCCACCAAAGACGGAACCATGAATCCTGACTCCTTGAGATTCCTGAGCCATGGCATGACTACCTGTCATCATCACCAATAGAAGCAGGAGACCGTGACGCAGTCCTGCCTTCATCATCTTATGTGCATTATCGATGTTCATATTTGGTCTTATATCGTATGTCATATTTATTAGCTTAATCTTTACGGTTGCACCTCATCATTCGTAATAATGTTTACGGTTGCGTTTCCGCTTACCAACCCCATGTTACCGCCACCAAATACATTCCCGAATATCTCGGTGTTGCCTGTAATGTTGATGGTGGTGGAGGCATTCGTAGCTTTGGTGGTATTGTTGACGGTACTTTGGTCACCACCACCGTACACATTACCACTTCCATTTATAGGATTACCGTTTTCGTCATATCCTACTTTGGTATCTCCTTTGAGGGTGAGGGTTACAGCACCAGCCACAGATCCGAGATTAGAATTACTTATATCCGTATTGGTATAAATAAAATGATTAGTTAAATCACTTCCCGATTGACCGTTGGTCAGAGTGACACCTGCTTCTGATGTGTTTTTCCATGTAAATGTGGTGGTTCCGGAAAAAACACCTGGCTCAAACATACCAGAAGCGCTGTTGTAATTTGGATTAGTGGTGAAGCCGGCATCTCTTACCTCAAGGGTAGGCAGCGAGGCCGAGTAACCTGCACCGAACACATTACCTTTCACGGTGCAATCCTCTAATTCTGAATCTACCTTACCTGCCACTTTTCCAAGGCTTCCGCCACCATAGAAATTGTTCTCGATGACGCATTTCTTTAAATCAGATTCTACATTATTGCACTGCGCCAGTGAAAACGAGGCGAACTTCACAAAGAAGCGACCGCCCGTCTTACCAGTACTCCAAACAAAGAACTCATAGTCGAAGTCGACAGCCACACCAGGACCTTTCTTACCGTATTGGTTATTCCCAGTACCACCATCTCTAGAATTAGTCGTGGTTCCATCGAAATAATTACCCCTATCAGAGATATAGTAACCTTGTAAAGTATTCCCCCAATCAGGAGTTGTATTGTCATAATATTTTTTTCTAGAATAGGAATTACCGCCAAATCCAGCACCGAAATATGTGCCAAAGACACAACCCTCAGCATTGGTGGTGACTTTCTTTTCCGCCTGCATGTTGCCGAATTTAGGTCCTCCGCAATAGGTGGTCACATGGCTGTTGTAGATATCGACTGTAACATTACCTCTGATGGGTTTGGCATCGTTGGTACCGCCGCCAAAGAAATTGTCGATGTCGGCATTGTAGATTTGCCACCGCACATCGCCATTGATGCCCTCCTGTGCTGCTCCTGCCACTTCATTGAAGTATCCACCACTGATGTAACATTCGGCATTGTCTGTTCTTTCCTCGGCATTCTGGTTGTAGGTACCCGTGAGATAGAAGCCCGGGAATTCACCGCCCGTCACCGACACCGGCACGTGGGGTGTGGACTTGCTGCCGTCGCTATGGGTACCCATACCAAATTCTTTAATCCACACATTGCTACCCACGTGGATATAGATTGTTTTACCCTTGACTTCGGATGACTGAGTAGAAACAAACTGATCAAAGATACCACCCAAAAGAATGAGCGGGGCGTCAATTTTTGTGGCCCCATCCAATGCTCCGTTTTCATACTCCAACTGGTCGGAATGCACAAGGGCCGTGTTCGTAATCTCAAACCATCCTCTTGTCTTGAAGATGGTAAAGTTGCAGATAAGACTGGCACCATTGGGTTTCTGTGCCTGTGCTGTGCCGGGGATGTTCAGGAAGTCGAAACGTATAGGGGTTATATTCGTTCTGCCAATATGGTGATAGATAAGGCTGTAGTCTGGCTCATGGTCATTGTCCATGTCCACCGACATCATGGTGAAAGGTCTGTCTCCGTTTAGCGGCACAGTATTCAAATGATAATTGCCCATAAGCACGAGCGCGTTGTCGTAGACTGTTGATCCTAAACCTCCTAAACCATCCGTCGTATTAGCAATGTAGTTCAAAGCATTTTCAATACTAGTTTCAGCTTTCTGTCCATTAAACGTCGTAGGCGTTGCACCATCACGATCCAGCTGCGTGCCCGTCGCCGCCACATCCTGCTTGCCAGTATAGTCGTTCTTGTAAACCACATCGTAATTTTTGTCGGCAAGATATACTGCCTTGCCCCAATAGGGCTCGATTGTGATGGAAGTCACACCATAGGGCACATCGAAGTAGGCCCCCTGTGAGAATACACGCATGCTCACCGTGTAAAGATCCTTGTTGGAGCTGCGGCGGTCAGCGTAGTTATGGTCGGGGTAATCTTTGATTCCTGTGGTGGGATAGTTTGATGCGGTGTAAGGGTCACCGTCAATGGCAGTGATGGCAGTTATCTTCCATCCTGTCACTACGCGATTGCCTGTATAGTTACCCGTGCCCACATCGTTGTAATAAGGTAACTGCACCTTATCGTAGTTGTAGTTGAAACGGTCGAAGTCCTTATCCGTACGGACCAGAGAGAGGCGGCCCTTCACAATGGTGGCTCCTGCTGGGGCATTATTGCCTACACCGCTAATGGTCACTGTCAAGGTGCGGCCAAGTTTTCCACCATGGTTGCGTCCAACAGTAGCACTATCAGGAGCATTCTCGAAGTCAGGATTAATGATGGAAGGATAGTAGCCTTGTGCCTTCAAGATAGGATAGGGCTTAGGATTGTCGTTGGTTCTGTCTGCTGTTTCGAGTACCCATTTAGCCATAAGGTTGGCATCATTTGCATTTCCTGTAACATAAAAGGTTGCCAGTTTCTTATTACTGTTCAGCAACAAGCGGTAGAACTCAAAACGGTTCAGGTATTTTGTTTCTACGGCCAAAGCACAATTATACTTGCCCGAGGTGATATGACTGGTAGGTAATTGCTCGTATGCGTAATAGTTGAAGGTATTCAGACCACCTTGCAGGTTGTTGATGTTCTCACCGCCAAATACAGGCGATACATTAGTTCCACTTTTGATATCACCGTAGAACATGCAGTTCATCACCATGGTGCGGATATCAGATGCTTTGGATGCGTAACTATTATAACCGACAAGACCTCCCGCATTCGAACCGCCACTCACATTTGCATAGCTATAGCAGTTGATGACACGAGCATAGCAATTGTTCTTATCCGCATTAGCTGATGCAGGCGATCCCTGCCCTAACTGACCGACAAGTCCGCCAACATTCCCACTTCCGCTGACGCTTCCTGTTAGTATGCCGCAGTTGTAAATGCAGGCAATTTTAGTCTTTATACCTATTACTTGATTGGCAATGGCGCCAACATTGGTGCCGTTGGTGATATCAACATTCTCCAGCACGATATTCCTCACCGTGCCACCATCAATCATGTTAAAAAGAGCGTGACTATAACTTGTCATGTCAATCTTCGGGTACGTACCGTCTGACTTGGCTTCGCCCTCAAGTGTCCCTGTGAAGGCATTGTTTGTGTCGTAAAGATTCGCAAGCCAAGAAGCAGGTACATCATCCATCAGAATATAATGTCCACTCATATCTGGATTGGCTCCAATGGAATTTGCGGAAATAACAAGGGTAACGTCACCTCCTGTGATTGATGTGAAAGTTGCCGTCACGTATGCACCGTCATAGTTTGTAGGAACAGTAAACTTGTATTCAGCATAATGAGTACCGTCGCCAACAAAGGTGCTGATTTCTCTGTTGTTTCTATTCGGATCATATAGTTTTCCTGCAATCAGGTTTGCCAAGTCAGGTACACGACGAGGAGCATTGGCATTGTCCGTGCCTACCAATGGCTCCACCTTGATATCCGACACCTTGATATAATAGCCATTGTCTGGTTTGACAGTCAGTGTCACCTCTCTTGTCGTTTGATTAACAGAGGAAGTGATTGTACCATTAGATAACGCACCAATGGTCACACTTTGTCCCCACACTTCACCTGCTCCCCACATCAGGAGCATTAACATCATGACTATATACTTTCCAGTTCTCATATCTTGTTTTGTTTATATCTTCTTTTATTTTATAATCTATTTTATAAATATCTTCTTTCCTTCATTGATATACAATCCTCTCTCCATCGGCTTTCCGTTAAGACGCCTTCCGTCGAGCGTGTACCATACATCTGAGAGGTGAGAGGTAAGAGGTAAGAAGTGAGTGTCTTCTATCCCTGTATCATCTTTCTTCTTGATTCTCAGACGTGATGGGGCAGGGCTCGAACCTGACGGAGGATTCAGATATACCTTGCCTGCGGCTAAATCACCAGACATGTTATAGATAAACTCATTTTTGTAAAGCAGAAAAATGGTTTTTATGTCGAAATGAGTTGTCGAAGTTGTCACTTTTAACATATTGGCCTCCTTTTGAGTTCCTTTGATTTTCTGTTCGTCAGTAGGAGTAGCATCTTCCACGATGAACCCTCCGGATTCCTTATCTGATACCAAAAGCACAGGTACCCCCTCAGGTATGTAAGTCAGTTGTTCGGGAATGGCCCAATCGCCATCGATGTCTGTGATGATAAATGCTTTCATTCCATCAGGCAAAGCATGTCCCTTTGTGTCGTCTGCGTCCCCTCCTCCAATAGGTTCTGCTACAAACGTGGCTGACCATTCCAATTCATTGGCGTCAGTCTGGAAACTGACAGAGGCATTTCTGAAAGCAAAATACCCGGTGTAGTTACCGATGCCTCTGATTTCCCTACTGGTGTATTTGCCAACAGTGGTATCATCTCCGACGTCGAAATCTGTATCTTCATAAAGCGGAATGTCACCGTCCTTCAGAATGATGTTGTTATCTTCATCAAAGCTAATGGTAAAACCGGCGGCAAGTGCACCCTGACCGATGGACTTCTTGCCGACTGTCAGCGTACCATTTGCTGTTGTCACTAAGTAGTTTCCCACTGCTATTTGGGTGCCTGTAGTCATTTCAATACCATCTACAGTCGCGATAACATTAGGAGTGCTACTCACATCAGTAATGGTGCTTCCTGCAGTCATAACAACCGTAAAGGTATGTGTGTCGCCAGCTTCTAACGCACTTGTTGTAAAGCCACTTTCCGTTAATGCCGTACCATCATATTCCTTTGATGCATCATTGGCTGTGATGGTAACGGCCTTTGGATTAACGGTCAGCGTACCATTAGCCGTAGTTACAGTATAGTTCCCAACTGCCGTTGGTGTACCAGTTGTTACGGCAGTACCATCTACAGTAGCTATCACATTAGGCTGTGTGCCAACATTGGTAATGGTACTCCCTTCTGTCATAGTAACCGTGAAAGTATGTGTATCGCCAGTTTCTAAGTCAGTCTTCGTATAGTCACTTTTTGTCAGTGCTTGTCCGTTATATGTTTTAGAATCGCTGCCAGCAGTAATCGTCACAGCCTTAGGGGTGATAGTGAAATGAGCATCAGGAACATTCCATATATACCAATTATCGTTTGCATCCTCATCAGTAACGGTAACAGAAGCAGTTCCTACATTTGTATTGTTACTATACTCAACAGTATATGTTGCTGTTGTCGGAGCGGTAGTTTCATCAATCGACACCGTAACCGCAGGCTCCCAAGCGGTGCCCTTGTATGTGTAAGTCCCATCAGCTACTGTGACATTTGGTTTATTAAGCAGCGTAACAACATTAGAAGAAACATTAGTTGTCTCATTGCTTACATATGAAATGGCTTTGATACAAAGTTGGTTTGTTGTACTCAACGGTATTGTACTAACGTACCTTTGGTTTTCATTAGTCGGGTCTGGATCCGTTCCATCAGTGGTATAATATATCCTTGTTATATCAGGAACACATGAAATGGTAATGGAACCTGCCTCTTCCTCGAAAATAGGGGTGTTACAGAAGAGATCGGCTGGGGTGAATGTCCAAATATTATTACTAACGCCTCGTGTTGCGCCTTTTTTAAGAGCATTACTATCTCTCCAGATCATAGATATCTGTGCCAATTGAGCATCCTTTATTGCTTTCGGAACAATGTAATAGTAATTGGATGTAGGTGACTTAACAAATGCGAATTTGTAATTATCATCTTCATCATCATACGAGCCTACATTAAGACTCGTGTTTGTTATTCTTGTATAATGCAAAGCCTTACCAGTTTCAGCATTGACTACCTTGTAATAGGTGAGCCAATCGTCATCATTTGGATCTTCTACTTTTACAAAACACCAACTCATCTTCTTAACGGTTGCATCGTCTGTTGCATCTGAAGCTGTAGCATAATTAGTGGTAGTTGGCGGAATAATGAAATAGTTATCTCCGTTACCATTCTGAATCTTGTAATAAACAGCTGTATTTGCATCTGACGATGTAAACGGCAATATGTCATCATTTAGCACTGCATCCTTAGTAACGAAATTCCACTGAGAATACTCATTATCTGTTCCGCTCAAATTAACAGCATTTTTATCTGTATTTCCGCTGTTTTTATTCAAATATTTATTGTTAACACCGTAAGGCACGATGCTATAACCATCAGTTCTTTTTATCAAATAGAACTTAAAGCCATTATCATCCTCCTTTTCTAAAGTTGTCTTTTCTGAAGAGGTCTTCATGAAAATACTATTATTATTCGTACGATACAGATAGTCACCTGTCTTGGCGTTAATAATATTCAGGTATAGTTCTCCATCAGCTTCACCTGTGTACCTGATATTCCATTCCATGGTAGGTCTTGGCATACTTGTGGTGTTGACTGTGGTATTTCCACTTGAAACATCACTCGGAATCAGATAGAATATATTCTTTGTTTCACTTCCTATAGTCCAAGGATTCTGGTTGTTACTAATCAAATACGGATGTTCTGTACTGAAAACCGTCACTTCTTGCGTAACGACACCAGAGGCATAACCTGCATTTCCATTATTCATCACAGCAATAGCTTTGATGGTATGGACACCCTCCGTCAAAGTAATATCATCAGTGGCATTATAGACATCATTAGTACCTGTAGCACTCGGATCCCCACCGTCAATGGTGTAATGAAAGGTTACATTCGCATTAGCACAAGTAAACGTCAGTTTGTTATTTTCGTCTATTTGTATGATCGGCTTAGGAACTTCGAAGAACCAAATAGAACCACTGGCATCAGCTCCTATTTCTCCTTTCTTATAAAAACCAACAATACCTCCATGATCACTACCATTTGCAGTATATTGAGCATAATTACCACCAGCGGGATTCAAGTATTTATAATCTCCAGTTTTGTAAGAGTCAACACAACCTATGGTATACCCTTTAATTCCATCTTGAGTAGTTATTGGTTCTATAGTAAAATAATTCCTATCTGTCAAATCATCGGACTCCAATTTCTCAAGATGTACCCTTCTTCTGTGAGATTTATTTATACCTTCAATTTCGTCATTAACTGTAATAAACCAAAAGTTATCACCTACTTTTTGCTTGATGGTATAATAATTTGTGTAACCCGTCTTTGTCACTTTTTCCACAATCCAAAGAGATTCATCAGTCTGTCTTGTCTTATTGGTCGTTAGAAAAGGTTTCTCATTAGCAGGTGTGTAAGTTGTAGAACCATAATAATACTCTTGGGCAGGGCAAAGATAGAAATTGCTGGCATTATCATACCCTTTATAATCATACTGATTATTTTTTAAATTATCGTTAGCAAGATAATATATTCCCGAATAATCTGGTGTCTCTTGTCCCCACATTTCACCAACTCCCACAACGATCAGAATCAGACAAGCGACAAAGCGAAGCAGATGCATCCTCTGAGAATTCAGCCTGAATTCTCCTTGAATTCTGCGTGAATTCTCCCAGAATTCAGCCTGAATTCTCCCCGCATGTCCTAAGCATACTCTAAGCATACTCTTGCCTGCTCCTTGCCTGCTCCTTGCCTGCTCCTTGCCATACTCTTGCCATACTCTAAGCAAGCTCATGGAGCAGCTTAGAGTATGCCAACACCTTGCCAACACCTTGCCAAGTGCTTGCCAAGTGCTTGCCAAGTGTGCTCTATGTCCGTATGTCTCATTCATATCTTGTGTCATATTTATCTTGATCCTCTTTTTTACTTCTTTTCAACTCTCAACTCTACTCCCCCATGAGGGGGACGGGGGGCTATCAATCTTGAATCTCTCTTATCAATTCATCAACAATATATCGGTCTCCGAATGTGTAAAGCAGCGTTGATGGATCATGCAGACGCTCATTTGTCTTCGAGCAATACCATAAATCCAACGCTCGTTCTGGTGATATGTTTAGCTGCTCGGAGAGCAACGTAACAATTCGTCCGATTTTATTCCACATCAGCAAGTCGCTCAACATAATCTAATCATATTTTATAATATTCAACATATTCCAGACAGGTGTCAATGACCTCCTGCTTTGCTATACACAACTGATTGTTCGGCTTGTGCTTTACCAGTTGCCCAAGAGCTGTTTCCAATGTCATCATGTTAGCCATATATGCTTCCACGGTGTCAATCACACGATCATTGGCCACTCCTCCTTCTATCACATCAAAGTTCTCCACATCCGCTCTTCCTGTACGGTTGGCGACAATAAATTGAAGCCATGCGTTATCGTAGTACTCAAACTTAAAGTAGCGGAAGTGTTGTTTCACCTTCTCTATATTCAGCTCGTAGATATTTACGATACCAGCCTCATTCCTAATGCGTTGCATGCGCTCTGCCCAGGATTCGGCCTGCTGCTGAATGTCAGTGACATAGAATCCCTGACCAAAATCCAGCATCTTCCTCCCCGTTGCAACCAACGGCTGCTTAATGACTACTGTACTACCGTGAAACACTTTCATCTTTGACTGTTATTTAGTTTCGACTCTCTAACATCCATTGCCATCATGATATCCTCTGTTGCAATCTCACGACTTTGACTGTGTAGGGTCTCGTAGCAGGGGAAAACAACATCACGGAACAGTTCTACGGCCTTCATGCGTCTGTATGCCTCTGAAGTGGAAACCTGTAATTTCTTTGCTACAGACTCCACACAGGATGATGCAAATATATTCATAAGCATCTCCTGCGAGGGATAGCTGTATCCATTATCAGACATTAATCCATTTTTAACTTCCATGTTTACTTTCCTTTTTTACTTCTTTTCAACTTCCTCCCTTGAAAGCCCTTATATTTTTTAATTTTTGCATTTTTACATTTTCCTTAGGACTGGGGGCTCTATTTCACAATCACCTTCGTGCGGTTGACAACGTAGACTCCGGTCATGGCAACTGGGGTGCGTACGATTTGTCCTGGCTTGATGGTGAAGGTCGTGACGGTGATACCACTACTTGTGGTGATACGTACCGTTGTGTTCTCGCGGAGGCTTGATTCAACGATGATGTTGTGACCTTCGACAGAAATCTTGAGACTTCCGCTTGCATTACCGTTATGCTCTTCGACATCCGGCTTGATAGTCGTGTCTTCGCCACCGCTGATGATGATGCGGCGTGGTGCTTCTCCGTTGGCATTGTATGTGCCAGTGAAGTACGGACGGAAGGCTTCGCTTCTGATGATTGGTTTCTGAGTGGTTACATCTACCTGATCGAAGCTGCTGCCGTCACCGTTCAGAAGGTATGTCGTGGCATCGGCGGTCTTATACTCTTCGTTGAGATAGCTTGGCTTGAAGGTGAGTCCCTTCTTTGTTACACCGACTGCCTCCGTATCGCTCACACCGATGGTGACTGGATGACCATTGGTAGAGGCTGCTGATGCGAAGGTGATGGTCTGTTTACCCATCTTCTCCCATGCCTCGTCGTTCGCAGTATTTGATGGTGTCCACTTACCGCTGAGGTCGAACTCATAGTATTGCTCACCTGGGAATCCTATAATATAAGGTGTACCACTAGTGATGCGTGGATATCCTGCATACGTACGGTTGCTCTTGTAGTATTCCGTCTGGTAGCTCTGGTAGTCATCGCTATTCTTGTCCTTACGATTAAGGGCATAGTAATAGTAATCCCATAGGAAGGTATTCTTGTCGATTTTCGATACCAACGATGTCTTGAGCGGAGCCTTGAAATTGGTTTCGATATCATTCGGAGTGGTAGTGTCATCCGTTACATTCTCGAATTGGCGCAACCAGTATTCATGACCGGTGTTGTAGCCCTTCTCATACGTGCCGGAGTCATCCTTACGATAGAAGTGAGTAATCTCACCCTTTGTATTGGTGGTGACGTATTCTGCCTCAAATGGGATGCTCACACCTTCCCAACCGATGGTAGTACCCTTTTCGTTGTTCCATGCGGTCTCTGCGAAGTTATCAGGTGTACGCTGGTACCACATACGATAGCCTTCACCGAACTTATAACTCAATGGTGCATTGAAGTCCTGTCTGTCAACCAACAGATGGTCGCCAGGTGTTGTGAAGTCGTTCAGTACCAAGTGGCCGTGAACATCTTCTCTTGCAACGGCTGCTACACGTCCATAAGTCTTACCGTCTGTGTACTTGTTGCTCGTCTCGTCATAATCGCTGTACTTAGGATCTGTGAAGTAGCTGCTCAGTACTGTATAAGTCTTCTCGTTAGCATAACCACTGGTTGACGTTGCTGCAGGTGCATATACCAGCAGGTTAGACGTCTCGCCTTCGTTCGAGATGCTGGTCAGACCGTCATCGTCGAGCAGCGGCTGATAGAACAACTGATTGTTGAGTCCTTGTCTGTAACCGTTGCTGATGTCGTTATGTCCTGCAAAGTCGATAGCCGTCATGCCCGGATATGCATCCCTTGTGCCATCGGCCGACTTAGCTGCCAGTATTGCATCTGGGTTGTAGTGTGCCACACTCATGATGCTGTTGCGGAAGTATGCAGGAGCACGATAAACGCGGTTGGATGCAGTGTTGCTATAGAAGTGTGATGGTACACTCTGATGTGGCTTATCGGTATCATAGCCGAAGGTCAGGTTCTGTCCGAAGAACAGATAGTCTTCTGGCCATACAGGGAACCAACCTGTTTCTGACGTCGTGGTAGTTACGGTCTCGCTTGTTTCAGGATCTACCGTTGTTGTCGTAACGTCGTAAGTGCGCTCATGTTTATCGGTTGAAGTTGGAATCTCACCGCCTGCATAGCGGAAGTCTCCGTCGCCGTAACGTGATTCTACATAACCAAGGTCTGCATACTTGGCGTAAGTAGCCTTGTCTTTCGGATAATAACCTACATCTGCGGTTTCCTTCAGATTACCGCTACCGTCTCGCTGCAGGAACTTGTAAGAAACCCTGCTTTCTTCGTCGAGCGTCTGATGGTTGTAATAACGCTTGTTCAGGTAGAAGCTGTTCAGGTCGTAAGCCACCTCACCATTGTAGAATGCCGCTGCAGGCTTACGGGTTGGTGTACCGTAGTCACTATCATGGTTGGTGTACTTGTTCGTAGCGTCCTCCTCCTCTTGATAGTAGCTATTGACAATTTGAATCTTTCCTTTGCTGGTAAGCGCATTACCGGTTCTCACAGGATTACCGAATACAGGTTTCGTGGTCTTCGCTCCTGTATTCGACGTGCTGATCCAGCCGTTCTCTATATAACCGCTACCGCTCTCTGCAATACCGGCACCTGAGAACGAACCAGTCACACCAAGATTATAGACATCACCACAGAGATTATTGAACAATGAGTTGTTCAGTCCGCTGATGGTATAACCGTCGCCATGGAGGGTACCCTCGAAGCAATCGTCAGTGCCGATAGATGTCCAGTCACCACTATGGTTGATGTTTCCATCGATAATGAAGTCGATGTTTTGACCGCCAGTGATGTTTGACAACTCGTCTTTCGTACGGGTCTCATTGTAGAAGGCTGCGAACTTATTCAGTTCGTTGTCGTTCTTGATATAGACCTTAGGATTGCGTTTGTTGCCCTTCACTGCCTGGTTGAGGTACATGTAGTGATTATTGGTTGTAATCTCTATATTACCAGTTTCCTCGTTCGTAGTGAGGTTGAGTACATCATCCATGCGATGGTAGTTAGCCACACTTAACGGTACATAGTTCGAGTAGTGCTTGCCGAGATAGGTCTTGGCATAATAAGCAATTTGATAACCATCCTGATACCAGTAGAGTGGATTGTCGGAAGGTACATATTCTATACCGTTGATGTGGTTCTTCGCATCTTCAGCGTTCTCGTAGATTTCCCATCCTCGGTTCATAATCAGGTAACCTCCGGCTACTACCGATGGTGCCTCTGGTACTACGCTGGTGCCTGGGAGCACGATGCCCGGTGCTTCGATATTTGCCACGTACGGTTCACCGCTCACGAAGCGGAGGTGTATGTTCACCACATGACGCTCGCTGACTGGCGAGATTTGGGTACCGTCCTGGTTGCTCTCCTCGTAGTCGTACTGATAAACCACGGTAATAATCTTTTCCTTCGACAGATTCTTGATGTCGGAATTGCGGGCCACATACAGCGTGCTGGTCTCCACAGGAGCGACACCTTCAATGGTGAAGCCCGTCTGCTGGTTGGTCAGGTTGGCGTAACCATAATAGGTGTTACCATCTACGGTGCTATTAGTTGCACCTATGATAGTGCCTACCGGTACTGTTCCGCCGGAAGAATAGGTTTGGCTGGTGCCATAGATATTCTTTACGGGATGATAGTTATCCTTGATGGTGTATTCATCACGGCAGTAATAGTAAGTGCCTTCTTTACCGCTTCCGAATGTGAGCTGTGTGACGTTATTCTGCAGATTCTCTGTCGAATTAGTGCCGTCAGGCAAACTCTCAAATACTGATGCGTCGATGATTTGTCCTGCCGCATACTGTTCGTTGTAATAGAATGAAGTATTGACAACATAGTATGTGCCACCTCCCGAAGGTACAGTAATCGGTATGTAGTGGCCCTGCTCGTTGATGAGGTTTTCTTCGTAGTTCGTGCGATCTAAGACGTCACCTGCGACGATTTTTGTAACGCCTGATGAAGGTTGCGTATCACCCTGATGGGTCACTGTTACCGTCTGACCTTCAAGCAACGTCAAAGCACTGGTACCATTATAGGTTGCCGAGTAATCCACAGACTTCTTGAGTGAGTAAATCATATTATCACGTTCTGCATCAGTCGCAGTCGATGGATTGAAGTTCGGATTACCGTCGTACTGGTACTTCTTACCGATTTCACCACCATAGTTCGGATCAATGAGCAAGTCGAGGGCATCGTAATTGAAGCCGTTTTTGAATTTGGCGAAGTCATCTGTACCCGACATCGCATTCAAGGTCTCTTTAGCTGGGTAGTTGTTAGTGGTGAGATAATAGTCGCCACCATAGTAACCGCCAGTGGTACAGTAGTAGGCAGGTACGATTGCTTTCTCGATGTCAGTTGCCAAAGTTGGATAGTCTGTCTTATACGTCGCCTTCTGGGTTGCCGTCATCAGGTCGCCCGGATAGATAAATTTGGTCTCACTAAGCTGGATGGTCGTCGTGCTGACGTATGCCGGTACTGCTTTGCCCGACAAGTTGGTTGTCCACTCATCAGTGGTGTATTGCGACTTGGCAAGCTTTGCGCCTTCTTGCAAGTGCTGGTCAATATAATGGATATTTTTCGTCTCAACATATTCTGTTGTGATGTAAGCACGCTCGAAGGTGGCCTGAGTCTTAGTACCAATAATGGTATTGTAGTCACTCCGCTGCTTGAGACCAGAGGTCGCTGCAGGGACATCATTTCCTGAGTCATCAATTGTTTTACCTTCGTATTTCTCAAAGATATTCTCTGTGATGATTTCGCTCACACCATATTCCTGCTGGCCATAAAGTCCTTCTGCAGATGGACGATAGGTAGGAGCGGTTTCATAACCGTTGCCTCCTGTCTGATTCTTATTGCTTGCAGAACCAGTTGAAGGCGTGTACCATGTATCCCATTTGCTTGGATTGTTCATCTGGTAAGTCAAGATGTAGCCATTGTCGTGGCTGATGTTGTTCGACTGACGGAATACATAGTCGGTACCAGCCTCCTCATAAACATTGTTGAGGATGGCATGACCCTCTGCATCGGTGTAGGTATGCTCGTCATTTTCACCCTTGAATGCTTCTAATTCGGTTGCTGTCATCACATACGTACCGGCAGGGTACATAGTTCCGTTATCTATACATACATCCACACAGTTCACGTAGGTCTCCTCGACGAATAATTTCTGCTCAGACTCTGGCAGATTACTCCAATCCCAGTAGCTAATTGGGTCGTTGAGGTTGTAGGTGACATCGTTGATGACAAGTTGTGATCCTGCTGTGAGCTTGGTATTATGCGTTGCATCGGTGTATGATGAATAGAGCGCATAACGGTTTGGCTTCACGTCGATAAGTTTCAACTGACCATGTGAAGCAGAGGTGATAGTCAGCGGGATGTCCACAGACTCGCTGTAGGCATTCGGCGAACCGGTGTAGGCCGAAATCACTTGATCGTAAACATAGACGGAACCTTGGATGTACCAATAGTGGGCTGGTACACGGTTTCCTATCAGGTAACGATTCTTGATATTGTAACAGTCATCAAGGATGGTCTTCGTGTTGTGGACGAAGTTACCTGATGTTTGGAATTCCTTTTGGTTGGCATAGGTGCCAGTTAATGCAGAGTTAGTCTCGATATACTCCCAACTCTTCATGGTGGCTGCTGCAGGTGTACCTGTGGTTGCATCCTCTTTGTTTAAGGCGGTGAGGATGGTTTGTGTCTTTCCTGTTGCCTTGCGCACACCGTGGATGTTCATGGCATAAACATATCCACCACCGATACCTGTAGCTACATTGATAAGGTCAAGTTGTACCACGCCAGTAATAATACCCCAGTCTTTCTGTTCGAATTTCTTGCCTGTGGTTTTTTCTGTGAGCAGTTCCAACGATACACCAGATGCCAAGGCCACCTGATTGTGGCTCAGACCGTTGTTGCGTCTCGGGTCGTTATAGAATTCTTTCTTCCAGTCGTAGAAGGTTGCCGTACCATAAGCTTGTTGATTGGCTATCGGTTCTACATAATAATCCGTTCTTGTGTTATCCGTCTTTCGGGTGTCTTTGCGAGGATTTTCATTGTCTCCGAAGTCGAAGTCACTTGTCAGCGCACCGAGGTAGTTCACTGTGTTATAGATACCGAAGTAGTTACCATGCTGAACATCATCACCTGTAATCGACGTCTTCTTATTGAGTGATACCTCGCGTACACGGTTAATGGTGTAGTCATTGTCGTCAACGTCTGCTGACACGAGACGGTCCTTAGCACCCTTCATCACCATACGGCTACCGAAGATACCGCAGAAGTCGGCACGCTGGATAGTATTCAGCAAACGTCCGGAATAGTTGGACATCTGACCTACTTGTACCCAATAAGTCGGGTTCGGTTCATTGTTGTCATTGATTTTATCCGTCCCGGCAAAACGTGTGAGCAACTCATCTTTCAGCAAGGTAGAGCCTGGTGTGTATGTCGTGCTTTCGTTGTCGTCACATTGAACCTTACACTTATATTTAACTTCATAGTAATCCTGTTCACGAGGCGTAAGAAGGTTATAGGCCTCGATACCAATCTGCTCTTGCTTCTTTTTGGTAATGTAGTAGTAATCGGTACCATAGTTGGTGATGTTCAGCTCACGGTAGCCGTCAACAAGTGTCAGGTTACCGTCACCGTAAATACCTCCGACTTGACCTGTACCGATGGTAATGAGGTCGCGGTGGTAAACATCGTGGATGGAAGCAGTAGCGTTACCGAATACAGATGGGATGTCGGCAAACATCTGCTTTTTAGATGCAATATTACCGCCGGCAAACACTGCGTTGTGGATAATGATGCCGGTATCATCTAAACTTTCCCATTTTGATCCATCCGTCTCCTTGTCCATTAACGTATTGAGGTCTGAAGTGGGAACATAAGCACCCTTATCGTAGTTCACGCCGTTGATTTCCACAGCTGTCATCACCTTAGCGTGAGGTTCAACCAGCACTTTGCAGTCCTCGGTAAGGATTTTTTCGTTGTTTACTGTGATAAAGCTATAGTTGCCGTTTGTCCCTTTCTCGGATTTATAATAATAGCCTTCGTCGCCACCGTCGAAACGTGCACCAGATTTGGTGCCGCGGGCCAACTCGCCGTTGTTGTCTTCATAAGCACTATATACGAATCCTGCATCGCCACCACCAAATACGTTGCCTACATTGCCTGGCTCATCTGCCTCGAGAACGCCTTTCATGGTGCCAATCTCACCACCATAGATGTTCACGCGAGTCTGACCGAAAACATAACCCTCGGTATATTTGTTATGCCCACCACCGAAGCCCAGTGCATTGTAACCCTTACCGCCACCATAGACGTTGCGTAATACATGACCTCCGAACATCTTCACGTTGGTCAGACCTGCCTTGTCAATGCTTACGGTGGTAGCATCGGCACTGGCACGTGTGCCACGACCTACGATGGCAATCTCACCACCGCCATATACACAGTTACGGACGAGACCACCATAGAGAGTGACATCAGATTTGTCCACACTGCTCAGGTCGTCATATCCGCTACCGAATACATTACCGCACTCTTTCAGGCTTCCTTCTCCATACCAAACACCTTCTTTCCAGTTAGTCTCATCATTAATCTTCTCTTCGTAGCGATCCGCTAATTGACTGGATGTCTGGGAATCGTCGGAATCTTGCGCTCTGGCTTCTTGTACGGAAACGATGTATCCTTGTTCGTCTTGTTTCTGGTTTGCCTTCAAGTAAACGTAGCCGATACGTCCGTTGTTGACGGTGATGTTAGCTGTACCGATGATAGAACCGCCTTCACCGCCAGCGTATGCATTACGCTGAATAGCAGGAATACCATTATGGAAATGATAATCTGTTTCTGTTTTCCCACTTGGTACAGCGGGCAGCTGATCCTCGTGAATACCGATGACCACATTCGTCTCGCCGTCAATCTCCTCACCTAGGAAGCTATTACCGCCTACATTACCTTCCCAGCCGCCACCATAGACGTTACGGCAGGTGCCACCTTCGATATAGGCCGTAGTGCTGGCTGTGAAGCCGTATAAATTGGAAGAAGACTGAGCACCCACATTGAATGCATCGAATACACCTCCGGAACTACCGGCTGCATAGATGTCCTTCTTGACTTCACCGCCAAGCAGGGCGATATAGGTGGTTCCATAAACATTTCCACTTTGATCGAGATTTTTATGACCAAGACCGCCACCGTATGCATAGTTGCCCACGTAGGCACCCTCGTTGATAATCACGTTGGTGTTGAACCTCTTTTCCTCACCTAATACTATACGTGGTGTTACCAACGGGTTGTTTAGGTTTGTATAGGTATTTGTGACGTAGGATACACCGGCATCGTTTCCACTCTCGAAGTCTTCTTCGAATTCTTCTTGGTCATAACCATCACCAAGCAACCAACCGATTTTCCAATGAGGATCTGTAAAGTCGGATATGCCTTGATAACTATAGAACTGATTGATATACTGCTGAATACCAGGGGCGTTGATGACCAATCCGTCCTGACCGCCTCCATAAACTTCCCAAACCTGAGCTCCTGGTTTCGCTGGGTCGGGATTGGCATTAAGGTTCACTTCTGTATATTCTGCCCATGTCAGACTACCGCAACCCGCTCCATAGACGTAACCTTTGCTGGTTCCATACTTATAGTGCTTCTGATTGACAGGTACGTCAATGTTGATCTTTGCATAAAGAGTACGGCGTTGGTGATTGTTACCACCATAGATGGAACCCTTTTCCTGAATATTACCGGCTAACGATTCGCCTTCGCTCAGAGCAAGATTATCTATGGATTGCTGGTCATATCCAACCAATGTCTCATTATTATCCGACGAGATGATTCGTGGTGGATTGTATCTCAGGGTGGCTAATGCACTGTGATAGTTCACGTTGGCCTCATACACATCACACGGATCCAATGTTACGTTTCCGTAGGCACCACCGAAGATGGCACCGATGTTGATGGTAGAGCCTTCGGGTACATTGACCATAGTGCGGCGTGTAATACCTTCGTTGTAACTTCCACCATAGGCGGTTCCTATCTTTCCGCGTATCAAATCGACTACGGCTGATACTTCCTCTATGTCGTGCAGATATTTATTATAGTTATTGTAGGCTGTCTGTTGTGCTTCTGTTGCGCCCGAACCAGGATTGGCAACGGCTTCCATCGGCAACACAGTTTCTCGCATTCCCAATCCGTTGTAACTACCAGAACCATATACCTCCATGTCACTGAAATTCTCCACGCCGTCGGGGATATCAATCAGCACATAGCTGTGATCTTGAGACTTGTCACCTTCACGATAGTCAGGATAGCCCGTACCGGCTCCGAAGACGGCGGTGACGTAATTGTTCGCAAGGGTGTTCGGACGGAAGTTCACAAAGGTACTCTCTATATATGGTGCCTCGGGAGAAACCGTTACAAGATTACCATGCTCATCTTCCTCTTCGTATTGATACATCGGATCTGAGTAGTCATAGTTGCCATAACCACCACCGAAGATGGTATCAACTCGTCCCTGAAGATACTCTACATAGACAGGAGCTTCCAGTACATGGGGAACATCCTGATTATCTGGGTTATATATTTTTCCCAACACATCGAAGGCATCCGCTCCTGTTTCCGTGCGGACTTTGTCTTTGTAGTTGTTGTCTCCATTTCCATGAATCGTGCCACCAAAGTCGTTGCCGCCATACACGATATCACGTACCCATGGGAAGCCTTCTATGATGTTACCGTTCTTTATCTGTCGTCCGATATATGTTTCGGCGTGGCCATAAACATCTGCATCGCTGGCACCACCGAAGGAATCGTAGATACGTCCATTACCTAAATATACGTAAGAGTTACCACATACGTCACCTTCATTACCGCCACCATAGAGGTATTCTGCTTCAGCCAGTGTCTGGAGATTGTTGCCTGTTAACTCTTCAGAGAAACCGGCATTCAAGCCGTTCAGGTTGACGGTCGAACTAAATTCAGAGTTGTAGCTATAGTCTTTTTTGATGTAACCCTCATCGTCATAAACAGTTTGTGTTACCCCTTCATTGGTTTCGGTCGCAATAGTTCCCTTACCTACATAACCTTCTTCTCCACCACCGAATATCTGAAAAGCATAGCCTTCGTTCAGGTTGACGGTGGTGCTACCCCAAATCTCGGTACCTTTACCCTTACCAGCTCCGAAGACAGTCAGTGCTACAGCCATCAGGTCATCGCGTTGCTCGTCAAGGATGACGCCCGAATTTCTGTTTGCCTCAATGATTGTTCCTTCATCATCCGTTTCGGCAAAGACTTCATCTCGTTTGATGATGTCTTGTTTGATATTGAGCACCACATTGCCGTTTACGTGTCCGGAGTTGTAACAACCTCCATAGATGTTACCACTGAGCAGACGGCGGTCTGCATCGTAATCAGTATCATTTTCGCTACCGACATGGGTTCTCTCGAAATCGTCTTCTCCATCATTCCACAAAGCGGTGTTCCATTCCAAATTGTCACCAGCATGTGTTAACCGATAATAGGTTTCTGTACCATCAACTACTTCAGTGCCTTTCGCAATAAAACTACTTGAACGAAGATTTGTGGCATAGTACTCCTGACCAGCAATCAGTTTCCTACCGTTTTCTCTTATCTCATCATCGTAACTGGTTACTAATTCAAATGTATCGTCCCATCTTCTGGGTTCTATTTTTATACCGTCGAAGTTCAGAACTAAGCGGTCTTTGATCTTGCCTGTAGTCTCTTTGTTTTCCCTAAACAGTCCGTCTGAAGCCAGTTCTGATTGTGCGCCCAGCACACCTCCCTCATAGGCGGCATTATAATCACTCTTTGGCACATCAGCATTGTTACAGCCACCTACAATCTTATCGTAGATGATGACAGGAACCTTGAAGAACATGTTCTGAGTGCCTGCGTAGTCCATGCTACCTACATTACCACCGCAGAAGAACGAACCAATCTTCGTGGTATATGGCACATAGGTGTCATCAAACACGATTCTGTCTTCTGTATTCGGGTTCAGACTCATGGCTGCACCTTCCATATAAGTGTTCATCTGGGCTTGATTTGTCAGGTCTATAGTGCTATAATCTTCGCCGCCAGTAGTCGCAAGACTTCCGTCGTTATTTGTCAACACATTTCCATTGGCGTCCACACGGCCTGCATACAACTTCAGGACTTCCTCTTTTGCCATAACCTCTCCGTTGTTGCCCATGAATATTTTGTCGGCAATCACATAGGGGCCAATCTTGATTTCTGCTTTTGGATTCTGCTTGGTTGTCTGAATCGTGGCGCTGTTACCACCTAAGAACACGGAGCCTTTGATGATGGTAGGTTTTTCGAGGGAGCCTATCAGACGGATAGATACCTGTTCGGCATCGGGACGGAAGTAGTTCAATGCCTCGACAGATGTAAACGAAGTAATTTGATTTGTCGGGTTTTCAGCGTTATGCTTTTCTTTCACCTCTTCTTTATTGTAATAATAGTCCTCGAATGTTTTCAGTTTGCCCAACTCACTATTGTCGGTATAGGCATACGAACCGTTTCCTCCACCATACACGTTACCAAGAACCGAGGTGTAGATACCTACGGCATTACCACCGAAGATATGACCAGAGATATCGTTACCTCCATACACATTGGTAATCTGGCCGCCTCGTACCAATACACGGGCAGGGAATCCAGCAGGGAAATTGTATTTCAGTTGACCTTGACTGTTTTTATCGCTCAACTGAACGGCATTTTCTTCTACGGGATCGCGATTGGCTTCAAGTGGCCGCACATCTGCTCTTCGACATCCACCATAGACGTTCTCAACAATCAGCTTGTCGGAATCTTCGGGGTCAAGTTCCAACAACAGACCTTCTCTCCAAGTCATATTACCTTCGTTACCGCCAGAGTAAAGGTCGCGGATGATTCCCTGTTGCAAGTTCCATGTCGGACGGATCTTCATCTCTGTCTTGTTGTTGCCACCATAGACACGGGCAAAGTTGAGGTTGGTATTAGCGAGGTTGGACTGGAACGTGTTAAGTTCGGTTCTGTCCTTCAGATAATCGAAGAGAAGATTTCCAAAATACTCTACAGACTTGCTTCCCGTTGAATTATATTGACTGCTATTGTACAGATACTTAGCATATCTTTCAATCATCGATCCGAGGACATCACTCTCATTGTTGATACAGATGGTGGTGTTCTCCGTCACCGTAGCATTGTTACCGCCACCATATACATGAGCGATATTTCCTCCCAGAATCTCCAGATAGGTCTTGGAAAGGTCGGGCTTCGGATCTTCGCCCTTCTTTTTCTTTATGAGGGCAATATATTTGTTTCCTTCAGTATCAGCATTACAATCTGCCTCTGAATTATAGATTTTATAAGTAACTTTGGTAACAGCATTTGCTCCTGTTCCCGTAGTCGTTTCTACTCCCGTATTGTGATAATAGAAGTCACCATTACCGCCGCCATAGAGGCTTCCGATTACGATGGCACGATCCTCAACAGTCTTTCCTCCCTCTTCCTTGGTTGAGCGACTAGTGCGGACAAATGTTTTCCAGGTGTTGTCAATGGCGTTCTTCTTAGGATAATCTTCTTTGGTTTCACCTTCGCCAAGCACTTCCGTCAGTCCTGATGGATAAACATTCGTCTTGACAGGAACTTCTGATGCAGCCGTTTGTCCGATGGTTCCTGCGATATCGTTACCACCATACACATTGGTGATGAATATGTCACTGATGGCTTCCTCTCCCTCAATGTTGACAAAGCTACGACCTCCGACTTCAGCCATACGGGCACCTCCGAAGACATTATTCAGGTCTCCAGACTTTACATTGACTGTGGTGTTGTGTCCCACAGCACCCTTGTTTCCACCACCATAGACGTTACCGCCTACAATGATAGATGACAGCCCTTGCTGGATAGCTTCCAGATCCTCCTGATTCTGAGCCTGAGCCTCAAGTCCGATGAAGCTCAGTCCTATGAGACTCATCACGCTCACGAGTCCCATAAGCCGTAATCCCATTATCACGTTATTCCGTAATAACGATATTGCCATTGCTTCTATGTCGATTCTCTTTGTCATTTCGTTTCTTTTTAATTATTGGTCTTATGAGTCCTATGAGTCTCATAGCTCCCCCTGAAGGGGGTTGGGGGGTCTGTCCTATTCCACTCTCACCGTCGGGTTATTGAGGTCCTCGTCAGAGAGCTGGTAGAGGTAGGTTGGCTCTATAAGGAACCTCAGAGTGTACACCCACCCTCGCTTCTGATTCGATATGATACTGAGGTCTTCTGGTGTAACGATGTTCTTTGCGATTTGATTGGCACGCACTAAGTTGCCTTTCTTGTCGTATATATCATAGGTTGAGACGATGACGAAGTTGTTGTTATTCAACTCAGGTGTGAAATAGCCCGGTACCGGCAGACCAAGAGTTGCATCAGTGATTTTCTCGGGAATTAGTTCTCCCATGTTCGATCTGGTCTTGTCGTAGATCACAGCCGTATCGCTGAGTGCCGTCCCTCCTGCCGCAACATCATTTACAGTATAGTTGGCCCCATCGATAGTAACCGTGATATTACGTTTCGAGACCTTTCCTCCTTGCCCTTCCAACAGGATGGCTACCCTGCGCAACCTGATGGTACGCAGTTTGCTGTAGTTGTTTCCCACTCGGTACTCCATCTTGAGACACGAATAGAGGTGGTTGAGCAGTAGGTAGATGTAGTTACCTGTTTCTTCTGTCTGCCCTTTATATGCGAACTCTCCGATCTTGATGCCCGATTCGGCAATATCGGTATGTGTTGCATGTGTCAGGCCTTTCACACCTACAACGACACATACATCGGCTGGAGTGAAGGCATCGATGCTGTTGAGTGTCAGGACGGCTTTGTTCGTGTAGCTGCCGCCATTGGTGGTGAGGCTGGCATTGCTGGCAATCGTAGCCGGCATAAAGCCATAGACATAATAATCCTTATTCGCTTCCACCCACACGCTCGAAGTCCATTTGTTCCTGTAGTCACGGTAGGTGAAATTGCCCTGCGTCGCAATCTCTGTTCCCGATGTCAGAAATACCCTGATATTCGCGTAGGCCGTGTCCGACTGCACAACGAGATTTGTGTATGGCTTGTATTTCGCGTTGTAATCATTATCACTGGTGCCGAAGAGTTCCGTGTCGCGGGCACGAGTGCCCACTTCCGTCTCATTATATATATTATAATAAGGTATCAGTTCCACCAACTGATATTCACCCCTATGCTCAGGAGAATCGTCAGAGCAAGCCATCATGAAGGCAATCAAGGCTATGAGGCCGATTGGTCTCATAAGCCGTAATCCCGTAATTACGCAGTCCCGCAATCCCGTTATTGCGTCATTCCGTAATAACGATATTGCCATTGCTTCTATGTCGATTCTCTTTGTCATCTCTGTTCTTTTTTGTTTTTAGCTCCCTTCCCTTGAGGGGAGGGCGGGGGGGAGAGGCTGTTTCTCCCTTGAGGGGAGGGCGGGGGGAGAGGCTCACCAATTATACACCTTACGTTCTGTTGGCGGTGTGAGCTCCCATTGCCTGATGGCAACCTGCACCTCGTCGAACTTGATGCCGCCACCTGTCATTACCTTGAAGATGTAGGTGTAGGAGTAGCCAGGACTCCATTGCATGAATTCGGCTGGCACCACGGCGGTCTGATCCGATCCGCTGATGTTGGCTGTGAGGGTGTAGCTCCCTTGATCTTTTGCAGGCAGTACGGTGTACCAGTACTCGCGTCCTGCGTAGAGTGGGCTGTTGGCATCGCTGCACTCATACCAGTCTTTCGTGAAATACACGTTGTCACCATTGCTATTGATCATATATCCTGTTGGTGTTGTGCTCCACTCCTCCTCGGTGCTTGTGCCCGTGAGCGGAATGGTGATGTTGACTTTTCCGCTGATGGCGATACCTGCATGTTGGTCGGTCGGTGCGAACACCTGGTCTTCGATGTCGTCGCGTGTCAGCGTCACACCTTCTGCGAATGTGAACATAAACCGCACGCGGGCAAAGGGCTTGTAGAACTTCATCTGCACCGTGCTGGGGAAGATATGCTCACTTCCTTGAGCGTTGTTGCTGAACCACAGGTGTGCCAGGTAAGGAGCTTCTTCCTCATTGCTGGCATCTGCTGTGACGCCCAGTGTGGCGTACGACGTTTGGTTGTGGTCGGCGATAAATACCTTATAGTCGTCGAACGACTCGTATGTCGTGTTGCCAGTCGTCGTATTCTCTATCGTGTACTGCACCGTTGTGTAGGGATCAGACGGAGCAAATCCGAAGAACCTGTATGCTTTGGCATCCATATCCCAGTATTTGATGGTCTGCTCCACACCGTCTACATACTCCCAGCCGTTGCTGTTCGTTGTGGTGGTGTTGGCGCTGTTGTTCGCCCAGCTCACCGTGTAACCTGGGAAGACAAGCTGTGGACTCGTATAGCTGTTGCCTGCCAGCCCTTTGTTCTTGAAGGCCCATACCTTGAACGACTGCACCTTCTCGTGCAGCGGATACTCCGTCTCGGCACGTGTGCCAGCCACCACCTCATTATCTTCCTGTAAGCCTCCACTGAAGCAGATTGCTTCCAGCAACGGCTGTGCCGGCTCAGGTTCCTCAGCCGACTCCTTCGAGCAGCCGATAAGCCCAATCAGCCCTATAAGGCTAATAAGGCTCAATCGCCAGAGTCCCGTAATTCCGTGATTCTGTAATCTCGGCATTGCCGTTGCTTTTATGTTGCTTCTCTTTATCATCTAATCTTTTTTTTCCTAAGGCGACCGTCGCCTTATTCTACTTGTGGTGAGTCTGTCGAAGTGTCGAACCCACTCTCCACTTTTTCAACTACTCTAAACTCTACACACTCAACTTTACACTTTTCTCTCCACTCTCAACTTTCCTCCCCTTACATTTTTTAATTTTTTAATTTTTACATTTTCTTTGGGCGGGGGGAGAGGCTAGTTACCAAGTGGGGAGTCGAACCCCACTTGGCTTATTGGAGGTTATGGGTTATTATTGTATCTTAATGATCTTATAACCATATGCATCTGGATTGATTGTTGATGTTGACACCGCACCTGGTAATGTTGCATTATATGCATTAACGTCATCTGCACTTGTTGTTACTTTTACATAAATAGGCTGTGCTACTCCAGCTGTTGTATATAATTGATAAAAAGTATTTGCATCAAATGCTGTAGCATTAACCTTGAATTCTTGTCCAACAAAACTATCTGCATTGGAAACATTATTATTAGCTGCAGTATTTGTAAGTACCAGAACTGTTGTCCATTCATTTCCTGTAGTAGAAACAACTTTCACTATTCCGGTTCCATACTTTGTGGTCTTGTTTTCAGCATATGAGGTAAATGAATATGAGTTACTAGTTGTAATAGCACCTGGAATTTTTGCATTATACTTATTAGCTTCTTCTGCTGTATATGTAGTTTTATTCGCATCTACCTTTCTATACTGGAATGCATAGATTGTACCAGCAGCGCCAGCTGTGAATGTAGCAACCTCATTTGTACCAATTGTTATCTCATTGCCAGTAGGTGAATCGGCAGCAGCAATTGTGTTACCAAAATTCAGACTACTAGCCGTAAGTGTAAGATTCCACTTGTTAGCATCTGTAACCGTCCATGTGGTTGGGTTGCTATCGTTATCTTTTTTGCCAAAAGCAAATGCATTGGCAACAGACTCCTCTGAGATAGGTTGGTTAGCATTAGCTGCAGAAGTATTGTCAACTTTACTTTGCGTTACAGTATATAGTTTTGCTGTCTCATTCAATGCTACATTTGAAGTACCATTGTTCACAATCACGTAAATAGTGTTGCCAGATACGTACTCATCATTTTCTGTAACAACTTTACCCTGAGTGTAAGTTGTGATACTTGGTGTAGAAACTGTCGTAATTGTCTCCTGAACACCTTCTTCGCTGTCCACAACTACTGCATTCAGGGTAATTGGAGTCAAACCGTAAGAAGGTTTGTTAGTTGCTTGGTCGATACCAGTTGTACCATTAGTCATATCCGAAATCTTGAAGATATAGGTATATGCGTAGTTAGGTTGCCACTGAGCCAATTCTGCAGGAATCACAGCTGTTGCATTATCTACATTAATCTCCTCGCCGGAACCATCGGTAGAAACAAGGGTGTATTTGATGCGAAGCATAAGGTTGGCTCCTGACTCATTAGGAAGAATCGTATAGTACTTACCAGAGTTGTTTTCCAAACCACCAGCGTATGTGGCATTGTTTGAAGAACGGCCAAGATACGTGTTTCCTGTGGTTTCTTTGCTTTCAGCTGCAGCAAGGTTTGCAAGAGTATTAAAAGTCAGAGTGGAGGACAAATCATTTGCACTCGTGTTAGCAAAAACAACATGCGCTTTGTTGTAGTCGGTCTTTGCATTTGTACTACCAGTACGGTTATCAAATCCGATAGTCGGGAAGTATACCTTCATGGTTCCTGCACCATTAGGTAAAGTTGCTTGATCATTAGCTGTCAACAGTTTTGGTGTTGCATCAGCACTGCCGTCAGTACCAAAAGTTCCTGTACTTGGAGTATATTCTGCCTTATTGTAGAATTGAATATTCTTTACTGAATAGCCAGGAACTGTTTCAAAGAAAGCAATACGAATCTTAGCGGCCAATGAGCGGAATGAGAACGTGACAACATTTCCATAGTCACTAACGCTACTCTGGTTGTAGGCCGTTACAAGGTCGGAAATGTAACAAGCTTTCAGCGCTTCGGCAGAACCTGCCAATGTATATACTGGATCATTCATTGTAGGATTCTCGCCTGTCGTCATAACAGATTTGCCCAAATTTGCGAAATTAATTTTCGAGGCAGTAGCATAAGTGGTCGTATTTTGATTATTCTCAGTTGTAGTTGCTCCTATGCCAAGAGAATAGGCAGCAAAGTCATACTGTGAAGCAGCATAGTCCCAATACTTGATAGATTGTACTGCACCAGAGGCAAGATCAGTTGTACTCGCAGGTGTATAACCCACATACTCCCAGTCACTGCTATTCGACTCCGTGGTGTGCGCTGTATTTGTTGCCCAATTTGCATTGTAGTGATCAAATACTTTAGAAGTAGTAGAAGTCGAATTTGCACCTGGAACTGTTTTCGTTCCAAAGAATACGAACTTATTACCCAGCTTTTCTGCAGCTGCACTACCTGTAAGGTCAGCACGAGTCAAGCCTTTACCTAATGAACCGAAACGGATCACCGTAGGATTTCCTTGTCCTGTCCCTGGGTCGTTCTCACCCACGAACTGTTCGTCCGAGCAACTTGCAAGTGCTACACTTGCGATAGCTGCCATGATTAAATAACTTTTCTTCATAATGTTTTGTTTTTTAAATGTTAAAATATGTTTATTGTCTTCTTCCTGAGGCTCAACTTTACCTAAGGAGTACCGAAGGATTACCGAAGGACTACCGAAGGATTACCGAGCCTTTTTGTAAATCTGTACTTTTATGTCTTATTATTCTTTTCTATTGGCCTTTTTCGCCCGTTTCCCCTGACCCTCCCTACTGGAAGGGTTAGGGTGGGGCTAAAAACAATTATTGTACCTTAATTACCTTAGCGTAGTATACACCATCGTTCTGAGTGTACATGTCGAAGTAGGTCATACCATCAACTGCTTTATCGTTTTCACCACATGCTACTCTATTAGCTTCTGCCTCGTCGATGACATACAAGCCTGTAGTCTTCTGAGGTAGGATGACGCAGTAGGTATATGAGCCGTCAGTTTCCTTATAATAGTAAGCTTGTCCATCTACTGGAGTTTTCTCATCATCTGGTTTAACTGTGGTTCCTTGGTTGTCCTTGTAAAGGGTTGGAGTGTTGCTTGCGTTGTGGTTTTTAAAGACTTCGTAGTCAACATTGTGAGCAGCCTTGTATTTCTTAACTTGACCATCCATATAAGAATAGTAGTACGTTGTACCTGTTTCTGCATAACCAGATGCAGCAGAATAGACATAAGGATCTGTATCTGTACCAGCACCACTTCTTGTGTACAGGTTGCTGACACCCTGACCAATGAATGCAGTAATCATACCAGTAGATGCGTCATTGTTAGCAAAGTACTTAACTCCTTTCTTAACATCACTTGCCGCAGTAGCATCAGCAGCTACTAAGTTGTATCTGTAGAGACCAGCAACGCTTGCATCAACAGCCTTGGTTACAGGCTGGTATTTATTGGTTGTCCCATTTGCTGTTGCTGCCTTCTTCGTATATACGAATGCATAAGTTTTGCCGGCTTCAGGAGCGAATGTGGCAACTTTATCAGCTCCAACAATAATAGGATTGCCGTCGGCACCGTATTGTACTCGGCCTGACAGCCCATATTGTTCCTCGGTAAGCACAAGCCCGCTGCGTCCCTTAACAGTTCCAGTTGCGGCATCATCGTCCTGCATCTGAAGTGCATCAATCACTTCTGCTTCTGTACCTGAGAGTCCTGCTGGGAGAGTGGCGGGGAGTGAGTAGAGAGCAACCTTATTGGTCAGCTTCTGTACAGAGCCGTTTGCCAAGTCAGGAGTATTTGCTGTGGTACCATCGCTTACAACGATGTAGATGTTCTTACCTGGCAGGTATTCGTTGTTGTTTACTACATCAGAACCTTCCTGATAAGTTGTGAAACTTGGAGTAGAAACGGTGGTGATGGTCTCCTGAGTGTTGTTGCCATCTTCAGCATTCACTACAACTGCATCGAAGGTGATTGGATAGAGACCAGTAGGATCGCTGTTCACAGTCACGTCGTCAGGGAACAGAGGATTGTATTCACCAGTAGTTCCGTTAGTCTTGTCAGAAATCTTGAAAATATAGGTATATGCAAAGCCTGGTTTCCATTGTGTGTAAATAGCAGGAACCTGAGCAGTTGCTCCCTTAACCGTGATTACCTCACCAGAACCATCTGTTGACTCAAGAGTGTAGTTTACACGCAGGTTGAGGTTCGTTCCTTCTGAATTTGGCAAGAAGATTTTGTAGTAATTGCCAGCAGGTGTGCCAGCAAAAGATGCTGTGCTGGATGTGCGGCCTAAGAATACTTTTCCGGCAGACTTTTCTCCATCTTCAGCGATGGTGTAGTTCAGACCTCCCCAGTTTACAATCGTTGACTGTTCTATATCTTGGTCGTTGGCATCCTTTGCTTTTGAGAATGAAACATGAGCCTGGTTATTATCTGCATCATCTGGTTCATCTATTGTTGGGAAATAAACCGTGTAAATACCTTCTGTGTAGATTTCGTTGGCTGAGGTTGTGAAGAGTTTTGCAGCATCAGCATTGGCATCGTTAGATGCTGCAGCAGAGTAGAACTGCACATCCTTTACAGAGTAGCCAGGAACGGTCTCGTAAAGAGCGATACGTACTTTGGTACCCAACTGACGGAACCTAAATGTAACAGGATTGCCGTAGCCAGTAACCTCACCATTACCAGCATCACCAGTTTTGTTTACGGTTACAAGGTCTGCGATGTAACATTGACTGAGGGCATCTGCAGTACCAGAGAAGGTGTAGGCCTTTGTAGTAGCTGTTCCAGGAGTGATGGCAGAAACTAGTACTTGATCAGTTCCAGGTGTGCCTTCGAAGATTGCTTCCTTCTTACCAGTTGACCAAGCAATGAAGTCATACTGATCTTTGCTGAAATCCCAGTACTTAATCTTCTGAGCAGTGATGCCGTTGTCGATAGCATGTTTGATAGGAGTTACTCCCACATATTCCCAGTTGCTTGAGTTGGAAGCAGTAGTATGAGCAGAGTTTTCGTTCCATACAACTTTGTAGTTGTCGAATACGATGCTTCCGACCGTCTTAGTTTCATTTCCTTTATAGCCGGAAACAACAAACTTATTGCCGAGCAAATCTGCTGCAGCAGCGCCTTCTACATCGGCGCGAGTCATGGCCTTGAAATAGGATCCAAAGTCAATAGGCACTTCTTCGGTTGTAATGGGGACGATTTCCTCACCACCGAATTCTTCGTTCGAGCAGCTCACGAGTGTTGCACTTGCGATAGCTGCGATGATTAATAGATTTTTCTTCATAAGCTTTGTTTTTTTGAAGGTTTATAAATTATTAGTTATTATCTTGTTTGATGATTTCTGTTTCATGAACGATATCGTTGTCTGCTACGTTGTCTACCACCATGATGTCAAAGGTGATTGGATACAGACCTTGCGGGTAAATGTGGTCTGGATCGGTATATCCCGTAGTCTTGTCTGATATCTTGAAGATATAAGTATAGGCATAGCCGGGCTGCCACTTTGAATAGGTGGCAGGAATCTGAGCGGTAGCATCGTATACTTTGATGATTTCATGCATACCGTCGTTCGATTCAAGTGTGAAATCGACACGAAGGTTGATGACGTCTCCATCTTCTTGTGGGAGGACGGCTGTAAAATATTGTGTGGCAGCATCGCCGCCAAAAGTAGCATCGGTGGATGTCTGTCCGATGGCTGTCTGTGGGAATGCTCCAAGCTGACCTACTGCCTGTGCATTACCACTGAATGCCACATGTGCCACGTTGTTGTCTTTGTTATCGGGTGCGTTGAGTGTGGGGTAGAAGACGGTGTAGGTGCCTGAAGTGCTGAAGATGTTGGCGGAACTGAAAAGTGCAGCATTGGCTGTAGCTGTGGTAGCATTGGCATCTGTGTAGAACTTCACTTCCTTCACGTCGTAGCCAGGAACGGTTTCATAGAGGCCGATACGGATATTGGAACTAAGGTGACGGAACTTGATGGTGACAGGATCCTTACCATAGCCTTCTGTATCGCGCTTCATGGTTACGAGGTCGGCAACGTAACAACCTGCAAGGTCGGCTGCAGAACCAGTCAATGTGTAAGCGGCAGTCTTCAGGTTAGCGGGATTGATGGTCGAAACGGCAATCTTACCTGCCTTAGGTTCGTTTCCTTCCCAGTCAGTTGCTGTGATGGCTGGTTCCTTGCTGCCTAATGAGTAAGCGATGAAGTCGTACTGTGGGTAGTTGTTGTCCCAGTACTTCACGGTCTGAACATTGGCAGCAGAGTTGTAGTACTTCTCTTTGTTGGCATATTCCCAGTTGGCTACGTTGGTCTCTGTGGTATTGGCTGTGTTGGCTGTCCACAGAACCTGGTAGTTGTCGAATACGATGGCCGACTGGTCGTCACCAGCTGCGGTGACATAGTCGGATTGTTTTCCTTTATAACCGGTTACGATAAAACGATAGTTCAGGAGCGTAGCTGCATCTGCACCTGTAATCTCGGCGCGAGTGATTGCTTTGAAGTTGGATCCAAAACTGATAGGGGATGGCCCGTTGCTTTGGACAGGACTCTTGCTGATGTCCTTCCCAACGAACTCCTCGTTAGAGCAACTCACCAATGTGATGATGGCTGTTGCGATGAGCATTAAATAACTTCTTTTCTTCATAAGCATAATGTTATTGATCGTTTCGTTATTTCGTTATTTCGGGATTACGGGATTTCGACATTATCATTTTACATCTCAAATTCGTGGGTGCCGCCATCTTCATAGTCTTTGACTACGGCATCGAAGGCTGAGCCTCCGGCACGGGCGGGAACTGCGATGGTATCCATGTCCAGTTCTATTGTGAGCACTCCTCCCTTGTAGAGTTTCCGCACTTGGTCGGTCACATTGAACACGAAGGTGGAGTCGATACCGTTGTTGAACAGCATGGTGACATCCATGTAGTGGGTAAGGTCGTCTGTTTCTTCTTCCTGACGTGTGGTTCGGGTGTTGAGGTTACACATGCCGAAGGTCATGACTCGTCCGCCGATGATATCGACTGACTCACCCTTCATGTCGCAGTTGGGCTTGAAGCGTACGTTGTAGTGAACGGTGACGGCATCTGAACCTGCAACTCCTGTGTTGACGTTCACCGTGCGGGCCATACCCGATAGGTTGCCCGAACCATCTACACCGACAATCTTGTTACGGTTGTTGTGCAGAATAATCTGCGGCAGGTAGATGTATGTAATGGGCTGAAGCAGTAAGTTGAGATGCTTGACCCATACATTGTTTACCGGGTCGTATTCGAATCCATCGAGGTTTTCGTTGACCTCGATATCTTCTTCATAGGCTGAGAACAGACCTTCTGGCTCGTAGAACGAACGGGTGTAATGAGGTGCCTGATAACGGCTCGGAATCATGGTCTGGTTGGTGTAAGCCGTGACATACTCAAGGGTGGTGGTCTCGTCGAAGTTCAAACTCTGTACTCCGTCGAGGGTCTCTACATCGTTCCAAGTGAGCAAATCCCAGAAACCCCAGTCGAACCTTCCTTGGAACGTGTTTCCGTTGATTGTATTGGCAATTACCTTGGTGTGGGGAGCTGCAGGATCTCTGTAGGTGTGGTAACGGCGTACGTGGAAGACATGCGGTTCGGTGTAACCGAGATTTCCGAAAATCTGTTGGTCGATATCATCCCATCCGTAATACCACTCGGCTCTCCAGTCGTAGGCTACGCCATAGTCAAACTCGTAGTTCCAGTAAACATCGAGGTCGAGGTTGATGATTGGCAATTCGATTTCGATGGGCTTTCCTCCTTCGTGGAGATGCAACTCAGGTTCTCTCTCGCACGCGAGCGTAAATAATAAGGTGGTAACAACCAACGCCAACAGAGCTATCCCCTGTCGGGATATAGCACGACTGAGGCGGCATGACTGCTGCCATGCTGCTGCGAATCTGCTATGTCGGTTGTTTTTTATCATCTATTTAATTTACTTAATTTGGAGTTAATAAGCTTCTGCTTATGGGAGTTAAGCACTCCGTGCTGGGAGTTAATGAGCTATTGCTCATAGGAGTTATGCTCTCCGTGCAGGACGTTACCACTGGATGTGTTCATCAGCAATCAATCGTCCATTTTAACTTCCTGCCTGCTTTGCAGGCTTAACTTCCTCTTTTAACTTCCATTTTTACTTCTTGTTTATTTTCCGCTTATTCCAATATAAGAGATCATAAGTCAGGGTCACCCCAATGCGTGTCGGACCAATCCAGTTGTATCGGTACTGACGTTTCTTGAACAGGTTGGCATCGTGCGTCCACTTGTAGTAGTAGAGATGATCCTGCTCGTTAGGGTCGACAGGACATTCATACTGGTAGGGGTCGTACTTACAACGGAAGAAACCTGCCTGGAGACCGAACTCCAGTCGCCAATGTCCGTTGCGACTGATGGGCAGTACGTAACCGACACCGACACCAGCTCCGATGCCTTCACCTTCCCATCCACGGTTGGCATCGAAGCAAATGTCGAACAGACCAGCATGTGCATAGGCCTGGAGATACCAACCCCAGAAGGCGGGCAGCTGACGACTGGCCTTATCTGCTTTATATGGTTCATACGCCTCCAGAGGTGTTGTGGGCTTGAGGTAATAACGTGCCTCAAGTTGATAGTTGCGTATCTGGAAGTATTTGTGCTCCCAATAGTGCTGCCACCAAGGGAAGTCGAGCGATGCTCCGTAAGTGAAGTGACCATGAAGTGGGTAGTACTCGATGGCGACGTTCGGTATCGGACACCAGCGGTCGTAGCCTGGTACGTAGGCGAAATCGAGCAGGAGGTTGGTCTTGACAGACAACATCTCACGACGTGGATGGATATTCGAATCGTCGACAACAGGTTGCGGCTCATCGGTAGGAGCAACGATGATGTGATCGGTCTGAGGAATCTGTGTGCTGTCAGCTTTCGGTGTCGTCGCTTGCTCGGGTTCGCGTGCAGGCTTCTCCAAGAAGATGACGAATCGTGAGGCACGCAGTTCGGGGTAGTAGGTCTTGAGCAGACGTTTCCACAGTTTGCCTCCGTTTAACCGCTGCAAAGCTGACTTCAACGCACTGATGTTTTCAGTCGGTAGATACTTGTCGCATAAGTCTTTGACCTTCTGATAATCAGCATCGCCTGCATCGTGCATCATGATACAGAGGTATTGGTAGTCCTCTGGAATGATGATGAGGGTCTCGTCGTCCTCGCTGACAGGTACCGTCAGACGTGAATTGATAAAGTCGAACAGGGTTTTGCCACGCTTCTCTCCAAGGGACTTGTTGAACTTATAAGGACCTTCGGGCGATGCGGCACCACGAATCATGAGGTGACGGATGGACAGACTGTCTTTGTTGAGCAACGGAATAATCTCGTTCTCAATCTCTTTCAGCAATGGGGAATCCTTTGGTAGGGTGTGCTTGTTGACGGGGAATACAACCTTTTGGGAGATGTTGTAGAATTCGTTATCCGACAACTGAATGTCGGCTCCCTTTTCCAGGAACCTTACGTAAGGATAGTTCCCGAGAACAACTGTATCGGGAAAAACACCCACAGCTTTCATCGTAACGATAGAGGTTACGAATGTAACAACTGTTAATATGTTTCTTAACGTTCGGTTCATGCGTTATTAATTTTACGTGGCAAAGATAAACTTTTTCTTTGAAATGACCTAAAAAAAAGATCCTAAAAATTGAAAATGACGAATTTTCCCTATACATTTTTTGTAATTTGAAAAGATTTTTTACGATTTGGTACTTTTATTCCCTAATAAATATATATATTTGCAGCAGAAATGAATGTTTCAAATCGTAAATCGGTAATGAAACATTTGCAAATATGAAACATTTGTGAAAAGTAGGAGTTAAAAAAGGAAGTTATAAGAGGAAGTTAAGCCTGCGAGGCCGGCCACTTCGACAAGCTCTGAGCAGGCAGGAAGTTAAAATGGACGATTGATTGCTGATGAACACATCCAGTGGTAACGTCCTGCACGGAGTGCATAACTCCTATGAGCAATAGCTCATTAACTCCCAGCACGGAGTGCTTAACTCCCATAAGCAAAACTTATTAACTCCAAATTAAATAACGAGAACGAAAAAAAGGAAGTTAAATAGGAATTTTAATAAGATGGAGCAATTAGATGTGCTATTATTACTGACCCGTGCGGTGGCAATGAGTTTTTTCCTAATGGAGGCTTTGCACTTGTTGATTTATTGGGGGAAGACTCGCCTCTTTCGTATGTTTGCCATCGTTCAATTACTGATGGGTACATTTTTCTTGCTGACGATTATCTCTGATTATTTCAGCAGTGACCCACAGGTGTATAACGGTCATTTGAATCTGCTTTGGAACATGACGGTTCCTGCTATCATTGTGATGCTGTTTGAACTGTTGAAAGGGCGTAGGATGCGGAGACGCTATATCATCGCCAGTTTCCTGCCGTTCATCTTGTTCTTCCTTGTCTATTCGGTGAACAACAACCAGGATTTTCTCCGCATTGTGAATTATCTAACGCTGGGCTATGCTACGCTTAGTGTGCTCGTCCTTCAGGTGATGATGGTGAAAGAGGTGAACCGTCATGATGTGGTCAGCGAAAAACATGCCTACGTTTGGTTCGCTGTGGTGATGTGGGCAATGTATTCATCGCTTTTTATTCGCGTAGTGATGTCGTACATCGATATACAACTGTCGAAGATTATCACCATGGTTGTGTTGGTGGTTGTCTATGCGATTGTCAGTTACTTATTACGACATGGAATGTTGGATTTTCACTCTCTTCGTTATGATGAATCCGAACCGGATTTGGAACAGGAACCACCTGCTATTAATACTCCCAGACAATCGTCCGTACAGACCAGACCGATTGTTCCTGCTCCTGAAAGGAAGGAGATGGAACCCTTGTATATGCAAGAACAAATGCTGTTTTACGGTGATAAGGCTCGCCAGCTGAACGATGTGATGGAGGCCAAACGACTCTATCTGAATCCAGATCTCACTGTTGCCGATATCGCGACAGAATTGGGGACCAATCGTACTTATGTATCGAACCTCATCAATCAGTATCTCAATACGACCTTCTCGAACTATGTGAATGCCTATAGGGTGAGGTATGCGAAAAAACTACTCTTGAAGACTGACGATACCATCGAGGAAATCTATCAGGAATCGGGATTCCAGTCGCGTACTACCTTCTGGCGTGCTTTTGCCCAGATTGCAGGTTGCACCCCCAAGGAGTACCGTAGGAAGGCAGCATTGAACGGACAAAATATTAGAAACGGGAGTTAAAAAGGAAGTTAAATAGGGAGTTAAAGAGGAAGTTAAAATGGAAGTTAAAGAGGAAGTTAAAGAGGAAGTTAAATATGAAGAAAGTATCTGTATTAATACCTTGCTTTAATGAAGCACTGACGTTGCCTGCTTTGTATGAGGAACTGAAAAAGTTGGCAGACACACAAACAGCATACGATTGGGAACTGCTGTTTGTCGATGACGGTAGTGTAGACCCAACACTGGATGTGCTAAAGCAACTACATATCAAAGATGAGCGTGTCTGTTATATAAGTCTGTCGCGTAATTTCGGCAAAGAGAATGCGCTGTTGGCAGGTTTGGACAACGTGTCGGGCGATTGTGTGGTAGTAATGGATGCCGACCTGCAAGACCCTCCTTCATTGGTGCCGGAAATGTTGGCCTATTGGGAGGATGGGTATCAGGATGTGTATGCGAGACGAAGGGACAGGGGACGTGAACCTTGGCTCAGAAAGCAGTTCACGATGCTGTTCTACCGTATCATGGCGCATGCAACCCGCTTCGAACTCTTGCAGAATGTGGGAGATTTCCGCTTGTTGGACCGTCAGTGTATCGATGCATTGCGTTGTCTGCGAGAGACAGAGCGCTACAATAAGGGTTTGTTCTGTTGGATTGGTTTTAAGAAGAAAGAGGTGTTGTTCGACCGTGGTAATCGCAGTGAGGGCCAAAGTCGCTGGAGTTTCTGGGGACTTTTGAACTTAGCAATCGATGGTATCACCTCATTCACGACCGCTCCATTGCGTATTGCTACGATTGTGGGGGCTATCATCGCCTTTGGTGCTTTCTGCTTCCTTGTGTTCTACATCACCAAGACCTTAATCTTTGGTGATCCGGTACAAGGTTTCACCACGCTGGTCAGCATCGTGCTATTCCTGGGTGGTGTGCAGCTGTTGTCAATCGGAATTCTGGGTGAATATATCGGAAGAATATATAATGAGGCAAAAGGACGTCCGAACTATGTAGTGAAGGAACGTTCCTCTAATTGGTAGGGGTCAGTATCTGGTATTCGTCGGATTCCCATACCACCTGATAATGGTGACGCTCGATAAAACCCTGTATAAGGCTTACTTTCGCATTTTTGTGGAAGAAATCATCTTCGGCATCCGTCCGGTTCCAATCGGGGTCGGGTAAGACAAAGTTCATGAGCTGACATTTCTCGCGTAGAAGCACTGGGAGCGCCCCTCCTCGTGCTTCTGCACGTTTCAGGTGTAACTCCATGGAAGGAGTATCGAACGACCACGGCCACGGATTGTACATGTAGGGACGGGTGTGGGTGAGATAATGCAGCATCGGACGACTTTGGAAACAGAAAAAGTAATCGTTGGGTTGTACATATTTCTTCAACTCGGTCAGGATGGCATCTGTTGACTGAGCATACGCCTGATTGGTGAAAGTGGTGGCTAATGGATGCTGAATCCGATAACGTTTCTCCCATCGTGCCCCTTCGTCGAAATAGGCATTGTGGAGCATGAACCAACCGTTACTGCCAATAAATACCAACAGGAAGGAAAGAATGGCTGCAGAGAAGATAGGAGCTCTATAAGACTGGGGTGAATGGGTTTTATGGGCGTTATAGGTCTTCAAAGCCTTGAAGGCTTGCCCCACACTCAATGGAGTAGCCAGCCAAATGGCATTCTCTCCCATATTGTTGATGCCGTAATCGCTACCGAACGGGAGTAGGTAAAGTATAAGAAGTGCAATCAGTATCAAGTATATCTGTTCGGGTTGTTTGCGAAGGATATAGAGGGCAGGGAAGAGAACCATGCTGATAAACGCATAGAGGAACAGCATGTTGTCGAAGAAATAGAGGAGGAGGGCTACCTGTGCCAACGCAAAGAGGGTGATGAGTAGCTTGCGCAAGCCGGAATGCTGTACATAGTTGCCAAACATGATGGCCAATGCAGGAAGGGCGGCGATTTTCAACAGATCCTTCAGAATCTGCAGATAGGAGTTGAAATAGGATGGCAACATCGTAGACAAACTATGAGAGCTGTCGGCAGAGGTCGCCGCTGACATACCGGTACTAAGGTTTTCGAGGAACAACTGCAAATGTCCCAAACTGTACATCAGTCCGATTTCAAGCGCCACACCTGTCATCACACCTAATATTGCTGTACCTAAAAGCAAGAGGGTCTTCCTCACCTCTTTTGTATATATATAATAAGGAATCAGGAGCACCAACAAAGTGAGTTGGGAGAGATTCGGAATGCGCGAGAAGATATTGACAGCCAGCAAGATGCCTGCGATGTAGATATGAAGTGCGGAACCTTTGCGTAATGACTGAAACAGAAAGTAAGCGGCTGCAACAGATAGCAGTACCGTCACACTGCTGTGATCGAAAACCATCACACCATAGTTGTGAGCAAAAGTGACAAGGATAGCACCTACAATCATCGTGTAAGGATGGATGTAATCACGTAGCATCCGGTAGATGATAGCCCATGTGGCCAGCATGAACAGAATGTTCAACAGGCGAAAACCATAGATACCCATTCCTCCGAACAACCATTCCCAGCACCCACCAATCAGTAGCTTGTTGTAGAACAGAAACATGTACAGTACACTGCTCGGTTCATTGAAAATCTGTTGATAACCCGTCAGCGACCAACCTTCATCGGCCATACAGAATCCTTGGAGACCAACAATGGCTTCAAAGATAATATAGAGCAGACCCACCCCCAAGCCCCTCCCTGTAAGGGCGGGGAGTGAATACTTTTGATGTCCTTTCTGTATGTCCTTTGTTGGGGGCATAGTTTTAAATTTTTGGCTTCAGTTCATCCGGTGAATCGTTTGTGAACGAGTTGACTGGAGGAGCAACCTTCGTGAAGAGGTCGGCAATCAGTTGTGGTTTGAGGGTGTAAACTGGTTGGAATCGGTTGGAATTCATGTAATGCAGAATCGAGGTGCGCATCTGACGGGCTACAAGTCGCTGATCCAGGTTGTTGGTGATATCCATCGTGGTCATGACCAATTTGCCTCCCAGTACATTGGCTTCGAACAACATACCGATCTTACGTGAGAGGAACCATGTATCGATGCTCTGGACAAGAGGTTGGAAATCATGCGGAAAATCACTGAACTGCATGACCTGTGCTTTATTCACCAATTCCCACCATTGCAGGTCGCTGTGGTAGTCGGTTGGGAACAAATCGAAGATGCTATGGGTGTTCTCAACCAAGATACCTGTGGTGTGAGGGGGACGCATCTTGAACCAACTGGTGTTCCAGAAGACAGGAGTGAACTGCTGAACGACTTCCTTTCCGTAACTGATCTTACCTGCTGCTGTCAGCAGTACCTTTCCGCCTTTCTTCAAAATCGATTGTGTCTGTTCGTCGAACTGGTTGGTAATCCACACACTACCTACATCTTCTATGACACTTGAAGGATAGACCCAGAAGTCCCAGTGGTTCTTGGCCTCAGTGCCTGGCAGACTGACGGTGAGGGTCAGTTTCTGAGCATCTTGGATAGCGGTCAATGGGAAGTCAATGCTTCCCATCGGGATGTTATTGCCTATTTTCCAATCCTGTGCTGGGAAACGTCCTGTATGAAGGGTCTTTCCTGCCGAGGAGATGGTGTAGGTCGGACTTATATTCAATAAGGTGTGGTCGGTATACTGGTTCAGCAAGATATCTGCATGGAAAGTTTCGCTATTTGTATAGGTGAACTTAGGAATTCTGGCTAATGGAACGACAGGCGAACAGAACGCCCGGAATTCAGGGGCGGTCATGTAGCCTTTATCATCGAAGAATACATCGGTCACACCTACTAGAGCCGTTCCTTGACCTGAATAGTCATTCAAGGCGAGGAGTTGGAAACCTGCATATTGCGGTGTGCGCATGGTGCGTTCAATCTCATATTTGTAGCAAATAGCCTGTAACTTACCTGCTGCCATCATAAACTGTTTGGCACGACTGCCCATCCCGTTGTCGTTCAGAATATCACGGAACACCTCGAAGTTACGTGCTTTATTCACCCCTGTATATTTTCCGATTTCATCGAAATTTGGGAAGACGCACCACTGACCGGTTTCATGACTGACATAGGGTTCGGCTACCTGACCGATTGCACTGGTATAGTCGTCCATCGTGTCTGGACGGCGGTTGGCCCATTGCAGACCGCGTGCACCAGCCTTGACATGATACTGACTCTTTGGCTGCCATTGCCAGCTTCCACCCACAGAGGCTCCTGTATAGACGCGACGGGTGTCGGTCGCTTTCCAATAATCAACAAACTTGCTGACCCAGTCAACCCAGCGTCCAGCTGGTTCGTTACCGCAGGCCAACATACAGAAGGAAGGATGGTTTCCATAGTCTTTTGTCATTCGGATGGTCTCTTCCATCAGATAGGTATCGATGGGACGACCGTTTCCGAGTGCTACTCCGTGGTTTGGCCAACTCGGTCCTTCGGGTTGCAGGTAGAATCCGACCTTATCAGCTGCAGCAAAGGCGGCATTGGGTGGACAATAAGAGTGGAAACGCATGTGGTTGAGACCGTATTCCTTACAGCGACGGAACACGCGTTCCCATGACTCGATATCCATCGGTGCATAACCCGTGAGGGGGAAGTCACAATTCTCGACCGTACCTCGCAACTGTACTTCATGTCCGTTTACATAGAACATCTTACCGCGAATCTCGAACTTACGCATACCGAACGTGGTGCCGGTCAAGTCTACCGTGCTCTTCTTCTTCGACAGCAGGGCTGTGAGGATATAGGTGTAGGGGTGGAACTCATCCCATAGTTTCATGTTCTTGAGTTTGACTGGGTACTCGAATAGGGTTGTGTCGCTCGTTAATGTCACGGTCGTTTCAATCCGACCTTCAGAGTAACCGCCTTCTATTTCGTTGCTATAGGCATGTAGCGTCAGGGTGTACTTCGATTTTGGTTTGCCGACCACTTGCAGTTTCACCAGTGCTTCCTGTTTGTCGATATCTGGGTAGACTTGCAGGTCGGTGATATGGGTTGCAGATGTCTGTTGCAACTCTATCCGTCCGACAATACCGTTCCAATCGCCTTGTGTCTGGTCGGTGATGGAATGTGAGTCTTGTCCTACATTGACCGTCTCTGGACGGTTGTCGATACGAATGGAAATGACGTTCTCCCCTTGATGCAGGTAGGGGGTCACATCGTATTGATGGGCAACCACCAGACTGTTACGCATTCCGACACGCTGACCATTCACAAATAGGGTGGTCTCGATATGTGGACGTTCTAGATAAAGCGTGTAACAACTGTTTTTGTCGTATTGCTGAAGACGGACCGTTCGCTGATACCATGCTACACCTACGTAGTGCTTATCGGGGGTGAGGAAGAACGTGAGTTTCATGTCCTTACCTGGCTTGCGGTATTTGGCCATGTAGGGGTTGTAGAAGTAGGAACTGTCGTACAGACTGCCTACCCAATGGGTGTTCACACTGATATCATCACCTTTGAGGCGTTGCGGCATTGATGCAGGTAATTCGATGGTGTCATCAAGGGTGCGTTTGTACCATTGTTCATTCACACCTTGGTCGTTTCTGTCAATCGCAAACTGCCAAGTGCCAGCTAAGTTGATAGTCTGAGCCTGAACAAGGATGGAGAGGCAGAGGGCGATAAAGGTCGTTGTTATTCTCATGGTAGTTCAAGAGTTTGGATGGCAGCTTCTAACTGTCGGATAAACAGACGTTTTTTCTTCTCGGGTGCATAGACGAATCCTTCTGTAACAATCACTCTGTTGTTGACAGAGTCTACTTGTGAGTACGATACAAACGGACCGCCCATCATATCGTTCTTCATTTCCCACAAACCACGTGCTTCTATGACCGTCCGTCCTTCGAACGTCGTGGTGCGGATGTAGACAAATTCAGGATTGGTTTTCACGTATTGGTTAGCTTCGTTCCCTTTGATGTTCTCACGCATGAAAGAATCTCTGATGGCAATGAACCGTTGTTCGGAGAAGTCCTCTGGGGTATAGGGGTAGCTGTACACGCAGATATTGAGACGGTTGTCAATCTGGTTGCTCGATGCCCATAGGAAGTCCTTACCTTTCTTTACGGCATTGATGTCCTTGGGTGCATAGAGGGTACAGTCGAATTGTTGTTTGATTTCGCGTTTCGCTTTATCACTGTATGTCTTTCGTAGAACGGCACGCTCGCGTTTCAGTTCCGCATTGTTGAACAAATCGATAATCTGATGCTGACGTTTGATGACCAACTCCGCCATCGCTTTCCCATCGGGAGCAGTGAGGTAGACGATTGTCTGTGGATGGGCATAGAGGTCATGCGCCACTTTAAATGATGCTTCTGGGTACTTGGAGTTGATATCCAGTTGGATGATATTCGCAAAACCTTGGAAGGTCTTACCGAATGCTACAGGATTGATGCTCATCACCTTGAAGTTGCTCTCCGGTTGTGGCAACCCCAAGATATTCGAGTTCAGAATCTCCATGACCACCGTTCCATCTGCGGTCTTCAACCAGTCTTTATCGGCAATCAACAGCAACTCGTAAGGAGCACTGTCGGTCGTGACATGATTACTCGCTCCCGGTTTCTTCTCCGAGGTACAAGCTACCAATAGTACAAGCAAAAGCAGTGTAGATTTCTGCAGTCTCTTAAATAAAGTCTTTCCTATCATTTTCTCCTTTTCATTATACTCCCCTCCATAGAGGGAGGGGTATGGGGGTGGGTCTATTAATTACTTAATTGATACACTTGACTTCCTGCTAACAAGAAACATCCCAACCCGAAATCATCGAAGTCAGGTTCGCTATCATAGGTGACAGGTTGTGAGTCGCTTGGTTGCTTACCTGTTCCCTGCACATATCCTAAGAAACCGTCTTTGTGCAGACAGTCCTTCACCATTGCATTCCAGGTGTTGGCCACAATCGGCAAGTAGATTTCGCTGTCGAGTATCTGCTGGCGGATGCCCCATGCCATTCCATAGATGAAAAGGGAGGTGCCAGTCAGTTCCTTCCCGCCAAAGTTGCTTTCGTCATGCAGACTGACATTCCAGAAGAAATCCTTGCGCTGGCATGCTTTGAGCGCTTCACTCATCTTGATGAAGTCTGACTTGTATTCATCGAGATAATCATCGTAGTTCGGGATGTCCATGATGTCTTGCATAGCACGAACCAACGCAGCATATACCCACCCATTGCCGCGACTCCAATAGCAGTTCCGTCCATTCGGCTCTTTGTAGGGAGGGATGAAGTCTTTGTCGCGCCACCACAGTCCTTCGTCCTTGTTGAACAAGCCACCAGCGAGCACATCACGAGTGTAGTGATACATCTTCCATCCATGCTGGGCGTAGCGATTGAAGGCTGCATCTTCTTCTTTAGACATCACAAGCGAAAGTTTGGTGAAAACGGGTAATCCCATCTGAATGGCATCAATCCAAGT
Source organism: Bacteroidaceae bacterium (assembly GCA_017529865.1). Classification (GTDB taxonomy): domain Bacteria; phylum Bacteroidota; class Bacteroidia; order Bacteroidales; family Bacteroidaceae; genus Colivivens. Next base: position 105,087 of record JAFXNA010000020.1, read on the forward strand.
CCAGTCGGTGATGCTTTCGGGGGTGCGCAACAGATTGTCCATACATTCCATCGTAGGCATGTAGGTCTTGGTCTGACCATTCAGGTACATCGATAAATATGTCTGACAGCAGCAATAGTCGTCTGCATCGCGGGTCTTGATACCGTTGCGTGGAATCCAGTCATGATATGATGCCCAATCCATGAGGTATTGGGTGTTGGTTTCGTATAGAGGTGCATTGATGGCCCGTTCGATATCTGTCAACGCTACCAATCCTTCGAAATAGACGCCACGTGTCCATAGGTTGCTCGGACGTTTCTTCTTCACGAAGGTAGGTGCTCCTGCTTCAGGATATTTCTCGATGAAGTGCTTGTTGGCTAACTCCATAGCGGCCAATACTGCGGTCTTCTCTGGCAGTTTTATTTTTTTCGCACTCATGGTCAGACTACAAAGTGCAACGATGACAAGTAAGATTGTTCTCATGATACGCTTGATTAGATGAATTCTGCAATTTGACTTTCCAGATACTCGTTCGTGATACGGAGTCTCAGGTCACCCTTTCGGGCAATAGAGATGGCTCCGTTCTCTTCGGACACCACGATGGCCAACGCATCACTCTGCTGTGAGATACCTAAGGCTGCTCGGTGGCGCAGACCCAATTCCTTTGGGATATTCATGTTGTGCGATACGGGAAGGATACATCCTGCCGCCTCAATGCGGTTATGACTGATAATCATGGCGCCATCGTGCAACGGACTGTTCTTGAAGAAGATATTCTGGATGAGTTGGGTACTGATGAGGGCGTCAAGTCGCTCGCCAGACTTCACGATATCGGTCAGCGACATTGTCTTCTCGATGATGATCAACGCTCCGACTTTGTTCTTGCTCATTTGCTCACATGCCCATACGATTTTCATCACCGCAGGGTTCTCTTCTTGGCTCTTGTCCTTCTTCCGACGGAATATGCGGTAGAAGAAATTGAGTTTGCGCTGTGAACCGATGGTGAGGAAGAAACGGCGTATCTCTTCCTGGAATAGGATGATGAGGGCAAGGACTCCTACGCTGACCAGTTTGTCGAAGATCGAACCCAAGAGCCGCATGTCGAACACTTGAGATACCAACATCCAGATGACAATAAAGATCAGGATGCCATAGAACACATTGAGTGAGCCGGAGTCTTTCATCAGTCTGTACACATAGTACAGCAAGATGGCCACACATACAATATCGATAATGTCTTTGATGCCGAATTCTAACATTGAGGTATTATTTTGTTGTCAGTTTTATGCATTCCATTGCTTCTCTCACTTCGTGAACCCTGAGGATATTGGCTCCTTTGGTCAGTGCGAGGGTATTCAGTACCGTAGTACCGTTGAGGGTTGCTTCGGGCGTGGTGTCGAGCAACTTATAAATCATGCTTTTATGCGACACCCCAACCAAGATGGGTAACTCCAGCATTTGGAGGGCATCCAGCTTGTTCAGCAGTTCGTAGTTCTCGTCGAGCGTCTTATTGAATCCGAATCCGGGGTCGAGGATGATGTCTTTTGCGCCTCGATCACGCAGTTGCTGAACCCTGTCGGCAAAGAACATTAAAGCCTGTCGACAAATATCTACGTCATTGTTGCGGGGTTCGTTGAAGGTCAGGATATAAGGTACACCTTCCTTTGCAACGACATCATACATCGCACCATTACCACCTGAAATGTCGTTGATGATTTGTACGCCATACTCATGAATACACCATTCCGCAATATCGGCACGGAAGGTGTCAACCGATACCACACACTTGGGAAACGTGTTGCGTACGATGTCCAAAGCTGCAGTCAGTCGGGATTGTTCGGTAGCTGCGTCTGCGAATTCACTGTTCGGACGTGTTGAACAACCTCCGATGTCAATGATCGTTGCTCCTTCGTCCAGCATCGTACTGACTTGCTGGGTGACGGCCTCTGCAAACGAGGAATCAATAGGGGAGATGCTGGTGTAGAACGAGTCGGGCGTCACGTTGACAATCCCCATCACACAGGGTGACGAGAGGTCTGTCAACCGACCGCCTACATTGATGGTATATGGAACACATTTGCTATTCATTACCTATGATTTTAATTTTTATACACCATATTTGCTGCAAAGATAAGAAATAATTGACAATTGACAATTGATAAATGATAATTATTTATTAACTTTGCACCAAAGCTAATTGAAATGATGCATAATGCGTTATAAATGATGAAATAATGATACAAATAGACGAGTTATATAATTTGTTCCTTCAGCATCCGCAAGTGACGACCGATAGCCGGGATTGTCCTGTGGGCTCTATCTTTTTTGCGCTGAAGGGGGAGAGTTTTGATGGAAATGCATACGCGAAGCAAGCGCTCGACAGCGGTTGCAGTTATGCTGTGGTGGACGAACCCGACTTTGCCGATCCTATTGATAAACGGTATTTGTTGGTGGATGATGTATTAACAACGCTGCAACAATTGGCCAACCATCATCGTCGTCAATTGGGAACAACCATTATCGGTGTGACTGGTACGAACGGAAAAACCACCACCAAAGAGTTGATTTCTGCGGTGTTGTCCAAAAAATACCAGGTGCTCTACACGCAAGGGAATTTTAATAATCATATAGGCGTTCCGAAAACACTTTTGAGGTTGACACGTCAGCATGAAATCGCTGTGATTGAGATGGGGGCGAACCATCCGGGAGAAATCAAAACGCTGGTCAATATCGTGGAGCCTGACTACGGAATCATCACCAATGTCGGAAAAGCACATTTGTTAGGATTCGGTTCCTTCGAAGGGGTGATCCGTACCAAAGGGGAATTGTACGATTTCCTGCGCGAGCATAACGGAAAGGTGTTCATTAATGAGAACAACCCTCATTTGATGCGGATTGCTGAAGGATTGGAACAGATTCCGTATGGTAATAACGGAGAGCTAATTGACTGCAGTCCTTACCTGCGTTTCAGCTACAGAACATCGACTGTACAGACCCAATTGATTGGAGCATATAACCTTGACAATGCCTTAGCTGCAGCATGTGTCGGACAGTATTTCGAAGTCAGCGAAGAAGATATCTGTGCGGCTCTGAGTGAATATAAGCCGACCAACAACCGCTCACAACTTGTGAAGACAGCCCACAATACCTTGATTGTCGATGCTTACAATGCGAACCCAACCAGTATGAAAGCAGCTATCGACAACTTCCGTAAGATGACCATGCCCAACAAGATGCTGATTGTGGGTGATATGAAGGAACTGGGTGAGGCCAGTCATGAGGAACATGTGAAAGTCCTCCAGCAAATTTACAAGAGCGCCTTCCAACTTGTATGGCTTGTGGGCGAGGAGTTCTGGAAAGCTACAGTCGATATACCCGATTATTCCTCATCGTTCATCTTCTTCAACAACGTAGACGAGGTGAAACAAGCACTTGAAAAGATGAAAATCGAAGGACGTACCATCCTCATCAAGGGGTCGAACTCGATGAAACTATACACCTTAGTGGACTGCCTATAGTTAAATGTAAAAATTAAAAAATGTAATAATTAAAGGATTAAAAAATAAAAAATCGAAGAAAAACTGTAAACTGTAAACTGTAAACTGTAAACTTTTTGTATCTTTGCAGCCGCAAATCAATTCAGCATTATAATTATGCATTATAAATTATGAAACTTTAGTTCGCCGACAGGCAAACGAGTAAACTCGACGTTAGTCAATTATGCATTATTAAAGCGCTTGTGGTGGAATTGGTAGACACGTCAGACTTAGGATCTGGTGCTTCACAGCGTGTAGGTTCGAGTCCTATCAGGCGCACTTCACAAATCAGGAGGTCATGTGGCCTCCTGATTTTGTTTACTCTCCCCATCTTCACGCTTTTCTCTTCACGCTTCACTCTTCACTCTTCACGCTCCTTATCGCTTCCTCCAACTGCCTCATCGCCTGTCTGAGCATACTGCGCGGACACCCCACATTCATTCGCATACATCCGCGTCCTTCGATGCCGAACATCTCTCCGTCGTTCAAGGCCAGATGGGCATGATTGATGAAGAGGTCGAGCAACTGCTTATGATTCAGATTGAGAGCACGGCAGTCGAGCCACATCAGGTAACTGGCTTGTGGACGGATGGGGTTGATTTGTGGAATATGCTCGTGGCAATAGTCGATGACGAAGTTGATGTTCCCTTCGAGATACGCCAACATCTCTTTGCGCCAGGATTCACCATGCTCAAAAGCCGCCATCGTAGCAATCGGGGCAAACAGGTGTTCCTCGTTGAGCTCACAGGCGGCCATCCAACCATAGAACTTCTGTCGCAGGTCATCGTTTGGCACAACGGCCCATGAACTGACGATACCTGCAATGTTGAAGGTCTTCGATGGAGCAGAGAAAGTGATGGAGCAGTTGGCAGCCTCCTCACTGACAGAGGCGAAGGGGATATGTTTGTGACCGAACAGCGCCATATCGCAATGAATCTCATCGCTGATGACAATCAGGTTGTGGGTTGCAGCGAAATGAGCCAGTCGTCGTAATGTCTCTTCCGGCCATGTGATGCCCACAGGATTATGAGGATTGGCAAGAATCAGGATACGGCAGTCCTCGTCGCATACCTGTTCCAGCTGCTCGAAATCCATATCGTAGCCAACCAACTTTCCGTCCTTCACGATTTCTTTCAACGGATTCCATACCACCGTACGTTTGCAACCGCGTGGAGTGAGGTAGAATGGGTGGTAGATAGGGGGTTGGACGATGATTTTATCCGTTTCTTTCGTCAGGGCATAAATCGCCATACCGATACCCTTCACGATACCGGGGATGTAGCAAATCCAGTCCTCACGCACCTCCCACTGATGGTGGTCACGTATCCATTTGCTGATACACGCCCAATAGTTAGCAGGCGTCTTGGTATATCCGAACAGCGAATGCTCCATACGCAGTTTCAAGGCATCGGTGATAAACGAAGGAGTCTCCCATTCCATGTCGGCAATCCATAAGGGAATCAGGTCCGTCCGTCCGAAATCCCTCAGTAAATCAGCATGCTTGATATCGCCACTACCTGTCCGGTCAATGATTTTGTCAAAGTCGTACGTCATACCTTTTCAGTTTTCTTCTGCAAAGATAGCAACAACCGAGCGAATTACAAAATAAATTGCCAAGATTTTAATACTTACATTTTTACATTTTTGAATTTTTACATTTTTCTTCACTTCCGAGGTACATTTTATCTTCGAGCGCAGCTCAAAGTAGCGTTTTTCTTCATTCTGTAAATACATAATACTACTGAAGATAAGCAGAAAATGACCAAAATATTTGTTGGTTTCAAAGAAAGATTGTATCTTTGCGCCGCAAAGATATTAAAAAAGATGGAAGCTAATCAAGATATTCGTTGGATTCAGCGGTACGCAAACTTTCACAAAGCATGTGGAACAATGAGGTTCGGACTTAGCGATAATGTGATTCGGGAACTACAAGAGATATTTCGCCGTCATGCAAACATCAAGAAAGTTCTCATTTTCGGCTCTCGGTCGAAAGGCAACTATCGTAGCGGTTCGGATATCGACTTAGCTGTTATAGGCAACGACATCGACTATAACCAACTTCTTACTATCTCATGTGAAATAGATGAATTGGAACTGCTATATTCCATAGATCTTCTTGATTACGGCAAAAAAGCAGGCACGCCCATTGGTGACCATATCGCCAGAGTGGGACAGGTTTTTTATGAAGCTGCATAAATTCAAGTATTCGTATTATTAAGAAAGGTGCCCGAATATTGTAATCCAAGCACCCTTAACACAGTTCAACAACGTTCTAGATTAAGAACGTGAGTCTGTTACTTCACGAATACTTTTTCCCCTCCAACAATATTCAATCCCTTCTGCAGCGTCTTGATGCGCTGACCTTGTAGGTTGTAGAATCCGCTTTTCACGCTCCTCTCTTCACTCTTCACGCTTATTTCCTCAATGTCAGTCAGTTCCACTATGCTGTCATAAGTAGTTGCCATGTTCTGGGTTCCTATGGTGGGATGGTAGAATGTCCGACAACTGCTTCCTCCATCGGGGTATCTTCCTACTGTTTCCTTCGACGAATGTGTGTTGTAGCGCATAGAATCCTTCCATCTTCCATTTGCTGATAGCAGAATCAGGGTATTGTTATCTGCATTTTTCAGTTTAAAAGGCAGGTGCAACTCAGACACTGATGATTTGCCGTCACACCATATCATCAGGTGCCCATTGGGTCGTATTACAGTACTAATTCCCTTTGCGGCATCGATTTGATATTTTGTTGGATTCTGCTCTTCATTGCTAAAGAACCATTGAGATACATCAAGAGGTTCCTGTCCTCGGTTATATAATTCTATCCAATCTGCTCGTTTACCATATTCGTTCACATAGATGTCGTTTGCCGCACTGACCTCATTGATGCAGAGGGGCGAGAGGTCGCAATCTGTCGCGCTGTCGTAAACCGCCGTATAGGTACCGTCCTTCGTAATATGACATTCCTTCTCATAGGTCAGCCATCTGCCTTGCTGGTCTTTCCATCCCATGAAACCAATGCCTTCAGCTGCATTTGTCGTCACAACTTCAGATCCGAACAGCACACCAGAGAACTTGTTGAAAGGCACATCCATACCCTCAATCAGAATCTTTGCGAATGAATTGTTGGTATTAATGTTCACATTGATGCCATTTGAAAGTTTGTATGCTTTCATCAGTGATTCGATGCGTGCCTCGCGATAGGACTGTCCCCACATCTCATTTTGCATTTTGCTGTATGTCGCAGCAGTAGAACGATTGTCAAATGACAATGCTATCTTCACTAAGTCACAAATGCTGTCGGCTATATGCAGACATCGCTCTGGAGTATATATACTTCCATGTAGAATACAGTATGCCGCCACAAATTGTTTGCGGAATTGTTTGTTGCGTTTCAGGTTGTTATAGAGTTCCAATACCTCATTCGTTATGACACCGTTGATGGTTTCTACATTGTTGGTTCGCTCCCATGTTAGATCTTGGTCAAAGAAGATGAAATGGAATTTGCCATCCTCCCATGTACGATACCCCTTCACGTTGTTGCCATTCAGAAGCCAGTCATAACTACCTGTATAGCAAATAGTTGCCATATAGCGCACAAACTCTTCGATATCCAATAGTTCTGCTACATGTGCATAGCCCTCATCACTGTCAGCGTGTTTCGACAGGTCTATCAGTCTGTCAAACGCCTCACGAGTACCTCCTTTCTGATGATAGATGCCGCTGCTATATTCAAATCCATCAATCTCGTCATTATCGTATCCGTAGTTGGCAGCACCATGAAAGCGATTGTTTGGCTCCCGCACATTCATCATGGCTAAGTATTTCCCGTTGATAAACACATGTACAGGCTGATACTCCTGTGCATCCACATAAAATCCGCTTGTCGTCAATACCTGCTGGGTAATTGCATCCTTGATTCGGGGACCTCCATCCGTCCTGTTATTATTCCCTCCATTGCGTATCAGCAACTGCTTATACTCCTGATAGGGCTTGTTTTTAAACAAACGATAGTCGAAATGACCATTCCCGTCATACAGTTTCTTGGCCTGTACTTTAAACGAAGCTGGCTTAAAATGACGGCTATATCCACCGGCTATCTCAAAACTTGTCTCCTGATTGATGACCATCTTACCATCTGCTGTCAGATACTCGAAGTTAACAGGTCGTTCCCAGTCCATATTGAGGTTGGATTTTCCCGTTGAACCTCGTCCTGTTATGCCGTTCTTGCCATCCACATAACAACCTATCATATTGTCATAGAGATTTCGTTGGTCTGTGGTAACCGCAACGATGGGAAGATAATAGTTCCTGTCCTTGTAGATATAGGTACGTGTGACCACACCACTTGGTAGTTTGTCGTCAGCAAACAACCGAAGGCGCAATACGGTGGTCTGTGAGACAGGGAAAAGACCGTCAGTACTTGTTTTTCCGTTCGTGAGTGTTGGGGTACTGCCATCCGTTGTGTAGCGGAGAGTCGTTCCTGAAGGTATCTGCACATGCACATCGAATCCTGACGTGAAGAGTCTTGAATCATAGTCAACTTCTGGAGCTGGCAAACAATCCTCTGCGTAATGACCCGCATTAGGCTCTCCAGGAGTTGGCATACCACAATACTGCCATTCATTATTCCCCAATCTCATTCTTGCAAAGCTGCAACGAGGAACAGACGCAGGATAGGTGATAGCCACATCCACCTCATGACTATTCTTTGACAGATAGATTGTGCCACCTTTCCTATTCAACTTGAACCTCACTTGCTTTGCTGCATCGGGACCATATTCGCCATTAGCAGCGTTATGGTCAAAGAAGATACATTCGTAACATCCAGGATTCAAGGCACCATAGCCCGTCAGCTGATGTTTCGTCAGATTCATGATATCATCGCTTATATGCCATCCATTCAATGAAACGGCCGTGGCAGTTGGATTGTACAACTCTACCCAACCACCATAGTTATATGAGTAGTCAATGGTCTGGTCAATATTGGCGACACATACCTCCGTAATAAGAAATGAATTGTCACCTCCTCCCTTTTGCTGAGCCTGCATGTGTACTCCCATCATAAGGAACAACAGCATTAGCATCCTCATAAATCCCTTCTTCTGTACGAAATATCGTTGCATATAATTTCTGTTTTTAGTCATTAAATATTATTGATTAGCGCTCTCAAAGTTTCTCTATTATAAACACTTCATTCCTCACGTATTTTTACGGGAATCAACAACTATTTTCGTTTGCATGTATGCCCAAGAAACAAAACGGATGTAACTTTGGGATTTTGCACTGCAAAGTTACAACAATATTTATAAAGGAAAAAGCTTCCCATATGGAAAATTTCAAGGGTTTTTTCTAACGCAATGCGCTGATAATCAGCGACTTATAAAAACGACACAAAAACCCCTATGGAAAATTTTACGAAGGGGTATGGAAAATATGCCGATTTCTAAAAAAAAAGCACTACATTTATGGAACAGAAAGCACATTTGGAAGGCCCTGTTTTTAGGATTTGGTATAAACGAAAAAGCAAGTGATGCCAGCAGCACCACTTGCTTGTGTTTGTAGCTCTGAATAACGTGAGCGTTTATTTCACCAGAATCTTCTTCCCATCCACGATGTTCAATCCCTTCTGCAGCGTCTTGATGCGCTGACCCTGCAAGTTGAAGATTGCATCATTATGCATTATGAATTGTGAATTATGCATTATTTCATTGATTTCTGTCGCACTTGTATCGAATACACCATTGAAGGTCTCGTTGCTGTTGTCAATTGAAATCTTATACTGCCCCTCTGCATACTTGGAGATGTCGATGTTCAGGGCTACGATACTGCCAGCATTGATGTTCTTCTCGTAGAGGGTTTCACCTGTCTTCTGATTGGTGATGCTTACCGAATAAGCTCCATCGAGAGGATCGAGTCGGATGTCGAGCGACTGGTCATTGTATTCACCATACAGAGCTGTTTCTTCTCCTCTGCGCTGTGGAGTCTTCGGCTGTATCTTGACCGTATGGGTGAAGTCGAATCGACGCTTCTTGGTCTCCATAATTGGAGTGGTTCCATCCTCATATTTGTCGTTGAGGTAAATAACTTCATCGCCGACGGTACATGACATCAGGAATGTGTAGTGTCCTGTTTCTCCATTATAGAGATTGTAATAGGGGACGTCTGCTCTACCTACACCTTCCAGCCAACGATTATTCCATAATGGCTCTTCATATTCTTTCGGTTCTGTGTATGGAGTCAGGTCATAGTAAGTTCCTTTGAATTCTGGCATTCCACCTGATGCCTTTGCTGTCATCACATAGTCGAAGATAGTGTCGCCAGGCATAACAGAGAAGTCGTACAACAGCCAGAAATCATTCGCATACAATCCTCCCAATTGATCTTCCCACGGCTGGAAATACACCTTCTTATCTTCCTCATAGAAAACGCCTATGTAATAAAGTTGTTTATTTGGCTCCTCACCTCTATACAACCCATCAAAATACCAGCTGCCTTCGTTGCCATATTGCTGACACCACATCCTCTTACATGCCTTCCCACCTACAATGGTGTCGCCATCAAAATAGAAATACTCTACCATCCGTACAGGATTACCTGACCAAATGCCGACTTTCCATACCTTACCATCTTCGACAAACTGACGGTAGTCATCCTGAGGTGTCCGGTTGATGACAGGATGCTCCACACCCTGATTATCCACAACGATGTAGTTGAGGTTTGGATTGAAACCTGAGACATAGAAGTTTGTGGCGTGGAGAGCCATGCAGTCCACCATTGGCTCCACCTCTTGTATGTAGAAACGGATTCGATATGTGAGTGGATCTTCGGTCGGCTCTTCCTTGAAATAAGCATAGTTGTTTGGAGCGCATTGTGTAAGTGCTTCCCCATAGATATGCAAACGGTCGCCTTCTAATTCGTAAGTGAGTTTATGGAAGTCTTCATCCCAGTTATCCTCTGCTCCTGTTGGCAGGTTGCATCCGTGCCATTGATGTGTTACTGTGTCATAGAACTCGAATGGCAGGTAATCCCCCACGCCCAGTTCAACGTATGCCAGATAGTCTCGGCCCGAATTTCGTGCAGCATCATAGAAGTTTGCCAAAGGACCTTCGAGACTGCCAACACCCTCTATCCATGTTTTCTGTATAGGCATATCTGTTCGCTCAACTACCCATTTCCGCAGATAGCGTACACAGGTCTTCATACTATCGCCCTTTTCATCATACTCACGATAGACGAACTCAGGACCTTCCGTAAAGTCACTGACTGACAATACCTCATATTTCACTGCCTTTCGCTCATCTAACGAATAGGTCCAATATGTATCGCCTTTCTTAAGAGAATAGTCGAACAACAGATATTCATATTCTGTGTAAGGGAAGTGTAAGTATACTCTGCGGTTCTTTTCACGTATCAAAACGGGTTCATCATCCACAAGATTGCCATTGAGGCTTCTCGACATAGGATAATATTGATTCCCATTTTCGGATACCTCATCGTATGACAAAGTGTATGTCATCTCGTCCAAGTTTTCTTTGCCCACATACAATTGATTGACTGTCCACCTTTTTTCTGCTTGCACAAATGGAAGATATTGATCTAAACCTATCTTTTTCGGATTGGTAGCCAATAGCTCTTGCTGGGTATATACCCTTCCGTTTATTTGACAGGACAACAGATTATAGTAATTGCCATTTCCTCTTATGCTTGATTCAAGTAGGCATTCTGAACCGACACCCTCAATCCAGAAATTGTACATATTAATCATTTCATCGTCCCACTCTTCTACAGGTTGGTTAGCATCCTGAACACGCATGCGACGGAATTTGACACCATCAATATCAATCGTGTCAACGCTCGCCACGATTAATGGATATACTAATTCATCAATGACATCGCCGGCATCCTTACTGAAGTCATACAGCAACGATTCCGTTTCATAATGGTCATCGACCATATATACCTTCTTCCCTTCTTCACGTAGGGCATACTGATATTGCCCTCCGACTTTGTCATAGATTTTCTTATACGCCTGTCCACTGATAATAGTGTCACCATCAATGATGCGACCCACATTAAACTCTCGACCATTATATCCATGATAATGATAGGTCCACGCTTTACCATCTTCCACAAACTGACGGTATGGCAACTCAATCACGTTATCAGAAGCGAAGTCTGGAACTGATGATGCAAAAAATCCGCTTTCATATAATTCATTAGCACATTCCAATGGGCTTTTATCACTATTCGGAGTAACATGCAGAATATACCACAATGGCAGGTTTTGACTAAAGCTCCCGAGATTCTTGAGTTTATACTTCTCCGCATAGGAATCAAGCAAGTTTGCATCCTCTTCCTTCTTAAGTTTTACATTCAGATATGGAGTCTCATAAACCTCCTTGTTGTTCTCCGAATAATAACTTGAAGTCAAAACCACAGACTTTGCGTCTTCTTCCCAGAAGTTTTGTGATGTTAACCTCTCGAAATCTGAGCGAGGAATAATAAAGATGTCGAAGACCTTATCTTGAATCGTACTTAGAACTGAGACATTTGCACGAATTCTTTTGCTTGTGCTATCACACTCTTTAGGAATGCTGACAATGACCTTGTTCTCATTGAGTGTTAATGGAATCTTCTTCCCATTGTAATAATAGTAATGCGATTCCTTTGGTTCGCTGCCAGCATATTCCTGCCAGTCTTCGTAGTATGTCCAATATATAGGTGTCCATCCTTTTGCCTTGGCAGCAGCTACCTGAGAAGTAGTCATCGCATTCTGCTCGTCTTTGAAATAGATAACTTCCATTCTACCTTCGCTTACAGTTGGCAAACTCTCTACCAATGCATCCATTGCTGTGCCCTTAATTTGGTTGTTTAAACAGGATAATGTTGTAAGTGACGTACAACCCTCAACGATAAGATCCGTCAGTCGGTTTTGGTAGCATTCCAAATCTTTCAATGCTGTGCATCCCGACGCATCAAGTTTGGTTAATTGGTTGTTAAAGCAGAAAATCTGTTTAAGGGCTTTATTATTTGACACATTGAGTGTTTCCAATTGGTTATTCATACATGATAGTGTTGCAAGTGACGTATTCTTCGATACATCAAGCGTTGTCAAAAGGTTGTTGGAACACAATAAAAAAGTCAATGCGGTATTCTTTGATACATCGAGTGCTGTCAACTGATTGTTATTACATTGGAGTCTTCTCAGTGCCGTGTTCTTCGATAAATCAAGTGATGTTAATAGGTTGCTGTAACACTCCAGACATATCAGTTTTGTGTTCTTTGACACATCAAGTGTTTTCAACGGGTTACCAGAGCAGGCAAGCGTATCCAGTTCGGTACACCTAGATACGTCGAGTGTGGTCAACTGGTTGCCCGGATTGCTGCCTGGGCAGCCAAGATATCTTAATTTTTTGTTTTCCCGCAAATTGATGGTCGTCAGTCTGTTGCCGACACACTCCAACTTTTCCAAAGCGGTATTATGCGACAGGTCGAGCGTAGTCAGTTTATTTGTCATACAATTCAAGTATTTCAATGCGGTGAAGTACTCTATCCCCTTCAGGTCGTGTATCTCTAAGCGTCTCACATCAAGGGAGGTGACATTCTTCAGTTCCTCGTCTGTTAAGACACCATCAGCACCATACTCTTGACTGAGTAACCAATTGCGGAAATTTATATCCGGGAAGCTTGTTTCGTTGATCATCACATCATCCGTCATAACCTTGTATTCCAACACCAACGGCTCTCCTTCTGTCAAATTAACCATTCCTTTATACCACCAACAGTATAGGTAGAATTCATTGGGCGCCAAGTCGCGAACTGTGAACGACACGTTGTACGGGCATACGCAATCACAATCCTCACTAATGGGACTGATAGATACCTCACAGACATCATAATTGCTGCCACTGGCAATACTGAATGTCACATTAAAGTCCTCTGTGCAGCAGTCACTTTCATAGTCTACCAGTTGTACAGACAAGGTGCTTCCCTCTTTTGTCAAGATAATCGTCGGTACCCTCTGGGACTCTGCCCCACGTGTCTCACTCAGGCAGCCGCTGTTTTGTACATTCGATACTGTTTGGGCACTTGCCAACACTGGGCAAATCATCAACAATAAAATAACCAGTCTTTTCATAATTATTCGCATTTAATTGTTCTCGGGGGCAAAGTTACGACATTTTTTTCAAACGACAATCACTTACCCCATGGAAAATTTTGATGTTTTTTGCAAACGTAACTTGCTGAAAATCATAGAGATAAGATTTTTCCATATGCGGTACCCATGGAAAAGTGATTTCAAGACAGTGGAAAAAACGTCGATTTCTGAAGAAAAAGCACTATTTTAGCAGAGAAAAAGCTACTTCGAACCCACTTTTTCGTACGGGTAGGCAAATGCAAAAAAAAGAGCCTGAAAGGAGTCAACCGTATTCAGGAAAAGACACACTTTGCGCTACAGTTGCTACAGTTGCTACAGTTAAAAATGAAGCGATGAAAATCATAAAGAAATTTTTATTTATATAATATATATATATATAAATAAACCTATTTTGCAACCACATATACCCTAAAACGAACTGTAGCAACTGTAGCAACTGTAGCAGAATATATAGCAATTTACAAATATATTCTCGCTTTGCCAACTCGACTTTACAATCATACATATAATATAAATATTATATGTAATTTTGTAGAATTATTACATTTTTTTCATTTTTAAATTTTATCATTTTAAATTTATTTCGTACCTTTGCAGTGCAAAACAAAAGGAGCAAAAAACATCAGCTCCGACCAAGAAAATTTGCAGCCCCTAGGGGTAACAAAATTTCCCCTTAAGGGGAACAAAAATAAACCTCCCCCCCCGCCCCTCCCACCGGCGGAGCCCCCAATTCCTCCGATTCCGGAATTGCCCAAGGAGGGGAGTAACAAATCCTCTCCCCTTGGGGGAGATAAGAGAGAGGTTATCAAATATTAACTAATTTATTAACCCTAAAAACAATATGGCAAAAAGTACAGGTTATTTCGGTCAGCGTTTATTGAAAAATGGTGAAAAAGGCTTCCTCTTGCATCTTTTTTATATGTCTTTTTGCAAAAAAGCCTATGTTCGATGTTCAATGTCTGATTTTTTTTGTAACTTTGGAGCGTCAAATGTGCTTAAGGGTATAGCTTTAGCTATTGGCTTATGACTTACGATAAAAAAGTATTAAATAAATCAAACTTAAAAACAATCTTATGAACACAAAACTACTTTTCTCAGCATTGCTGATGGCGAATGCAGTTGTTGCATTTGCACAAGATCCTATTGTATCAACCAAGTATACGGCTGACCCTGCACCTTATGTGCATGGTGATACCGTTTATCTCTATACCACACACGACGAAGATGACGCGGAGGGCTTCAAGATGTTTGACTGGCTGCTCTATACTTCTACGGATATGGTGAACTGGACTGATCACGGTGCAGTTGCCTCATTGGATGATTTCAAGTGGTATGACGGTAAGAACGGCGCCTGGGCAGAGCAGGTCATCGAACGTAATGGTAAGTGGTATATGTATTGCCCAATTCATGGTCACGGCATCGGTGTGTTGGTAGCAGACTCTCCATACGGACCTTTCAAAGACCCAATCGGCAAGCCGATCGTGTGGCAGCGTGAGCATTGGGATGATATCGACCCAACGGTGTGGATTGACGATGACGGACAGGCATACATGTATTGGGGTAACCCGAACCTATATTGTGCATTGTTGAACGAGGATATGATTTCGCTCAAGAGCGATGCGATGCGTATGCACGACAAACCAGAGCACTATCAGGAAGGCCCTTGGTTCTACAAACGCAATGGAAAGTACTATCTGGCTTTTGCTTCGACTTGCTGTCCGGAAGGACTGGGCTATGCGATGAGTGAAAATCCGCTGGGACCCTGGAAGTTTACAGGCTATATTATGGCTCCGACTCCACGTACACGAGGCAACCACCCAGGTATCATCGACTTCAAGGGGAAGAGTTACGGATTCGGACTGAACTACGACCTGAAGAACATCACCATCAAGGAACATAAGGAGCGCCGCAGTGTGGGTGCTTTCCCGATTACATACAACTCGGACGGAACGATTCAGGAGTCTCCTTACTTCAAGGACACGAAACTGGAGCAGGTGGGTACGTTCGACCCATTCAAGGCTCGCATCGAGGCTGAGACGATGGCGTGGGGCTTTGGCCTGAAGACCATCAAGACTGCTACGGGTCAGATCTATGTGACGAACGTCAATCCCGATGAGTACATCCTCGTGAAGGGTGTGGACTTCGGCATGCAGAAACTCTCGAAGTTCATCGCTAACTGCGCTGCAACGGTAGGTGGTACCATCGAACTGCATATCGATGCTGCGAACGGAAAGAAGATCGGTTCGGTGAGTGTGAAACCGACTGGAAGTGAAACGACATTCAAGGATTTCGCCGGTTCTATCTCGAATCCGAAGGGTGTGCACGACCTGTATATCGTCTTCAAAGGAGTGAAGGACAAGAACCTGTTCAACTTCGATTATTGGAAAATTGATAGATGAGTCTCCACTCCTAAACTCCTCAACTCACATTCGGCCTGAGCTCACGTCGAAGGCTGCACTCCTAAGAATAACTTCAAAAATCTTTGAGAATAACTTCAAAAATAATAAATCAAACCAAAAAACAATCTTATGAAACTGAGAAAAGTCTTAACAGCGGTATGTCTTTTGACAGCTGCGTGCGTTCAGATGAATGCACAAAACCCAATTATCCGTAATATCTACAGCGCTGACCCAACTGCGAGAGTATTTAATGGTAAGGTTTACCTCTATCCATCGCACGATATTTTCCCTCCTGAGGGACAGCGTCAGGATTGGTTCTGCATGGAGGACTATCATGTATTCTCCTCAGAAGACTTGATGGACTGGACCGATCACGGCGTGATTGTCACTCAGAACAAAGTTCCTTGGGTACGCCCGAACTCTTATTCGATGTGGGCGCCTGACTGTGTCGAAAGAAACGGAAAGTATTATTTCTATTTCCCATCTGCTCCAGGTACAGGTATGGGTGGCTTTGCTGTAGGTGTTTGTGTGGCTGACCGTCCGGAAGGACCGTTCACTCCTGAAGCAGAACCGATCAAGGGTATTGGCGGTATCGACCCATGTGTGCTCCAGGCATCTGATGGCAATGCTTATATCTTCTGGGGTGCTGGAATGTGCGCCAAACTCAAGGACAACATGAAGGAACTTGCCGATGACAACCCGAAGTCAGTTAGAAAATTTGGCAACCGAGAGTTTGAATCGGTGGGTGTCAACTGCCTCCAAGGTCTGCCAAGCCGTCAGGCTGAAGGTCCGTTCGCATTCGAGTACAACGGAAACTTCTACCTTACATATCCATACGTGAGAGAGAATACTGAAGTCCTCGCATACGCAATGAGTAAGAACCCAATGGGTCCTTACGAATATAAGGGACTGATTATGGCAGAGCATGCAAACGGTTGCTGGACCAACCATCATAGTATCATCAACTACAAGGGACAGTGGTATCTGTTCTATCATCATAACGACTACTCTCCAAAGGACGACAAGCGTCGCTCGGTGTGTGTAGACTCTCTGTTCTTCAATCCTGACGGAACCATCCAGGAGGTGAAGCCTACCTTGCGTGGTGTCGGTATTTCAAATGCACACAAGCCTGTTCAGATTGACCGTTACAGCGCAATAGGTAGCGGAGCAAGCATTGAGTATCACGACACGCTGAGGTACTTCGACGGCTGGAAGACTGTCTTCCCAAGTGCCGGAGCATGGGTTGTATATAACAAGATCGGCCTTGAGAAAGCATCGAAAAACATGACTGTTCGTCTGAAATCAAACGCAGCAAGTACTGCAACTTTAATCCTTTCAAACAACAAGGCTCAGGTGAAGTTGCCAAGTACCAACGGACAGTGGCAGGAAGTAAAGGTTGCTGTGAAGTCGGTGAAGAAGGGTGTCTACGACCTGAAACTCATTGCCGGAGGTAAGATGGAGGTTGACTGGGTAAAATTTGAATAAAAAGGAAGTAAAGCAAGGCTTATTAACTTCAAATAAATAAGAAAAAGATGAGATATAAAACCCTATTTTCTATTATTATGTTAGGTGCTGGATGCATGCAGATGCAGGCCCAGCAGTTCCCTTATCAGAATCCAGCGCTCTCAGCTCATGCGAGAGCGGTGGATTTGTGTAGTCGCCTGACCCTCGAGGAGAAGGCACAGTTGATGTTGGACGACTCTCCAGCCATTCCCCGACTGGGTATCAAACGATTCCAATGGTGGAGCGAGGCTTTGCACGGAGTAGCCAATATGGGGAATGTGACCAACTTCCCGGAACCAATCGGTATGGCCGCTTCGTTCAACCCGAATCTGGTGTATAAAGTGTTCGATGCAACCAGTACGGAGGCACGTGCTCACTGGAATCAGTTGATGGCATCGGGCAACGAAGTGACTCGTTTCCACAGCCTTTCGTTCTGGACGCCAAATGTCAACATCTTCCGCGACCCACGATGGGGTAGAGGACAGGAGACCTACGGTGAGGATCCATACCTTACCGGTGTGATGGGTTCGGCTGTCGTACGCGGTCTGCAAGGTCCTGAGGAAAGCAAGTACAGAAAGACTTGGGCATGTGCGAAACATTATGCTGTGCATAGCGGACCGGAATGGAGCCGTCATACGGCTAATCTGGTGGATGTCAGCGCACGTGACCTTTGGGAGACCTATCTGCCTGCCTTCAAGACGCTGGTAGAAGACGCGAAGGTGCGTGAGGTGATGTGTGCCTATCAGCGATTGGACGATGAACCATGTTGCAGTAGCGGACGTCTGTTGCAGGACATTCTCCGTGACGAATGGGGATTCCAGTATCTCGTCGTATCGGACTGTAGTGCCGTATCGGATATCCATCAAACCCACCATACAGCAAGCGATGCTACCCATTCTGCTGCCCGTGCTGCTTTGGCTGGTACGGATGTGGAGTGTGGCTACAACTATGCATATAGAAGTATTCCAGAGGCTGTCCGTCGTGATTTCATCAAGGAATCGGAGGTGGACAAGCATGTCATCCGTCTACTCGAAGGCCGTTTCGATTTGGGTGAGATGGACGACCCGTCAGAGGTGGAGTGGTCAAAGATTCCTGCCAGCGTATTGGAATGTAAGGAACATGTGGACCTGTCGCTCAATATGGCTCGTCAGATTATGACATTGCTGAAGAACGACAATGTTTTGCCTCTGAATAAGAGTGATAAGATTGCGGTCATCGGTCCGAATGCAGATAATCAACCGATGATGTGGGGTAACTACAATGGTACTCCAACCCGTACGGTCACCATCGTGAACGGTATCCGTGCGGTCAATAAGAATATCAAGTATCTGCCTGGTTGTGACCTGACAGATAACCGCATTGTGACTGATGTGTTTGATCAGTTGAGTTTCGAAGGGAAGAAAGGTATCAAAGGTACATTCTGGAACAACACCCGTCGTGAAGGGAAACCTGTGACCACTGAATACTATACCAGCCCATTCTCAAAGACAACAGCTGGTAACTATCAGTTTGCTCCAGGAGTGAATCTGACGGACTTCAGTGCCCTCTATCAGACGGTGCTCAAACCAAAGAAGTCGGGCGAGATTGTGGTGAATGTGGAATCGGTAAGCAACTTTGATGTGTTCATCAACGGAGAGCGCAAGGTACATTATAGTACTTGGCGTACCACCCCAACACGTACCCCTATACAGGTTGAGGCAGGTAAGGAATACGAGATTGAAATCCGCTTCTCACATATTCCTACTTACAATGCCAGCATGAAGGTGAATATCGGTATTGAGTCGATTATCGACTACGACGAAATCATCAAGCAGTTGGCAGGTTATCAGAAAGTAGTGTTTGTTGGTGGTATCGCTCCGAGTCTCGAAGGCGAGGAGATGCCTATCGAAATTGATGGTTTCAAGGGTGGTGACCGTACCCATATCGAACTACCTGCCGTACAGCGTAACTTCCTGAAGGCATTGAAGAATGCAGGTAAGACCGTCATCTTTGTGAACTGTTCCGGTTCTGCCATCGCACTCGAACCTGAAACCCAATCGTGTGATGCTATCCTTCAGGCTTGGTATCCTGGTATGCAAGGTGGTATTGCTGTGGCTGATGTGCTGTACGGTAAATACAACCCAAGCGGTAAGCTGCCTGTAACCTTCTATAAGAATTCCGACCAGTTGGGCGATTTCGAAGACTATAGCATGAAGGGACGTACCTATCGTTATATGAAGAACGACAAACCGCTCTATCCGTTTGGTTATGGATTGAGCTATACAACCTTTGATATCGGGAAGGCGAAACTGTCTGACACTACGCTCAGTTCGCGTAATCTGAATATCACGCTGCAAGTCCCTGTTACCAATACGGGTAAGATGGACGGAACGGAAGTCGTGCAGGTGTATGTGCGTAATCCTCAAGACCCCAACGGACCTATCATGCAGTTGCGTGGTTTTGCTCGGGTAGGTGTCTTGGCTGGACGTACCAACACCGCTGAAATCATTATGAATCGTAAGTCGTTCGAGTGGTTCGACGAAGAAACCAATACCGTGAAGACCAAGCCTGGAACGTACGAGGTGCTGTATGGAAACAGTTCTGCTCCTGAGGCATTGCAGCGCGTAACCGTGGAAATCAAATAATGAAACATAAATAATACAAAGATGAAAAAAACTATTCTGGCTGGAATACTGGCTATTACTACTTTCAGTGCGAACGCACAAAACCCTGTAGTGCACACCTG
This sequence comes from Bacteroidaceae bacterium, assembly GCA_017529865.1. Classification (GTDB taxonomy): domain Bacteria; phylum Bacteroidota; class Bacteroidia; order Bacteroidales; family Bacteroidaceae; genus Colivivens. The sequence goes on from JAFXNA010000020.1 coordinate 125,388, forward strand.
TTTCTCTACTGACCCTGCACCGATGGTGTATGGCGACCGAGTGTATGTATTTACGGGTCATGACGAAGAAGGTGCCGACTTCTTCTGGATGAACGAATGGCGATTGTTCTCAAGTGCCGATATGGTCAACTGGACTGATCATGGCTGCCCACTGGCTCAAGGCGACCTCTCATGGGCTGATGACCGTGCTTGGGCACCTCAGTGTATCGAACGTAATGGTAAGTTCTACCTCTACGTACCTGTACATTCACGCATCTCACGTGGTATGGCTATCGGTGTTGCGGTAGCTGACAAGATAGAAGGTCCGTATAAAGATCCTCTGGGCAAACCACTCTTCGAGAATGGTTCGTGGGATCATATCGACCCGACCGTGATGATTGAAGCAGACGGTCAGGCTTATCTCTATTGGGGTAATCCACGTCTCTATTCCGTAAAACTGAACGAAGACATGATTTCGTTGGCTTCGGAGGTAAAGGTAGATACGACCGTTCGCCGCTACACAGAGGGTCCTTGGATTATGAAACAGCGTCCTGCTACCAAGGAGGAGCAAAAAGCCATGAAGGCACAGAAAATCAAGAAGTCTTACTGGGGTAAGTATTTCATGGTATATGCTGCCGGCGGTGTGCCAGAGTGCATCGCATATAGTGTCAGCGACAACCCTCAAGGCCCATGGGAATATGTGGGTGAGGTGATGCCTCAGAACAATTCGACCAACTCTTTCACCAACCACAGTGGTACGGTGACATTCAAAGATCATAACTATTTCTTCTACCACACGGGATGGCTTCCTGGAGGTGGCGGTTTTGCTCGTAGTGTCAGCGTAGAGGAATTCCAATGGAATCCCGATGGCAGTTTCCCCACCATCACGCCCAACAAGGAAGGTGTTAAACCAATAGGTACACTTGACCCGTATCAGCGTGTGGAGGCTGAGACGATTGCGAATGCAAAGGGTGTGAAGAGCGAATGGAACAGGAAGCATGGGGTGGTGTTCCTTAGTGACATCCAGAATGGTGACTGGACTTCTGTTCGTGAAGTGGCTCTCAAACCCACAACTTCTTCTATTACTGTTCGTGCTGCCAGTGGTCTGCAAGGAGGAACCATCGAAATTCATCTTGGCTCAGAACGCGGAACAGTGATTGCAAGCGTGAAAGTTGCTCCAACAGGTGGTTGGGAGGAATGGGAGGAATTTACTGCTCCTGTGCGAATGCCTGCCAACTTCAACGATCAGACAACCGACCTCTTCTTTATGTACAAAGGTCTGAAGGGTTGCAAATTGATTAACTTTGATTGGTGGCAGTTTAAATAATTCATAATTGACTAACGTCGAACTAAAGTTTCATAATTTATAATTCATAATTAAAATGATGAAAAAGATAATAATTCTATCAATAAGTAACCTTTTATGGCTCTCCCCATTGAGGGGGAGTTTGGAGGGGGCCTTTGCTCAAACGATTACCAGTCCTGATGGTAACATCAAGGTGAACCTTTCTGTCAATAGTGAGGGTACTCCTTATTATAATATTACATACGGTAACACTGTGGTGATTCAGGATTCCCCACTCGGTTTGGCTACTTCGGTGGGTGATTTCACAAAAGGTCTGTCACTCAAATCGGCCGGTGAATCAAAACAGGTAGAGGGCAGCTACGACCTTACTAACGGTAAGAAGGCACATTTCACGTTCTCTGCCAACGAGCAGACAGTGACGTATGCCAAAGGTAACAATAATGCGTTTGATGTGACGTTCCATGTAGACAATAACAACGTGGCATTCCGCTATATGTTGTACAAGCAAGGCAATCGTCAAGATCGCCTGTCATGTATGGTGAACAGCGAAAGTACCGCCTTCACGATGCCGCAGGGCACCAAGACCTTCCTCTGTCCTCAGATGGGACCACAGGGTGGTTTTGCACGTACCGCACCAAGTTATGAGACATTCTATGAGTACGATGCTGAGATGGGTAAGAACGGTCAGGGACGTGGTTATACCTTCCCGGCACTCTTCCGTGAAGAAGTACAACTTCCTGCTGCAAAGAAGAAGGCTCCTCAAACTCAGAATATCTGGGTGATGATTTGCGAGACAGGTGTGGATGGCAGCTATTGTGGTTCCCGTCTGGAATGTAAGAACAACCAATACAGCATTGCTTATCCTGAAGATGCTGAATTCGGTGGGGTAGGTACCAGCGCTCCTGGACTGATGCTACCAGGCTATACTCCTTGGCGAACTATTACGATCGGCACATCACTCAAACCGATGGCTGAGACCAGCATCATGTGGGACTTGGTGAAACCTCGTTATGAAGCAAGTCAGAACTATAAGTATGGTCGCTCTGTGTGGAGTTGGATTATTCGTATGGATGCCAGCTGCAACTATGACGAGCAGAAGGAATATATCGACTTTGCAGCTAATCTGGGTTGGGAGTATATCCTGATCGATGCACTTTGGGACACCAATATCGGTTATGAGCGTATGGAAGAACTTGTGAAATATGCTCGCTCAAAGAATGTAGGTGTGTATCTTTGGTACAACTCCAATGGTTATTGGAACGATGCTCCTCAAGGACCTCGTGGAAAACTCCATTTGATGGTTGAGCGTCATAAGGAGATGGCTTGGTTGAAGAAAGCAGGCGTAAAGGGTCTGAAGATTGACTTTGTAGGCTCTGACAAGCAGCAGACAATGCAGCTCTATGAAGAAATCATGGCCGATGCAAACGATTATGGACTTGAAATCATCTTCCACGGCTGTACGCTGCCTCGTGGTTGGGAACGTATGTATCCTAACTTCGTAGCTTGTGAGGCCGTACGTGCAAGTGAGAACCTCTCATTCGGTCAGCACGACAATGACATCGAAGCGTTGGCTGCAACCATCCATCCTGTACTCCGTAACGCTGTAGGAAATATGGACTTCGGTGGTTCGGCACTCAACAAGTACTATTCGAAGAACAACCAGCGAGGTAACCACCGTGTGACATCTGATGTCTATGCACTTGCAACTGCAATTCTGTTCCAGACTCCTGTACAGAACTTTGCTTTGGCTCCAAACAACCTCACGGATGCGCCAGCATGGGCTATCGACTTCATGAAAGCTGTTCCTACCACTTGGAAGGACATCAACTACATCGACGGCTATCCAGGTAAGTTTATCGTGATGGCGCGTCAGGCTACCAACGGAACGTGGTATGTGGCTGGTGTGAATGCGAATAAAGAGCCGCTCACTGTCACTATTCCACTTACGATGTTCACAGTAGGTCAGAATCTGAAACTCTACCTCAACGACGGAGTGACCACTACGACAGTCAATAAGAAGCAGACCATCACAGTGACCATCCCGTCTAATGGTGGTGTTGTGATTAATAATTAACTCAACTTTCGCAAGTTGAGAAAAAGAAGTAAAAATGGAAGTAGAATAGGAAGTAAAGCCTGCAAGCAGGCAGGGAGTTATGCGCTGAAGCGCAGGACAAAAGATTGCTGATGATTACATCCTGAGTCAGTCGAATGGATACATATAGTGGTAACGTCCAGCACGAAGTGCTTAACTTCCATGAGCGAAAGCTCATTAACTCCCCCTTTAACTCCCTTCTATAACTTCCGAAAGTTATATAATTAATAATGCATAAAATATTAAGCATATTATGTTGTCTTCTCTCAGTTCCTGCCTTTGCGCAGGACTGGGAGAATCCCGACATCATAGGAATCAACAAACTACCTTATCACAGTACACTTCAGCTTCCATCAAAGGAGACTGAGTGTCCTGAGATCGTGTCTCTTGACGGCAAGTGGTATTTCCATTGGGCAAAAGACCCTGACTCACGTCCTGCCGACTTCTATCGCGAGGATTACGATGTAAGTCGATGGGACATGATTTCTGTGCCAGGTAATTGGCAGATGCAGGGATATGGCATACCGATTTATACGAATATGACCTATCCGTTCAAGACCGATCATCCTCGTGTGACGGGTGAACCGAATCGTGATTGGTATTCCTACGACCATCGTAATCCGGTCGGTTCGTACGTTACTTTCTTTGATGTTACGAAAGAGGATATCAAAGAGCGTAACCTCATCCTGCACTTTGGTGGAGTGAAGTCGGCCATGTATATTTGGGTGAACGGGCAGAGGGTAGGGTATAGCCAGAACTCGATGGCTCCAGCTGAGTTCGACATCTCTTCCTTCGTGAAGGAAGGACGCAATCGACTGGCAGTTGAGGTCTATCGATGGAGTGATGGCAGCTACCTCGAAGATCAGGATATGTGGCGACTTTCGGGTATTTTCCGTCCTGTCCAGTTGTGGAAACGTCCACTCGTACATATTGCAGATTACTTCATCACAGCCGTTCCTTCTGATGCTTATTCTTCTGCTTCAGTGACAGCCAAAGTGCTCATCTGTAATCAAGGCAAGAAGGCTGCGAAAAAACAAATGATTCAAATGTGTATTCAAGACAATTATGTACAAAGTAATTTACCCTCTATAGCATCTGGTGATACTGTTTCTGTGACCCTCACATATCGACTTCCTTCTCCTCATCTTTGGTCTGCTCACGATCCTTATCTCTATCCGATTACGTTGAATTTGTTCGACAAAAAAGATAATGTGGTTGAAAAATTTGACTACCACTTCGGAGTGAAGAAGGTTGAGGTTGTAGGTGAGGTACTGAAGATTAATGGCAAGAACGTGAAACTGCGTGGCGTGAACCGTCACGATCATCATCCGCGTACAGGTCGTTATGTCGACCGTGCTACCTACGAGCTGGATGTGAAACTGATGAAAGAGGCGAACATCAATTTCCTGCGTACATCCCATTATCCTGATGATCCTTATCTTTATGAGGTCTGCGACCGCTATGGTATCTTTGTGATGGATGAGGCCAATCAGGAGAGTCACGGCTACGGCATTGGTAATCGTATGTTGGGTGATAACCCTGCATGGCGAAAGGCACATGTCGATAGGGCAGAGGCATTGGTGCAGCGCGACAAGAACCATCCGTCTATTTTCGTCTGGTCTCTTGGTAACGAAGGTGGTGCCGGTCAGAACATGAGAGCGATGCGTGAGGCCATCCTTGCAGTCGATACCACCCGTCCCGTCTTTTTAGATAGTGACCGCTCTGTATCGGATATCTACGACGATAGCTATCTGTTGCCCGACAAGTTGGCAAGCGAGGCAAAACGGATCACTGACCGTCCGTTCATCATGCGTGAATATGCACATTCAATGGGAAATTCGATGGGTGGCTTGAAGGAATATATGGATGTCATCTATGCCGATTCCAGCATCTGCGGTGCTGCAATCTGGGACTTTGTAGACCAAGGTATTGCCAAACCCATTGACGGCTCTCCACTATCTGCATCTCTCCCCCTCGGGGGAGATGTCCAAAGGACAGAGAGGGGCCGTTCCCTCTTATCCCTCCTCCCTGGCGAGTTCTGGGCTTATGGTGGTGATTTTGGAGATAAACCGAATGATAATCACTTCTGTCTCAATGGGCTGATTGGACCGGACCGTGTACCGCATCCTCATTATTATGAGGTGAAGTATGCTTACCAGCCTATTCACTTCCACTACGATGACGGACGACTTGTTTATGAGTCAGTCGATCCGTTTGTGTCAGTTGACGATTTCGACTATCACACTGAAAATATTTTAGGGGAACGAGGTGAACAACTTCTCAACGTCTCTGCAGTTTTGCGTCATGATACTCCTTGGGCACTAAAGGGTACTGTTGTTGCTTACGAGCAGTTCGTGATGAAACCTTATCAGTATTCTACAGCGTTTTCGGGAAAGCTTTCTAATGCTGATGTGGTGCGTACAGATACCACTATTACATTATTCAAGCAAATAGTACTCGATACACGTACCGGTGCTATTACCAGCTTCTGTCCTGATGGATTCGAATATTTCCAAGCCCCGCTTGAACCATACTTCTGGAAGCCGCTTAATGACAACCAACGTGCAAATGGTTATCGGCAGCGATTGGGTAGTTGGCACGATGCAGCTGCCAATCGTCAGGTCAAGGAGGTGAAGATTGATAAGGAGAAAGGCTCTGTCACGTTTGTGATGACGCTCCCGATAGGAGCAGACTATACGCTTACATATACTTTCCTTCATGCTGGAGAGATTCTGGTCACAGCCGATTATGTACCTACTGCTCAGAATTTGCAATTGATGCCGAAATTCGGTATGCGAGTGGGCTTACCTCCTTCGTTTACTGATGTGGAGTGGTATGGAAGAGGTCCATACGAGAATTATCCAGACCGCAAACTCTCGCAGCGTATCGGTACCTATCACATGCCGCTATCGGAGTTCATGACGGAGTATATCAATCCGCAGGATAATGCCAATCGTTGTGATGTGCGTCGTTTCACCTTCTCGTCAGGAGAACGAAGTATCACGTTCGAGGGGCTTCAGCCGCTTTGTTTCCATGCATGGGACTACGATGAGAGCGAACTCGACCGCGAACCGCTCCATCCTCATCTCATCCATCGGGGCGAGAAGGTGAATGTCAATATCGACCTCAATATACATGGTGTTGGAGGGGCAGACGGATGGGGAGCAAGAACCTTCCCACAGTACACCATCGATGCCAATCAACCCATGAAATATTCATATATCATACGAATAAAATAACGTGTTATGAAGCAAACTAATCTAACCATTGCGCTGACGGTCAGTAGCCTTTTATGGCTCGGACCTCTGGTTCTTTCCCCCTTGGCTCTTTGCCCCTTCTTTCCCTCCCCCTTGGGGGAGTTGGTGGGGGCCAGTGCCTATGCTCAGAGTGGTGCAGACTACCTGAATGCATTCAAACCTACGGAGTGTGTGATCCCATTTGATGTGAACTCTGAGGGACAGCCTTTCCGCGTATTCTGGGGTATGGATACCGCGTGGAATTCGGAAGGAAATGTGCGGCGTGGTGTGAACCATATCGGTGTGGAGAACTTCAGTACCGGGCGTCTTTCTTATCAGCCAACGTATAAGTTGATTCAGAAGACCGATGGGACTTTCGACCTGACTGCTGAGCAGAAGAAGATGCTACAAACTCGCATTACGAACCTCAAAATTACTGGGGTTACGGAGGCGAATATCAACTGCGACAATGCTGCTGCTTTCGATGAACTTTCGGATGGAACTACAGGCTATGAGAACTACGGACGCGACGCAAATGCGTGGTATCAATTGATTAAGGCCAGTGTGAAATTCATCCAGGATCGTGGCATTAAAATCATATCTGTCTCGCCCTTTAACGAACCAGATTATGATGAGAACAAATATTGGTTTAAGTCCACGTTTCTCGAGGTAAGTCGATTGATAAAGGCTGACCCTTTCTTCGACGGAATCCGTATCTGTGGCGGTAATACCTTGAACTGCGACCGTGCCTGGGATTGGTATGAAGATTTGCGTGAAGTGCTCGACGAGGGTAATACACATCAGTTGGCTGGCTCGTTCGACAACTATGCCAACTTCTTCACGAAGGTACGTGCTGATGGACGTATGGCTGCCAACGATGAATTGCACAATGTCGGTGAGGCCATCGTGGGTGTACAATATGGGATGCAGACAGGCATCTGGTGGGGATTCGACAGCCATGCTCGTGGACAGTTCTGCCGCGATAGTCAGGAGGGTGTCCGACTGGGTTATGGCGAGAATCGTGCCAACTGGACTTCGGGAGCCGTGTATCGAAATGACCGTACAGGCGAGGTACATGCCTATATGGGTTCGTCCGAACGTCAGGCGTATAATTCCTCCTTTACCTTCGTAAGTCTTGACCGTGATGTCTATTTTGATGGGCGTGGACCTGCGCGCCATTTTGCTTTCGATATCCCTGGAGGTACAGGCTATCAGAAAGAGCAGACCAATGCAGAACGTGTTATCGATATTACATGGGGAATGGACGTACAGCCCGACACGATTAACGGGACTTATCAGTTGATGTGTCGCAGTGGTCGGCGAGTGCTTAGCGTAACCAATACCGCTGCAACAAGTGGAACTCAGATATGTGCAAAGAAGGGCACTACGGGTACCTACGACGACTGGATTGTTCAGCCGGTCAGCCCACGAGTCGGGGGCGATTTTGGCTACTTTTATCTCAAGAATGCCAAGTCAGGTTTACCCATAGACGGTTGGAATTGGGGGTTGACAAGTGGCTCGGAATTGCGTGTATTCGACGGTTCGTTTGGCGACAACGAACAATGGTATTTGAAGTATGCAGGCGATGGGTATTACTACATCATCAACCGCTACAGTAACCTCTATCTTACCGCGTCGGGTACGTCGGCAGGTGCACTGGTCAATCAGTCCGTTTTGGCAACTACTGATGCCAAATGTCAGCTGCAACAATGGCGCATCATTCCTACTGATGCAGCATGTGAAATCAATCCTCCTTCTGTGCCGAATGGCTTGCAGGTCGTGCCGCAAACGGCGTCGGTTTCGCTCTCATGGAACCCCTGTGAGGACGACGACCTTGCCGGCTATTTCGTGTTGCGAAAGGATAAGGAAACAGGCCTTTGGAACACCATTGCCCGCAAGCTGACCTCCACGACGTTCGTGGATAATAACCTGCAGCAAGGGCGTGCCTATCAGTATGCTGTTCGTGCCATCGACCGTAGCGACAACCTCTCGGCTTTGAGCGATTCAGTCGAAGCCGAAACCCTAACCTCTCATGCCATGATTGCCTATTGGCCGTTCGACGAGAATTTAGCCGATCGTACCGAAAATCACATGGATGTAGCCCTCTATGGTACGGAGAAAATCACCACGCTACAGTCCATGGTGAAGGTCGGACGAGGTAGTCTTTTCCTGGATGGTGCCTCGTATGTTCAGTTGCCTTATCATGTGGCCTCTTCACCCGAACTCACCGTATGTTTCTGGGTACGATGGACGGGCAATACGGCAGGCGATGCCCAGCGGTTGTTCGACTTCGGATACGATGATTCCCACTGCCTCTATCTTAGTCCTTCTGAGAAGAACAAGATGCGACTCGTGATGCGAAACGGTTCGGAAGAGCAGGTCGTTGAGGCACAGAAACTGGGTAGCACATGGCGCCATGTAGCCGTCACATTCGCTGCGGATGCCGTGCGAATTTATGTTAACGGAGAGGTTGTTGCACAGTCCGACAACTCTTCACTCTTTGCGCTTCACTCTTCACTCTCCCTTCTCAACTACCTTGGTCGCAGCCAACGCGGCGATGCACCCGGATTCAAAGGCTATTTCGACGACTTCCGCATCTACAATTATGCCCTCACTTCCGCTGCCCTTTCATCCTTGGCAAACGAGGTGCGTGAGGATGTAAACCTTGACGGAATCGTCGATACTCAGGACGTACTCGCGGTCTATGAATATATGCGAACCGCGTCACAAACTCCTAACGTTTCATCGCCTGCTGATATCAATCAGGATGGCATGGTCGATACCCAGGATGTGTTGAAGATATACGAGTATATCAATCAGCATTAATTAGGTTTTTTAATCAAAAAACAGCCTTTTATTGCTTTCTGTTGACAGAATTCTGCACTTTTTCCTATTTTTTGTATGGATATTTCAAATAATTAGGTTATCTTTGCAGCCTAGATCTATTTCGGAAATGTAAAAATTAAAAAACTATAAAATGTAAAATTTTGGTTAAATAGTAAATGGTAAATGGTAAATGGTTAAATAGTAAATGGCAAAATAGAGAGTAAAAAATACAATCTTTTATCACAAAAACTAACAGCGTATGAAAAAAATTTATTGGCTTGGATTGATGCTGCTTTCTGCATCATTTGTTTTCGTTGCATGTAGCAGTGATGACGACAATGACGAGAAAATCAACAAGTGGGGTGTCTATATCGACAATGAAGCAGGAGATGCTCCTGTTGTGACATCCAACAATGTAATTATTCCTAATGTATCTTCTCCATACGTGGAGAACGGCTCTAATGGTAATATCGGAAACATCACTCTCACTGGTATCAAAGGTGTAGATGGTGAGTATCTGGTTCTGAAAGGAACTGGTGAGAAGGATCAGAACGTTTGGCTCACTATTGACGGAAAATCGAAGTCAATCGCTATCGTTAATGCAGACGATGTGACGCGTGCAAGTACAAAGGGCTTGGCAGATATCGTGTTCTTGGTTGACAACTCTGGCTCTATGGACGAAGAGGCTGACAGTATTGCAAAACAGGTACTTGCATGGTCCAATGTGCTGGCATCAACAGTTGATTGTAAATTCGGTTGTGTAGGTTATGGTGACAACTATTATGGTGTTGATGGTGGTATGGACCTCGCTGACGTGTCAGTACTTTCGGAGTTCCTCAACGACCGCGAAAGCTACAACTACGGTACTTACAGAACCTACGGGTTCTATGGCGATAAGGCTGAGGCTTTGAAAGATAGCGCACTGAAGTACAATGGTACCTACTACAACGGCAGCTACTACGAATGTGGCGGTCTGGCACTGCACTTTGCTGACGAGCTGTTCAGCTTCCGTGAAGGAGCAAACCGCATCTACATCAACTTCACCGATGAACCAAACCAGCCAAACAGCTACAAGCAGTGGTCTGTTGAGACATTGAATAGCAACCATGAACTATACAACTGGAATTCTTCAAAGGGAACAGTTCACACCGTATATAGCGAGAGTGATACACTGGCATATAAAGGTCCCGATGGTTGGTACTATCGTTATAACGAGCAGTATCCATTCACCGAATACGAGAAACCTTGGGCAATGTCTGAATACACAGGTGGTTCAACTATTTTTGCCGATTATAACTTCGAGGGTGTGACCCTTAACGGACTGGAAGTTACAGCCGCTATCCTCAGCACCTACATCATCCGCTTTAATATTACAGATGACCTGCGTACAGGAACTCACACCATCCGGATCATCGTGAAGGACAAGAATGGCAGTCAGGCAGTGAAGGAATTCGAGAAAGTAGTTTTCACTTTGTAAGCTGAGTGCATCCATCAATGATTATTCAATATACAAGCGGCGCAAAACGGCGTCGCTTGTTTTTGTTACTTCCGAATTACTATTTCAACGTATTGCTGTCCGGAAAAACTTTTTAATCCATACACAAATTAGGCAGAAACCATGATAGGGATTCAGCCAATTTTTTTGCTATCAAAAAAATCTTTACGAATTATTTGGAAAGGAGAATCTTTTTTGTATCTTTGCGCCGAAATACCGCATACTATTCCCATTCCATTATTATAAGTTCGAGGGTAGTCGGCTAAAGGCAGACGGTCATCCGCCTTTAGCCGTCCAATTGGATGCTTTAGGCATCCGACCGGATGACTATAGGCAATTTCCCTTTTCAGCCGGCTCATCTTCCCGATTGAGTCGGCTGCTTTTCCCTTTTGAATTAGCTGCCCGTCTTTTGCCATTCAGACAATGGACTTATAACAACTAAAGTCTAAACTCATAGCTGTCTTCACCTCTTTGTGGTTCACTCTAAACTATAAACTTTTATATTGACTGTCCGCTAAAACAGAAGGATATGAAGTATGGAGGGGGCTTAATTTTTTGAAGTTTGTGTCCACAACGCCTATTTATCGGCACTGAGGACACATACTTTATTGATTTCTAACTTTTAGCGGACACCAATAATTTCAATATTTCTGCACTTTTCTTCTATTGACCTTGTCAGGTTTACTGAAAACGTCTATGAAGATGCGTCTTGAATCATAACAACAGGGGGATGCATCAAACGATACATCCCCCTGTTGTAGCGAGAGTGGGTCACGATCCCACGACCTCCGGATTATGAATCCGACGCTCTAACCAGCTGAGCTATCTCGCCATTCCAGCGCTTTTTTTGAAACGCGGGTGCAAAGGTACAAAATAATTCATAATGCACAATACAAAAATCATAATTATTTTGCAAAAACCTGCTTTTTTTAGTTTTGAAGGTCAATTATGCATTATGAATTATAAATTATACATTATCCTCACACTTTGATTGGACTATATTTTGGCACGAGGAGTTTCATGGCTACCCATGAGATGAGGTATGCGATACCACAGAAGCAGAACATGATGAAGTAACCCGCTGGTTTACCTTCGAAGCCCATAAACTGGAAGGCTGAACCTGCGGCTTCTGCTGTATCGAACATGTTGCCTGCTACTTTCTGTATAACCATCGAACCAAATCCTCCAGCTGTGGCTCCTACACCTGTAATGGTAGCAATCGTGCTCTTTGGGAACATATCGCCAATCGTAGAGAACAGGTTGGCTGACCAAGCCTGATGGCCTGCTGCAGCGATACCAATGAGGATAGCTGGCCACCAAGGACTATGAACGCCAAGAGGCTGTGCTGCAAGGGCAACAAGTGGTAGGAAGGCGAAGATCAGCATTGCAAGCATACGTCCGCTGTAGGGGTGCATACCGCGTTTCTCGACAAAGAGTTTTGGAAGATAGCCACCAAAGATGCTGACAACCGTCACGATAGCATAGAGGGTGAAAATCAGTCCTTGACCGAGTGGTTCGGATGCCTTGATGCCGAACTGGTTCTGGAAGTATGATGGTGCCCAGAAAAGGAAGAACCACCAAACGCCATCAGTGAGTAGCTTGCCGCAGATGAACGACCAGGTCTGACGATAGGTGAAGCACTTGAAGAATGGGATAGCCTTTTCTTCCTTCTCTATTGCCTTTGCTGCAGCCTCTGCTTCGTCATCCTGATGAATATAGTCGAGTTCTGCCTGGTTCACATGCTTGCTCTTTTCTGGTTTGTCATACATGAATTGCCAGAAGAACATCCACAGGAATCCGAATGCACCTATGATAATAAATGCCCATTCCCATCCCAGACTCTTGGCCAATGGGGGAATGCAGAGAGGAGCTGCAAGTGCTCCTACGCTGGCTCCGGCATTGAACAGTGAGGTTGAGTAAGCACGGTCTTTCTTTGGGTTGTATTCGGCAGTCACCTTGATGGCAGCAGGGAAGTTTCCGGATTCTCCAAGTGCCAGAATGCCTCGACAGAAGAGGAACAGATATACGGAGGTGGTAGAGAATGCCAAAGCAGCATTCGAACCAATCTTCGTAGCAGCTGCAAGGTCGGGCAAACCTGTCAGCATAGAGGTTCCGTAGCCGCAAAGGGCGTGGAGGCAGGCACCTGCACTCCAAACTCCGATACTCCATAGATAGCCCTTCTTGGTGCCCATCCAGTCGATAAACTTACCTGCGAAGAGGCAGCAAAGGGCATAGAAGATACTGAAGAACGAGGTGATGGTACCATAGTCGGCATCAGTCCAACCGAATTCAGGTTTGATGAACTCTTCATACGTAAGACTCAGGACCTGACGGTCGAGATAGTTAATGGTGGTTGCCACAAAAAGCAACGAACAAAGCCACCAACGCCAATTGGTCATCAGCTTTGTTTGAGTAGATTGATTGGTCATATACGTTAGTTTTGATTAAATTAGCAAGGCAAAGTTACAAAAAGTTTAGGGTTTAGCGCGTAAAGTGTATGTTTTTTTTATAAAAAAATGAGTTTTTTTGTTTAAATTTGCAGTACTTATTCGTTATATAGGTGAGATGACGCAAAAAGAGTTCGAACATATTGCCCTTCAAATGCACAGCAAGGCACTCCATGTGGCTCGCATTTATGTGCCTTTGGAAGCTGATGCTGAGGATGTGGCTGGCGATGTGATGTTGAAGCTCTGGGCGATGCACGAGAAAGTACCTCCCGATGACAAAGTTGAGCATTTAGTTGGTATTTTGACGAGAAATCGCGCAATCGACCTGTTACGAACTCAAAAGCAAGAGCGCTCGCTCAATGAGAGTTATGAGTACTTGGAGGAAAGGAACCAGCATGATGAACTGGAGTACAAGGAACTGGAACAATGGCTCGAACGCGAAATCGACCGTCTGCCGCCCACTAATGCTATCATCCTGCGAATGCGACAGTTGGAACACCGTGAACTCGATGAGATAGCATCTCTGCTCGGCATCACTAAGTCGTCAGTCTCTACGCTTCTGGCACGAGCACGAAGACAATTACTCGAACGAATCAAACAAACGAAGTTATGAATAAGGATATACAAGACATACAACGACTGCTCGACCGTTTCCTGGAAGGAACATCGACGCTTGACGAGGAAAAACGCCTTGCCGACTATTTCCGTACCCATGAGGTAGGGGAGGAGTGGAGCGCCTATAAGGAGATGTTTGCAATGTTTGATGATGGACAGGTGGAGGTCAAAAAGAATAAGAACAGAGTGATTCCGTTGTGGGCTTGGTATGTAGTGGGTACGGTTGCGGCAAGCATCGCAATCGTGTTCTTCCTTAACAATCAGGATGGAATCGTGCCATCAGATACACCTTTGATTGCACATGTTGATACTGCACAACCTAAGCAACCACAGCAGACCCAGACTGATACGATAATTATCCCCATGCAGGAACGGCCTACACAGCTGAAGCCGCAAGACCCAGTTCGACAGTATCACCCACGCCCTTCGCGTCCATTGTTGGCAAAGCAGACCCCTTCTATGCAGAGTATAATAGAGCATGAGGAAATAGCGGAAGCCACCCTTCATGTCGAAAGTGAAGAGAAGCAATTATATGCTTCAACTGACACAATGACTTCCCAACCTCTTACTGTTGAGGAGCGATTGGAGCAGCAGATAACTCGCTACATGCGGCAGATGGAGCAGATACGTAACGACTTAGCGGTAATGAGCGAAGAAGAATACTAATATTAAATATAAATAGGTATGAATATGAACAAAAAACTATTATTTGTGGCTCTTGCCCTTAGTTTGGGCTTGAGCAGTAAGGCTCAGGTTGACCCCATTAACACATTTGTAGTTGGTCAGCCGAAGGTAACGGAGACTGTCGAGCCTGGTAGGAGAACAGTAAGAACAACCATCGAACCATTTAATGAGGGTTCAAATTCAAATGTGATGGGTGTTCCGACGTCGGACTTCACCCGCTCCCTGAACTATTTCCTCGAGAAGTTCACAGGAGAGGACAACGACTACAACCGTTCACTCCTGCTGGTGATGAATGATTTCCTTGTGGTGAACTTGCGCGAGACACGCGAAGAAGTACGTGATGTGGAAGTTACTCGTTTGAATCAAGATGGTACATACGCTAAAAGAATACGACAAGTGAATCGAACAAAGTATATTGAGCGTGCCAAGATTGCAGAAACGGTCCTCTATTCCATGCGTCAGAAAGCGATGGAGAAACGGTTGAATATGACATCGAATAGTCTGTCTCCTACGATGGAACGTTTGCTCAAAGGAAATGAGAAGGTGGTTGCTAATACTTATGCCCCAGAGGTTGTGGCGCAGGTAAAGATGATTTGCTCAAACTATCTCAAAGAGACATATACCAAGACTCAGGAGAATCTGTTGGTTCGATTGGGAGAGTATCTCGACGATGAGATTCGTGCCAACCACATCAGTCGTCTGGCTGTGCAGGATATAATCAACGAACTGGACACACTGAAAAACCGCACCAGTTACAATAAACTCAGGGATAAGATTTACGACATCATCCTCTCAGTGAACGAGGCGAGTGTCAATATGTAGATAATTCTCATCAATAGGTATATTATTAAATTGTTTGTATGACGAGCATCAGCGACTGAGAAGTTGCTGATGCTTTTGTTTTTTATAATTATTGTCAATTATCAATTGTCAATTGTCAATTATTTCGTACCTTTGCATGCAAAACAGATAATGGAATGAAACGCATTTGTGATTTTATAGCTCGTTGGATGGGGGCACTGGTATTGTTGGTGGCAGTTGCTGCATTGGTATTCCCGCAAGTGGTTTTGCCAATCGGCACATGGGTTATCAATCCGCTGTTGGGACTGATTATGTTTGGGATGGGTCTGACGCTCTCGCCACAGGACTTCAAGGTGGTTTTCAGCCGTCCGAAGGATGTGCTGATTGGGTGTCTGGCTCAGTTCACGGTGATGCCGCTGATAGCCTGGGTGTTGGTGAAAGTCTTTTCGTTGCCAGAAGAACTGGCTTTGGGTGTGATACTCGTAGGGTGCTGTCCTGGCGGTACGGCTTCGAATGTTATCACCTATCTGGCAAAGGGTGACTTGGCACTGAGTGTGGGCATGACGGCTACATCGACCCTGTTAGCTCCAATCCTGACACCTGCCCTCACTTGGTTGATGGCTGGCACGTTTGTCGAGGTGGACACGTGGGGAATGATTCAGAGCATCCTCTATGTGGTGATTGCACCGATTGTGGCAGGTTTCCTCATTCAGCATTATCTGCCTCGATTCACAAAGCAAGTAGTGGCCTATCTGCCTGCATTCTCTTCGATTGTGATTGCGTTGGTAGTAGCGTTGGTGGTAGGACATAATGCAGAGAACCTGAAGACAGCTGGATTGCTGGTCGTGTTGGTGGTCGTACTTCATAACCTCGGTGGACTGGGTATCGGCTATTTAGTAGGCCGTCTGTTGGGCTTGACACGTCAGAAGCGTACCGCCATCTCTATCGAGGTGGGTATGCAGAACAGCGGACTGGCTACTGCGTTGGCTGCCACTCACTTTGCCGCTTATCCGATGGCTGCCATCCCAGGAGCCGTGTTCAGTGTGTGGCATAACATCAGCGGAGCGTTGATGGCAAAACTATATAGTATTCATAATAAATAGAATGTTTAACTCCCTTATATAACTCCCTCGAGCTTCAGCTCGTTAACTTCCATTTTAACTCCTTATTAAATATTATGGCCAGTAATTCGGATTTTGTACAATACATTGCCGACCAATGTTCGGGTGCAGGAGAGATAACCGTGAAGAAGATGTTTGGCGATTACGGCATCTATTGCGACGGAAAGATATTCGGACTGATATGTGACGACCTCTTCTACTTGAAACCTACAGATGCAGTTCGTTCGCTGTTGCGAGTTGTTGATATGCATCCACCCTACGAAGGAGCGAAGGACTATTTCTATATCGCTGACGTGGACAATCATGCCTATCTGTCGCAGCTTGTCAGCGAAACCTGTAAGGTATTACCTGCTCCGAAACCGAAAAAGAAACGATAGCGTATGAAAGACTATCCAGACAAGATGACGCCCGAGCAAGTAAGAGCCTTTCGCGATGATGTGCTCAATATCGTCGGTCAGATACCCTATGGTAGGGTGACGACTTACGGCACGATTGCGCTGTTGGCAGGATGGCCCAGTCATTCACGGATGGTGGGTCGGACGTTGCGTTATACGCCTAGTGCAGAACACTTGCCCTGTCATCGGGTGGTAAATAAAGAAGGACGAACAGCGCCAGGGTGGGGCGGTCAGCGCCTGCTGTTGGAAGAAGAAGGTGTCCACTTCAAACCTAATGGCCATGTGGATATGAGCCGCCATTTCTGGGAGCCGTTGTGAGTGGTGATGATAATTTTTCTCGTTTTCCGTGAACGATTTCAAGCTTTCTGTGTATGCAGACATGAAAGAGCTCTGAAATCGTTTAATTATTTTAAAAACAGAACAAGAATGAAAAGAGTAATATTGGGCATTTGGTTGCTGATGCTAAGCCTCAGTGCAATGGCGCAGACCAAAGCAATGAAAGTGGAAAGTCCGATTGTAACAGAAAAAGACTTTGTGTGGTATGTAGAACAGAAAGAGGCATGGAAGGCGCAGACGCAGAAGAATCCGAAGGATGAGACAGCGTGGCTGAACTATTATCATGCAGCACACTATATGGGTTGGTGGGGCAACAATTCTGACAGCGTTGTCCGTCAGGTGATGAGCGAGATGAAACAGGCTATTCCCGATACTTATACCTATAATTTCTGTGCCTACCGTGCCGTTGTTACTGGGCATGTGGAAGAAACCGATGGTGATAAATATGCGGAAGCTGCACTGGCGAAGCTGCCTGATGAGATGGAGTTTTTCGACTACGACCAATGGGTGTGCTACTTGGCTATGAAAGGATATGAGTCGCGTATGGCGCAGATGGCGAAACGCTATTTCAATAGTGGCATCTATTCGGAAAACGTGTTGCGATACGGCTACAATGAGTTGGCTGGCATGGATGCGGATGGCATCTATATCGGCTCTGGCGACACATCCATCATTCCTAAGTGGCTTATCCAGGATGGTATGGGAAAGCATAAGGACAAGACCATCGTTGCTGTACCGTTCCTGGCGGTGAAGGAATATCGTGCGTGGCTGAATAAGAAACTCGACATTCAGTTGCCTGAACTGGAAGACGGAGGCTATGAGGACTATCAGGCATTCGAGTGTGCAGCACTGCAAACCATTATCGACAAGTATGGCAGTAAGGTTTACTTCTCGGCAACGACACCCTCATCGTTGCGGGAGCCTTGGGAGAAGAACCTCTACAATGAAGGGCTGTTGCTGAAGTATTCGAAGAAACGCTACGATAATCTCGCCGTGAAACGTCGCAATGTGGAGGACCGCTATATGCTGGAGTATCTGCTCGTCTCGTTCCGTCCCGACTGGACATCTGGTCAGCGACTCTCTGCTAATTATGCCGTTCTGCTTGCCGACCTGCTCCCTTACTACGAGAAGCATGACCAGAAGCGATATGACTGGCTGATGCGACGGTTGGTGAGCGGTATCAGCAACACTTCCTTCAGCGAAGAAAAGAAACAGGAATACATGAACGTGTTGATGCACGACTGACACATGCTGATACCACTACGCATGTCGGCACAGTCCGACGAACAGCTGATGACACGAGCCGCACGAGGCAGTGACCGTGCTTTCGAGGAACTCTACAATCGTCATGCTCGACGGTTGCAGGGCTTCTTCGTCCGCAGGCTTGGCGATGATGCCGACTTGGCTGCCGACTTCATGCACGACACCTTCCTGCGGCTTTATGCTGCCCGCGAGACTTATCGTGAAGGTCGTAACTTCCGCGCCTGGCTTTTCACCATCGCCTACAACCTCTGTCGGAATCATCATCGCAACCAGTTGACGATTGTCTCCGATGAGGGTGTGGACATCACTGATGAGGCCAGCATTGAAGTGGAGTTGGACATGAAAGACCTTCATGATGCCCTACGAGACATACTCCGTAAACTCCCAGAATCCTACGCGATGCTCTTCTCGCTGCACTATGAAGAAGAGTTGACCGTTCCCCAGATAGCGCAAATCACCGACCTACCCGAGGGTACCGTGAAGTCGCGTCTGCATAAAACAATGCAAATCATCAAACAAAACCTGAAGCAATATGAACATCACTGATCAAGACATCATCCGCACTGCCCGTCAGCTGCGCGACGAGGAGAACGAACAACTGAGCGTCCGTTCCGAGTTCAATCGTACACGACCTTGGCACCGCATTCCCACCTGGCTCGTCGCCATCCCCGCAGCAGCCGTCGTTGGCTTCTTTGTAGGTATATGGACTGAAAGTTCACAGAATGACACTCCACTCACGGCACGTGTTGATACCGTATATGTCCAGATGTCTGCACCGCAGCCTACAGAAGGAGATTCCGTGCATCAGCCTATCCAAACGACACGTCTTTCTGTGTCGAATAATACCACACATCCGTCGTCAACGACACGCAGTACCAGTCCTTCTCATGGGCGCTCCGTAGCCGAAGATAACATACGATACGACCTGTTAGTTATGAATTAAAGTTCCGTTCATACGTATGATTTGCTCTGTTCATACGTATCATTCATTCCGTTGATGCGCATCATTCAGTCCGTTAATGCGCATTATTCAATCGGTTAATGCGCATGACCGAATCCAGTCATCTTAGAAACTATATCCAATATTCAGGGAAAAGGCCCAGTTGGCCCCTTGAGACTTCTTTTCCAAAGTGTATAGTTTTTTGTTGCGAAATTGGGAAAAGAAGCCGATTTCGAAGTCGCAGCGTAATGCGAACTGCCTGTATTCCGCGCCGAAGGTACATACCCGCCATCCTGCGTCCCAGCGGTTTGCGCCTATTTCGTCATCAAACATTGAGGGCGATTTGCCTACGTGAATCCCTTGAAACCATGTGATGCCATTCGTAGCAGACACTTTGCTGCTGATGCCGTATGCACCATACAGACCCGTTCCGATGGGTATGCGCCAGTGGGTTCCTATCTTCCAGCGATAGACAAAGTCCAGCTGTGTTTCAAAATACCAAAGGTTGAACGTGACCCGGCCGCCTGCCTTGCTTACGTCGTAGACATTTCCTTTTGAAATAAGCACAAGCGCTGGTTCGAGGAATGTTGGGTGTGATTTGCTGAGAGGAATCTGGATGCCTGCTCCAAGATTCAGGCCGGTGTGCCCCGCTGACTCGTTGCTGGCATCGGTCCCATCGAAAAGACCGATAGTCAGTCCGCCTTTGACGAATGGCTTCGGTTGCTGCCCTGTAATCTGACATGTTGCCAGGAAAGAGAGCAAAGAAAAGAGTATCAGGCGAACTTTCATTGCTGCTCAGGTTTTGAGCCGTTCCATCGCGCATTCACCTCGTATGGCAGCATGCGTTCGTAACTGCTTTTGTAATAATAGTTGCCAAGCCGCTCAATAAACGTGATGTTGAGCGAGTCGGCGTCAGTCAGTTGCATGTAGACAATGGCGTTGCTCTTGATTAGATTGTTGGCGGCATCATAAGTGTAACTGTCCGTCCGTCGTAAGTTGCAGTCCTGCTTATACAGGAACACGGTCATGGAATCTGTCCCGAAATACAGGTCGTTGGGCATAAAGTCCCACTCATTGGTAGCGTAATAACGCATGCTGATACCATCCTCGCCGATGCGCCACGACCCTTTCCATTTCCATCCGTGCCGAGCTACATTTGCCTGAAAATAGTCGGAAGAAATCGTTGTCAGATAAGGCTCTTGCGGCACCTTGTCCTCGTTCATAATGTAATTCTGCTTAGGGATATCATCTTCACACGTTGTAGCCTGTGTGAGCATTCCGAACATCAATATAGCCAATAATCGATATATCTTTTTCATCTTTAAACAACTTTCCGTTTAATACAATTGAACGATAAATATATGTACACAGGCACGATGCCCATATCCTTTTCGGTTACAAAGATAATCATTCCCTTGGATTTAATCACCATTTTTTCTATAAAAAAAACGTAATTCATCCGAACTTTGTATTAGAATGTAACTAAATGTACATTCCGACGACACCTTATTTATATATATAATAAAAACGTGCAAGCGGTTGGCCTGCACGTCTTTGTTGTATGTGATAGGATTATCTTACTGTGATATCCTTGGTCATGTCTTTGAAGTTCCACTTGCAGTTGTCGCTGTTGAAGTCCCACTTACCGAGGGTAGGAGTACAGTCACCAGCTGACATCAGCACGAGTTCTTCGTCAGTTCCAGGAACGGCCTTTGGCATGATGCGGTAAGTACCGTCAGTACACTGGTCGATGCGCCAGAGCTGCTCAGGAGCACCTGTGAACTTAGGAACAGAAGTTACATCCTTTTCAGCAGTAGCAGCGAGGGCACGGTTTGTACCTGCAATGATGATTTTGTAGTAAGGACCACCGAGGTAACCACCAGCCTCAGGAACAGCTGTGATAGTCCAGCGCTGGTGAGGACGACCCATGTAGTCGGCCATACGAACGCGGATTTCACCCTTTGGCCAATCCTCGATAACGTCAGCAAGGGTCTGTGAAGCAACTGGCTGAGGAGCTGCCTGCTGAGTAGAACGCTGTGCCTGAGCACCACCGGCAGCACCGCCGCCGAAGCCACCCATACCGCCGAAGCCACCGAAGCCGCCCATACCGCCAGCAGGAGCCTGACCTGCCTGAGCACCCTGTGCATTAGCTGGACGCTGTGCACCAGCAGCACCTTGAGCACCTGCGCCTTGAGGAGCACCAGCACCGAAGCCGCCGAAGCCGCCCATGCCACCAGCAGGAGCCTGACCGCCCTGTGCACCAGCTGGACGCTGAGCACCAGCAGCACCTTGAGCACCAGCAGGACGCTGAGCACCGCCACCGAAGCCACCGAAGCCGCCAAAGCCACCCATACCACCGAACATGCCGCCACCACGGTTCATACGAACGAAGTCGACAACAAGTTCGAGTGAGTAACCACGACGCTCTGACTCGATTTCATAAGTGCCTTCCTTGAAGAGTTCGCCACCAATTGGCCAACCGTTCTTCCAGATGATTGGACGGATAGCGAGTACGCTACGACCACCCTGATCGAGGTCTGCCTCCCAGTGGAGAGACATCTTCTCAACACCGTCAGCTACAACGTAACGTCCGAAGTGACCAGCACCCCAAGTACGTCCTGAACCTGCGATAACCATACGGCCACCACCTTCCATCATGTCACGACCAACGTTGTCGATGAATGGACCAGTCACGTTCTTTGAACGACCGCAGACAATGTTGTATGTAGAGTTACCACCATCGCAGCAGGTACCGTGAGTACCGAGCAGATAGTAATAACCATCTTTATAAATAAGGTCGGAAGCCTCGCAGTCGATAGCTACGTTCTTTGCCTTGTTACCCTTTACACGCTCACCGGTCTTAGGATCGATTTCTACCATACGGATATGTCCGAAGTAGGTTCCGTAAGTTACCCACAGACGACCAGTCTTTGGATCGAGCAACAGACCTGCATCGATAGCGTCGCAGTCTTCATCCTGAATAGAACGAGCTACTTCGATAGGCTCAGAGAACTTGAAATCAGGAGACTCTGGGTCGAGGGTCTTGTTCCACATTACGAGGATACGGCCTGCGTGACCGCCACCAAGTCCACCACCTGTAGCACTATAAGCTACGAGATAGCGGTCGCCGATCTTCATGGCATCAGGAGCAGCACCGCCACCTGGACGCTGTGCACCGCTGTTCCATGTCCATCCGTCCTCAGAGATGAGGCCGCCACCACCTGTACCGAAGGTGTAGTATTTGCCGTCACACTCCACGATGGTTGATGGGTCGTGGATGAATGGGGCACCGATTTGTGCCATTGCTGACTGACTCAGCATGATACCTACGAGGGCACCGAAGCCCTTTATGATGTTCTTATACTGTCTCATAATGATTACCGATTATTTAGTTAAGGTTACTGAGTAGTTGGTTAATGGTTCTCCGTTTTCCTGATAGAAGCGAACACAGAAGTCGCTCATACCTGGGCCATTGATGACAGCGCCGCGAAGCACGTTCTTTCCCTTCTTCAGGTTCAGACGTCCTGACATCACGTCGTCGACAACCATACGGCGGTCGCCTGAGAGGATGACAGCTTCTTCGCCATTGAGCCACCACATTGATGCTGAGTTCGAACCTACTGCAAGACGAACGTTTGGCATGTCCTCAGGGCAGTCGATAATGGTAACAGCCCAGAACAGCACGCCGTAAACCTGCTTCTCAAGACCGGAAGCAAAACGGAACAACTTCACGTTGTAGCGTGTAGCGTCGAATGCATGCCATTTCAGTTCCTGCTCACCTACCTTCTCAATCTTTCCGTCAGTAGGAACGTCAGTAAACTGGCCAGGGAAATACTGCTGACCGAAGTTCTCACGAATGTAAGAATCGGTGAATACAGTGTTGCTACGGTTTGGTTTGTCGATGGGTTCCAGTAATAACCACCTGCGAATAAATCCCTTTGCATCGGGTTTCGCTACGTTTTTAGAGACTGGGCTGAAATAGTCAGCCAAAGTTGGTTGCACATTTTCCTTCGTGAGGTCGTTCTTGTCACCGTCGCCATCACCTGGAGTGGCGTAGGCAGACATACCGCACAATGATGCAACTGCGAATGCTAGTAATGCTTTCTTGTTAAGTTTCATTCTTGTTTTTGGTATTAATTGTTGTAAAAAAATAAATTCGCATATTTGGCGCAAAGGTAGGAAATAAAAATGACCTACGCAACGAATTAACGAAAAAAATGCAACTACGGCCTATATTTCATCCCTTTTCATGCTTTTTCTTTGAAAAAGTTTGGAAGATTACCATACTTTTTGTATCTTTGCATCAGAATAAACATACCGCTTTTCGTCTGTCTCTACTATGTGAAAAACACAACGTCAAATAATTGGAAGCAAGTCTATATCAACACTATACCAACTCTATACCAACTCTATACCAAGTCTATGGTACCTCAAATGTACCTCATATTCATCTTATGTAAACCTTATGTGAACCTTATGTTGACCTTATGTCAGTGTTATGTTGGTGTTATGTTGACCTTATGTTGGTGTTATGTTGACCTTATGTCGGTGTTATGTTGACCTCTATAGATTGTCACCTTAATGTCTATATAGTCAACAAAAGGTAAAGAAAGAGGTAAAGAAAAAGTAAGTAGGAAGCAGAGTAGAATAATTATTGACTTGTTAATAGCTTTAAACAACAAAATCAATAACTCAAATGCTTCAGGCATCGAGAGCCTGAACCATGAAGCAGAATCATGATCACCATGACTTCTGCCTTGGAAAGTGTGCCAGAACGATGGTATTTGTGCTTTTTAGGCGTGGGAATCGTATATTTTGCCATCATTGAATCAAAAAACTTGCAAAAATCATCTGCCATACAAAAAATTTC
>JAFXNA010000021.1 GCA_017529865.1 Bacteroidaceae bacterium
ATGGTAAATGGTAAATGATTAAATGGTAAATGAAAGATGGACGAAGGAAAGAAAAAGGTGATTGCAGAAGTGATACGCTTCATCATCACAGTACTTGGTGCCCTCCTCGGCACATCGGCGCTACAGTCATGAGCCTCCTCCTACTCCCCCTCAGGGGGGAGGGTTTTATAGCCTTACCCTAAGGAAGGGCTTACAGCCCCCTCAGTCTTCCCCCTACGGGGGACTGAGGGGGGACAAGAACGGATTTCTCCCCCTTCGCGCTCCCCCCAAGGGGAGAGAAGGGAGAGGGATGGGGAGAGGCTTTGAGTCGGGCAAATTGCTCGACTCTTTTTATGACTTGTGACTTTGAGAAAACTTGCCGTAAGGCAAACGAGAAAACTCGACATAGTCAAATTTAATGAC
Source organism: Bacteroidaceae bacterium (assembly GCA_017529865.1). Classification (GTDB taxonomy): domain Bacteria; phylum Bacteroidota; class Bacteroidia; order Bacteroidales; family Bacteroidaceae; genus Colivivens. The sequence goes on from JAFXNA010000021.1 coordinate 403, forward strand.
GGAATTGGGTTAAAACAAAAAAAAATTGACATTTATTGATTGGCGAATCATCTTTTTTTCTTAACTTTGCACAATGAACAAATGTTAAGGAAAATGACGAAAGGAAATACCACAAAACAGCGCAGAACGGAAACACGTAATCCGGATAAGCAGACTCAAACCAAACAGACACCAAAATATCTCACAGGAGGCAAATGGCTCCCTGCTGTCTATGCAGTATTGTTTGCCATCTTTGCCTACTATATGTTGGCCATCAAGAACGCCGATTACCTCTACGCAGCCCAAGAGCACTCACTCTTCCTGTTCGACAAGTCGTTCTTTGATATGCTGATGGTGAAGCCAGGTGCGCTGATGGCTTACTTAGGGTGCTTCTGCACTCAGTTCTTCCACGAACCGATCATGGGTGTCTGCATCCTCATAGCTATCTGGATCATTACTTATTTCCTTACCATCAAGGCGTTTAAGCTGAATGGTTGGTGGAGCGTGTTGGCACTCCTGCCTATCGGTGCCCTACTCTGCTCGGAAACCATCATCGGTTATTGGCTCTACTACAACAAGAATCAAGGCTATTGGTTTGCTCCAAGCATTGCCCTGATGATTAATATGCTGGCCATCTGGTTGTATCGCTGTTTCAAGGACCTCAACAAGTGGGCAGAGCTGGGTATGATCGTCGTGTGGTGTGTCGTTGGCTATTGGGCAACTGGTTGGTTGGGACTGGCTACCACCCTCGTGATGGGTCTGACTGGCATCACCAAGGCTCCCAAGAGTCGCATACTGCCTTTGCTGACAGCCATCATCTGTATTGTTGTCGTTCCTCTCATTGCCTACCAGTATTATTCACAGATGCGTATCGATGATGCCTGGTGGGTGGGAATGCCTATCTTTGAAACGGAGAACGTAGACGCCACTCGTCCCTGGTATCCGTTCATTGCCCTTATCGTCATTCTCCTCGTACTTGGTACGCTCTCGTTTACTACCAAGAAGATACTGCTGAAATCGAAGGAGACTTTCCTGCTGATTGGATTACAGCTGGTTTGTTTGGCATCCATCGTATGGTGTGAACTGGGCGCCGACTTCGACGACTACAACTATCACGCAGAATTCCGCATCTATCGTGCCATCGACGAGAACAGATGGCAAGATGCTCTTGACGAAGTGGCTGCCGTTCCAGGTGATCCCACACGTGAAATCATCATGTTGCGAGATGTTGCGTTGAACCGTTTGGGCAAGGCGGGCGACTATATGTTCAAGTACAACAACATGAGTATACCTCCTTACGTCTACGACTCGTTGGACGTACACATGGCTCAGACCAACTCTCCGCTGGTGTATCTCAATTATTCACGTCTGAACTTCGCTACACGTTGGTGTATAGAGAACTCTGTAGAACACGGCTTCAGCAACGATAGCTATAAGATTCTGACTCGTTGTGCACTCGTAGCAGGAGAGTACGAACTGGCACGCAAATACATCAGTATTCTCAAGAAGACCCTGTACTACAAGGAATGGGCTGAACGTTACGAGCCGATGCTCGAGAATCCCAAACTGATTGAGGAGTCGCCCGAGCTGTCGTTCATTCTGGAATACTACCGTCATTTCAGCAATATGCTCGATTCTGACGAAGGATTGGTTGAGATGTATCTGCTCAACTATTTCAGCAACACGATGAACAAGGACAGCAAACAGTTGCAGGTAACAACCCTCAACTTTGCTGTGCAGAGTAAGGACATCGAGAAGTTCTGGCCTCGATTCTTCCTCTATGCCCACCTCCATCCAGGTGAGCCAATGCCTATCCACTATCAGGAAGCTGCTTATCTCTATGGCAACTTGGAACATCAGGTCGACATCAGCACATTGCCTTTTGACCAGGAACGTATTGTCAACCGCTATGCATCGTTCCAGCAACTCTCTAACAGCTATGTACAACAAGGCAAGAGTGCTGAAGAAGTGGGCGAGCTCATGAAGCCCGCCTATGGTGACACCTTCTGGTGGTTCTACTTCTTCTGCAGAGGTTTGAGTTCGTATTGAAAAAGCCTCTCCCCCGCCCTCCCCTCAAGGGAGGGAGCTAAGAAAGAGTGAAGAGTGAAAAATGAAAAGTGAAGCTAACAATTCGTAAATGATGCAGCATACAAAATCCGTTCTCATCGTCGTGGTGCTCACCATCGTGCTCATCGCATGTGGCAGGCCAACGGTGCCCGATTCCTATCAAACGGAGTCGAGGCCTCCGAAGGTGATGCCGGACTATACCGATGTGACGGTGCCTGCCAATATCTGTCCGCTGAATTTCAGGGTGTACGAACCTGGTAAACAAGTGGCTGTACGCATCAGTGTGGGCGACCTCCAATATACCTATGGGGATGGGATGAAGGTGCTTATCGATGAAAATGAATGGAGCACACTCTTAGAGAAAGCGAAGGGAGGAAACATGAAGGTGGAGGTGTTTGTAAACGAAGGCAACCAATGGAAAGCCTACCAGCCTTTCAGCATCCATGTAGCGAAGGAAGACATCGACCCGTATATCTCCTACCGACTTATCCAACCCTCGTACGTGGCGTATGGTCAGTTGGCGATTGCCCAGCGAAACCTCACCACCTACGACGAGACGGACATCTACAATAATGCTTTGGTGATAACCCCTGAGACGGGTCAATGCATTAATTGCCATTCATATCAGAACTATCGGACTGACCACATGATGTTCCACATGCGTGAAGGACTTCCCGGCACAATGATCGTGGAAGGGAATCAACTGAAGAAAGTAGACCTGAAGACTCCTGAAATCATCTCCGCCGGTGTTTATCCAGCATGGCATCCGACGCAGAACCTCATTGCCTTCTCTACCAATCTCATCGGTCAGAGTTTCCACACGAAGGATATAGCGAAGGTTGAGGTGCAAGACAAAGAGAGCGACCTCATTCTCTATGATGTGACAAAGGACGAAGTGTTCACCGTCTCCAACGACTCCAATGAACTGGAGACATTCCCCACTTGGTCGGCTGATGGCAACACGTTGTATTATTGTTCGGCTCACTTCGAATACGAGAACGACAGCCTGAAAGACGCAGAAATCATTAACGACTATCGCAATCTGCACTATAACATCTACGCAAGAGACTTCAACCAGCAGACCCACGAATTTGGCGAAAGACGTCTCATCTATGATGCTGCAAGTGAAAACAAGAGTGCTACCCTACCCCGTGTGTCGCCCGACGGGAAATATATGGTGTTCTCGTTAGGCAATTTCGGTTGTTTCCATGTGTGGCACGCCGAGGCCGACATCTGGTTGCTCAATCTTGAAACGTTGGAGGCTCAGAATCTGGAAGCCCTCAACAGCGAACGCTCGGACAGCTATCCTTCGTTCTCGAGCAATGGGCGTTGGATCATGACCGCCTCACGACGTGACGACAACAACTACACACGTCCCTATATTGCCTATTTCGATGCTCAGGGAACGTGTCATAAAGCATTTGAGTTGCCACAACGCGACCCTGAGTTTTATACCCTGTTCCTGCGTTCTTTCAACCGTCCTGAGTTCATGACTGAGCCTGTGGGCATTACGCCAGAGCAGTTTGCCGCAGAGGCAAAGAAGGATGCCAGGAAAGTGAAATACAAAACCGCTCCAAACGACTAAGATGAAGAAAGCAATCTATACACTCCTGTTTCCTTTGGCAGCATATCTCATTCTGCTACTCCACGCTGATTATCTTCATGCGGTGGCAGAGTGCGATATGTTCATCAGCGGACAGGCATTCTTCGAGGAGACCCTTCGTACGCAAGGCGGTTTGTGGACTTGGTTGGGCTGCTATCTCACTCAGTTCTTCACGTACCCTTGGTTGGGTGCAATGATCATCGTAGCCATCTGGACAGCTACTTATTTCCTGCTCGTCGATGCCTTCCGACTCAAGGGTTGGCAATGTCTGCTGGCGTGGATACCTGTCTTTGCATTGCTGGTTTCGGTGGTCGACATCGGCTACTGGATGTACTACATCAAGATGCCCGGCTACTGGTTCTCACAAAGTGTCAGCTTCTTTGCAGCCGTCCTGACCACTTGGATTGTTGTCAGGCTCATCCGACTTGTATGGAACAAAGATGTCGCTTGGATTGTCTTCATCATCGCCTATTTCGCCATGTTGCAGCAGTTCCCTGTGTTCTATCATCGTAATTATGAAAATCACCTGCTTCAGATACCGTTCATCGTGGCACCAGTATCGGTGGTATTGCTCTCATTGGTACGACTCATCAAATGGCAACCACACATGAAGTGGGCTACGGAAATCGTGACCTTCATCGCACTCATTGCATTCTCAGCTACCGCCTATCTGCTTTCGTTCCGCAACACTAACTTCCAAGCAGAAATCCGTATGCAGAAGGCAATAGAGGCTTGCGAGTGGGACGACGTGATTGAAGAAGCAAAGGCTGCGAAGAACCCTACCAGCCTCATGGTATTGTTCAAGAATATTGCATTGATGCATACCGACCGTCTGACGGAGATGTTCAAGACCAACAACTGCGGATGCCTGCCCGATACAGGCGACTCGCTGACGGTGAGAATGGCCCAGATAGCCGGTCCACTCATCTACTACCATTTCGGACAGCTCAACTATGCTTATCGCTGGGCGATGGAAAACAATGTGCAGTATTGTCTGCAGGCTCGCAATTTGAAGATGATGGCTCGTTGTGCCATTATGAATCATGAGTTCGACGTAGCAGCGAAGTATCTGACAATACTGAGCAAATCGACCTTCAACAAGTCGTGGGTGAAGGAACACGAACCGATGTTGCGCTTTGCCGACAAACTTCGGGAGAGCAAGGAATATAGCTACATTGCTCCGTTGCTGAACGAGGACGTCAATATGCTGGACTATGACAACAGTCTGCCCGAACAATGGATTCTAAGTCACTACGCCGACTTGGTGAATACCAAGAACCGGAAACAAGACAATGTGGCTCTCTGTGCCTCGTTGTGGCTCAAGGACGAATATGCCTTCTGCATTCAGTTCTACAACTACAACAAGAACTACCCAGGGGAGGCTGTTCCCGAGTTGTATCAGCAGGCGGCTCTCCTCATGGGCACATCTGAGAATTCGCCCATCAACCTCGACAATTTCCCCTTTGACCAACTCATCCTGACTCGCTTCGACAACTTCAACAGCGACTACGGATCGATGAGCAACATGGGCATTCAACATAAAGAAATAGGTACGCGCATGCGCGAAGTGTATGGCGACACCTATTGGTGGTATTATTATTTTGGAGATTTCAAAGCATATTAACTCAAACATACAAATTTCATCGTTATGAAGAGAACACTATACATGGTCATCCTCGCAATGGCATTCGTAGCCTGTACGAATCATCCCAAGGTACCTGGAAACTTCGAATCGGTCGGTTTACTGCCCGACATCTATCCCGATTATAAAGAAGTGGTCGTTCCACCCAACATTGCTCCGCTGAATTTCCGCATCGAAGGCAATGTCACCGATTGTGTGGCCCGGTTTACACTACCCGACAACAGCACAATCACATTCGGTTCGGACAACAAGGTGCTGATTGACGAGAGCGACTGGCACGACATGCTGGCAGCAGCTCAGGGCAAAAGCCTCAAGGTGGAGGTGTTTGCGTGCGAGAACGGAAGCTGGAAGGCATACGAGCCTTTCGAAATCTATGTAGCCAACGAGGAAATCGACCCGTATATCTCCTACCGTCTCATCTTCCCTTCGTATGTGGCTTACGAGATGCTGAGCATCAGTCAGCGTAACCTCACCAACTTCGACGAGACCGACATCTACAACAACATGATTATCTCGGGCGAGAAAGACGGACAATGTATCAACTGTCACTCGTATCAGAACTACGAGACGAAGAACATGCAGTTCCACATGCGTCAGGGACACGGAGGAACGATGCTGGTAATGAACAATGTGCCCCAGAAGATTGACCTGAAGACCGACTCAACCATCAGCGCCGGAGTCTATCCTGCCTGGCACCCTACCCTGCCGCTCATTGCCTACTCCACCAACCACACTGGTCAGAGTTTCCACACACGCAGCAAGGCAAAGATTGAGGTACAGGACTCTGAGAGCGACATCATCCTCTACGACATCGAGAAGAACGAGGTGCGCCTCATCAGTGCTGAGCCAAACGAACTGGAGTGCTTCCCTACCTGGACTCCCGACGGCAAGTATCTCTACTTCTGTTCCGCTCATTTCGAACGTCAGATGGCCGATTCGATTCCTATCACAGGCGAGATGATTGAGCGCTATCAGGATATCCGTTACAACATATACCGCAAGGAGTTCGATGCGAAGAAACTGGCTTTCGGACCTACGGAACTTGTCTACGATGCAGCAGCAGACAGCATGAGTGCCACCTTCCCACGTATCAGCCCCGACGGCCGCTACCTGCTTGCTGGTGTTGGTTCCTTCGGATGCTTCCATGTATGGCATCCCGATGCCGACCTCTACCTGATGGACCTGCAAAGCAAGGATATGCGCAAGCTGGAGAATGTGAACAGCCAGTATGCAGAAAGTTATCACAACTGGTCGAGCAACGGCCGCTGGATGATTTTCATCAGCCGACGTGATGACAGCAACTTCTCACGTCTCTACATCGCCTACTTCGACAAAGACGGCAAGGCTCATAAGGCTTTCGCACTCCCTCAACGCGACCCCGACTTCTACACCTACTTCATGCGCAGCTACAACGTACCTGAATTTATGAAGGAGCCTGTAAAGGTCACTCCGCAGGAGTTTGCCAGCGAAGCCCGCAAGCCTGCAAAGAAGGCCACCTACGTATCGACTGATGCCCACTCGGGTGCATCCGTTCAGAACCAAGAGGCAAAACATACAGTAAACTAAAAATAAAAATCATGAAAAGAACATTCGCCCTTATTACAACCATCGCCTGTGCTGTCACCATCATGGCACAAGGCACATTAGCCGACTACCAACGCGCCTACAACATAGGCAGCCGCTATGCTGGCAAAACCTCCAATTCAGTCCTGCAATCACATTTCGTCATCAACGACGAAGTGGGCAAGCAGATGTGGTACACCGTCTATGGCTCCAATGGTGGAGCTGTAGATACGAAATACTACCTCGTAGACCTGAAGACCAACAAGACAACCCCGATGTTCGACAATGACAAATTGCGTCAGCAGATAAGCGAGCAGTTAGGAAAACCAGCTCAGCGCCTCGTCGATTCCACCCCTACGCTCTACAAGAACGAGGACGGGCATCTGGGCGTGAAGTTTGTCAGCAACGCCTACAACTGGACTTATGACACACAGACCGGAACGCTAGTAAAAGGCGATTCTCTGCGCATGGAACGTGGCGGCGATCGTGGTCAATGGGGACGCGGTCCTCAGGGCGGCCAGCAGCGCCGATGGTCGGAAGTAGATGATCAGCGTGGACGTACAGCCCGATTCGGTGACAGTAAGTTGCAGATTTACGGCAAGGACAACAACCTCTACCTTCGCAACACTGAGACCAACGAAGAGACAGCCCTCACGACCGATGGCAACGAGCAGTTCTACTACTCCTCATGGGGCAGTTTCTCAACAGACGGCAAGTACTATGCAACGGTGAAAATCAAACCTGCTCCCAAGCGATATATCACCTACGTCAACTCATCGCCTACCGACCAGGTGCAGCCTAAGTACTACAACATCGAATATGCCAAGCCTGGCGACTCGCTCGACTATCGTGTACCAGTAGTGATTAACCTTGAGACCCGCCAGATGACGGTGGCCGACGATGCCCTCTTCCACAGCCAATACGAGCTGTCAACCCCTCGCTGGGACCGGGATGCACACACTTTCACCTTCTCATTCAACGAACGCGGACACAAGACCTATCGCATCCTTGAAATGAATGCCGAGACAGGTGTCGTACGCCCTATCATCGAGGAAAAAGAAAAGAAATACATCGCCTGGACACGTCTGAGCCGACGCGATGTGAACGAAGGCAAGCAGATCATCTGGTTCAGCGAGCGCGACCGCTACGGACACCTTTACCTCTACGACCGCGCAACAGGCAAGGTCATCAACCAAATCACCAAGGGAAAATTCTATGTGCGCCGCATTGTTGACATCGACGAGAAAAACAAGCTTATCTACTTCACAGCCAACGGCGAGGGTCTGCCAAAGAGCAATCCGAACGAAGACCCCTACAACATCCACTACTGCCGTGTGCAGTTCAACGGCAAGGGATTCGTTGACCTCACACCCGAGGAAGGCAACCACAGCGTCACCTTCAACGAGGACAAGTCGTATCTGGTCGACACCTACTCAACGGTTGAAAATCCGCCTGTAACGGTGCTTCGCGAAGGCAAGAGCGGCAAGATTATGCAGACACTGGGCACACTCGACATCAGCAAGCTGAAAGAGGCAGGATGGCGTGCTCCTGAAGTGTTCGTAGCCAAGGGTCGTGACGGAGTGACCGACATCTGGGGCATCATACAAAGACCTTCGAACTTCGACCCATCGAAGAAATATCCAATCATCGAGTACATCTACTCAGGTCCAGGCGACCAGTATGTGCCGAAGACCTTCCAAGTGACCAACAGCCTCAGTGCACTGGCCGAACTCGGCTTCATCGTGGTTCAGATGGACGGTATGAGCACCTCATGGCGCAGCAAGGACTTCGAAGAGGTGTGCTACAAGAACCTTGCCGACGCAGGCTTCCCCGACCGCAAACTGTGGATTAAGGCCGCTGCCGAGAAATACCCGTATATGGACCTCGACCGCGTAGGCATCTACGGATGCTCGGCAGGTGGTCAGGAATCGCTCGCAGCCCTTCTCTTCCACGGCGACTTCTACAAGGCCGCCTACTCTGCCTGTGGATGTCACGACAACCGTATGGACAAGATCTGGTGGAACGAGCAGTGGATGGGCTATCCGCTCGACGAATCGTACATTGCCAGCAGCAACACGGAGCATATTGCGAACCTTAAGGGCAAACTGATGCTTCTGGTGGGCGAATTGGACGACAATGTCGACCCGTCGTCGACCTTCCAAGTGGTCAACCAGCTCATCAAACACAACAAGGACTTTGAATTCATCTACCTGCCTGGCGAACGTCACACCATGGGCGGCACCTACGGCACTCATAAGATGTACGACTTCTTCGTGAAGAACTTCCTCGGCGTGGAGCCACCCGCTTGGAGCGAACTCGAACGAAAATAAATCCATCTGTTTTAAATCACGAATTCTATACCTTTTTTTCATTTTTTAACATCACACGCAAGAAAGTTACCAAATTATTTGGTAATATCAGAAATAACTCGTAACTTTGTAGGCGTTAAAGAAAGGTTGTTATGAACGAAGAAGGCAAACGCTCTCCAAAGGAGCTGGGGACAGAGAAAATAGGTACGCTGTTGATGAGATATGCGATTCCGGCAGTCATATCCATGTTGGCAGCATCGGCCTACAACATTGTCGACCGCTCGTTCCTAGGACAGTTTGTTGGACCGTTGGCCCTTGCCGGACTAGCAGTCACCTTCCCCATCATGAACCTCAGCGCAGCCTTCGGAGCCATGATCGGCGCAGGCGGAAGCACCCTCCTCTCGATCAAGTTAGGCCAGCGCGACTACGGAACAGCCGAACGCGTGATGGGCAACATCGTCTCGCTGAACGTGGTTGTAGGTTTTGTGTTTGCCGTTCTGGCACTCGTGTTCATCGACGAGATACTCTATTTCTTCGGTGCCAGCGAAGCAACGCTTCCGTATGCCAAGACCTACATGGTCATCATCATCTACGGCAACATCATCACCCACCTGACCCACGGACTAGCCAATGTGTTGCGCGTGGTGGGGCATCCCAACAAAGCCATGATATCCGTGCTGTTTGGCGTATGCGTCAATCTGCTGTTCGACTACATCTTCATCTACATCTGCGGATGGGGCATCGCAGGAGCAGCCTACGCAACCCTCCTGTCGCAGACCCTGGGAACCATCTACCTCATCTGGTGTCTGTGTAACAAAAATGACCGCATCCACCTGCATAGCGGCATCTACGCCTTGAAGCAGCGGATTGTGAAGAATATCCTCGCCATCGGCATCTCGCCCTTCTGCATTCAAGTATGCGCCTGTCTGGTCGTAGTACTCATCAACCGAGGCCTGAAAGAACACGGTGGCGATATGGCCATCGGAGCCTACGGCATCGTGAACAGCATCACGTTCATGTTCATCATGATTGTCATGGGCATCACACAAGGCATGCAACCGATAGCTGGTTACAACTATGGCGCCCAGCAATACGCCCGTGTGACCGAAGTACTGAAGAAAGCCTCCATCTACGCTACCATCGTGATGACCTTCAGCTTCATCCTATGCGAGTTCTTCCCGCACCTCTGCGTACTCGTCTTCACCAACGATGCAGAGACCCAGCAACTCGCCATCGAAGGTATGAGGATCATCGTGCTGATGAGTCCGCTGGTAGGATTCCAGGTAGTCGTAGGCAACTTCTTCCAAAGCATCGGTATGGCAAAGAAGAGCATCTTCCTCTCCATGAGCCGCCAGATGTTGTTCCTGATACCTCTGCTGCTCATCCTGCCCCACTACTATGGAACAGTGGGCGTGTGGGCAAGCATCACCGCCAGCGACGGCATCTCCATCATCGTAGCAGCCGTGATGCTGTGGATGTTCTATAAGAAAGGAGCCTTCGCAACGGCAAAGAACGACATCGGAGTGTGAAAGTAATGCATCATTCATCATGCACTCATCATCATCAGAAGAATAAACAATAAAAACATAACAAACAAACAATAGCAATTATGGAAAAATACGTAATCACCATCGGACGAGAATTAGGAAGTGGCGGCAAAGCCATCGGTGAAATCATTGCAAAGGAACTGAACATCCCTATCTACGACAGCTACCTCATCGACATGGCTGCCAAGGAAAGCGGATTCAATCCCGAGCTGTTCAAGAAAGCCGACGAGAAGCCAGGCAAAGGCTTAGGAGCAGCAATGATTCGCACCGTCGCCTCACCATTCTCAGCTCTCAGCAACTACTACGACAGCAGCGTCAGCAACGAATCGCTGTTCCAGGTACAGACCGACATCATCCTCAAGAAAGCAGCCGCTGAAAGCTGTATCATTGTAGGACGCTGCGGCGACTACATCCTGCGCAACCACCCAAACCACCTTCGCATCTTCATCCGCGCCGACTACGACGACCGTGTGAAATTTGTATGCGAACACGATGGAGTGACACCAGCAAAGGCACGTCAAATCATCGACAAGAACGACAACCAGCGTAGCGAATACCACAATTTCTACAGCGAGACAAACTGGGGTGACAGCCGCGCTTATGACATCTGCGTCAACAGTTCTTTGCTCGGATTGGAAGGAACAGCAGAATTTTTGCTGAATTTTGCCCGAAAATACTTGAAGATTCAATAATTTGTTATAACTTTGCACCCCGTTTTTAGGAAAGGTAAAAAGAAAACACGCAAAGTAAACAAGAAATTATGAACTGGCTAACAGAACTTTTTACCAACGGACACTCGGTAGCACACATCCTCATGCTGTATTCTATCGTGATATCCGTTGGTGTCATTTTAGGTAAAATTAAAATCGGAGGCGTGTCGCTCGGCGTCACCTTTGTCCTCTTTGCAGGCATCATAGCCGGACACATCCTCCATCAGGAAAATATCACCGAACCTGCACAGGTGCTCAACTTCATCCAGGACTTCGGCCTCATCCTGTTCGTCTATGCCATAGGCCTGCAGGTAGGTCCCTCGTTCTTCACCTCCTTCAAGCAAGGCGGCATCAAGATGAACATCATCGCTGCAGGCATCATCCTGCTCAACATCGCAGTCATGCTCACCCTCTACTACAGCTTCTGCGACACCAGCAACCCACACTCCCTACCGATGATGGTAGGCGTGCTTTGCGGAGCAGTAACCAACACCCCCGGACTTGGTGCAGCCAATGCAGCTCTGGAGCAGATCGGAGCCGATAACCTCGGAGGCGCCATCCCAACCATCGCCAACGGCTATGCCTGTGCTTATCCCCTCGGCGTGGTGGGCATCATCATGTCAATCATCCTCATCCGAGTCATCTACAAGATTAACATGAAGCAGGAAGTCCAGGACTATGATGACCAAAATGGCAACCAAAAAGCTGTGAAGCCACACCTGATGAGCATCGAGCTGATCAACCCATCGCTCAACGGAAAGTCCATCCTGCAACTCCGTGAGTACCTCGGACGTGACTTCGTATGCTCACGCTGTCTGCACGACGGCCACGTGATTGTTCCCAATCGTGACACCCTGCTCTTTACCGGCGACAAAATCTACGTAGTCTGTGCCGAAGAAGACGCAGAAGCCGTCGTAGCCTTCCTTGGACACGAAGTCACCGTGAATTGGGAAAAGCAAGACACGCCGATGCTGTCGAAACAGATACTCGTAACACGCGATAAAATCAACGGTAAGACCCTCGGAAGCCTGCACCCAAGCAGCCTGCACGGAGTCAACGTGACCCGTATCTTCCGTTCAGGCATCGAACTGTTTGCCCATCCGAACGTCAACCTGCAAGTGGGCGACAAACTCATCGTAGTAGGTCCCGAGGACGCTGTGAACATCTTTGCAGCCAAACTCGGCAACCAGAAGACCCGACTCGACAAGCCCAATCTGGTGACCATCTTCGTCGGTATCCTTGTCGGCATCATATTCGGAAGTCTGCCCTTCCATATCGCAGGAATGTCAATGCCTGTGAAACTCGGCTTGGCAGGCGGACCGCTCATCATCGCCATCCTCGTAGGCCGTTTCGGCTTCAAGTTCAAACTTGTTGCCTACACCTCGAGTAGTGCCTCGCAGATGATACGCGATATCGGTCTGGTACTCTTCCTTGCCAGTGTAGGTATCAAGTCAGGCGGCAACTTCGTCGACACCGTCATGAATGGCGGACTGATGTATGTCCTTTACGGATTCCTCATCACTACCATTCCGCTCATTATCATGGGCATCGTAGCACGGATGTATTACAAGGAGAACTACCTGTTGCTCATGGGCATCATGGCAGGAGCCACAACCGACCCGCCAGCACTCGCCTACTCCACACAGGCAGCCAACAACGACATCCCGTCGATCGGCTACTCGACCGTCTATCCGTTGTCGATGTTCCTTAGAATTGTCACCGCACAAATCATCATATTGATGCTATGTTCATAGTCTCAGCCTTCATATTAGGACTGCTTGTGGCACTCAATCCCTGCCAGTTGGCCATCAACCTGTCGGCACTGACCTATCTGCATAACCGCCAGGCCACAGACCACACGCTAATGCGTCAGGGATGGCTCTATGTTCTGGGGCGCACAGTTACCTACAGCGTCTTGGGCATCGTTCTGTCGATACTCATCCGGCAAGGATTGAACATCAAAGGCGTCCAGGCACTCATGAGCAAAGGCGAAGATCTCCTACCCTACCTATTAATAATAATAGGAGTGTACCTCATCTACCGCATGTTCCACCACCACGATCATCATGGTGAGGAATGTCATAGCTGCGGCGAAACCATCAAGCGCAGCGGGCCGCTGGGTGCTTTGGCATTAGGACTGATGCTCGCAATGGCCTTCTGTCCCGAGACCGCCATCATGTACTTTGGTATGCTGCTGCCGCTGAGTGTAGCCAATTTGTTCGGCTGGATAGCCCCGATTGCATTTGCCCTCGGAGCAGCACTCCCAGTTATTGCTATGGTTTATCTCTTGAGCAAGGCAACTGAGAAAGCACGCGGATTCGAAGCCACTTTCAAGCACTTTCAGCAATGGGCTAACGGCATATTCGGACTGGCATTTATCATAGCAGGAATCATATTGTTAGTGTCATGAAACGGATAGGACTACTTTCAGATACCCACGGATATTGGGATGCTCGCTACGAGAAATATTTCTCCGAGTGCGACGAGATATGGCATGCAGGCGATATCGGTACTGCCGAACTGGCCGACCGATTTGCACAGCTGAAACCCTTCAGAGCCGTCTATGGCAACATCGACGGAGGCGACCTGCGACTGATGTTCACGGAGAAATACCGGTTCCGTTGCGAAGAAGTGGAAGTGCTGATGAAACACATAGGAGGCTATCCAGGCAACTACGACCCTTCGATTCGAGGCAGTATTTTTGCCAACCCGCCTAAACTTTTCATATCGGGACATAGTCATATCCTAAAAGTGATGTATGACAAAAACCTGAACCTACTACACATCAATCCTGGCGCAGCAGGCATCTCTGGATTCCATAAAGTCAGAACCCTCGTACGATTCACCATCGACAAGACGGAAGTCAAGGATTTGGAGGTAATTGAATTGAGAAAAGGGAGTTAAAAAGGGAGTTAAAGAGGGAGTTAAAGAGGAAGTTAAAAAGGGATGTTAAATTGGGAGTTATAATCACATGAATCCAGAACACCAACATAACAACTACGAAGACAAGTCGGGCAGCGAAATGTTGTCCGAGATAGGAAGCTTGTTGTGGAAACTGTGCAAGAAGGCATTGGCTCACCTGCTCAGACTCATCCTCAAAGGCCTCATGTTCTGTTTCACCTTGCTGAAGATACTCCTGCAAGCTTGCATCGACTTCTGGAACGACAACAGCACCCAAGAGAAACTCCGCTTAGCCCGACATTGGTGTGCAAACAGCCTCAAAGCCCTGTGGTTCTACACGCTGATGGGCATCTATGCCATCGGAAAGGGACTTGTGTGGGCAGCAAAAGCCACCTGGCGAGGCATCACCCACTTGAAACCTACCCTCATCTTCCTGGGCCGCCTCTGTGTCAAAGCAGCGAAAGCCACCTGGCGAGGTCTCGTCGTGTGCGGAAAAGCCATCCGCATCTTCTTCCTTAAGCGTCAGCAAGCCTTCCGACGGTTCCGCCGCAACAAAGGCTTCAAAGGTCTGCTTATCGACATCAAGACCTATCTGCAGGAACAACTCAACAGCTATATGAACGAAGACAACGACACCGTCAGCAGCGATGCCATCAGTTATGAGGAGTACATCGATGCCAACAGTAAAGACGGCAAGAAGTCGTTCGGACGAAAGATATACAACAAAGTAGACGAATTAATTGACAACTGATAAGATATCATGAAACGAATCATCCTTCTATTTGCAATCGCCTTATTCTCCTTCGCTCAGTCGCAAGCCGTACTGAAAGAAAGAGATTTAGCAAAAACACTCAGCATCCTCCGACTTGAACTGAACATGAACTATCGTGAGCAGAAAGTCATGATGCAACGCTATGAGCAGCAGAGTGCCATGCAACATAAGCAACTGATTGATTACATGCAACGATGCGACCAAATCAGTCTGATGCTCTATTCCCAGAAGAACGACCACACATTCGACATCGCCTATGCGTGTACACAAGCTACAAAACTACACAAGGAACTGGGAGCCAACAACATTCCATACGGCAAAATACGCGACAGAATCACCAGCGAAATTGCTCGCTACGACAGCTTGATTACTGCCCTCAATGAATTGCCTCCTGCCATCGGAAGCAACACCTCAGCAGCCGACTCCATCAATCAGATGATTAAGGAAGACAATGCAACCTTGGGAGCCTCTCAACGTACAATGCCTTTCGAACTGAGCGAGAAGGAGCAGAAAGAACGTGAGGAGTGTCTGACCTATGCCAAAGCCCTGCGTAACAATCTCATGCGCATCCTGCAATCAGTCGAGGAAGACAAGGACTACTACGACGTTGTCACCAACAAAGTAGGCAAGCTCTACCACTATTCACAGCAGAAATATAAGGACCTTCGCAACAATATCTTCAACGACGGAAACGCCAACTATTTCAAACTGCTGCAAGCCCTGCCACAGCAGCTCCAGCACGCCAAGCGCGACTACAACGAGAAATACAGTCAGTTGGGCAAAGGCGAGAATGCCAGATCCGAGTGGCGAGGACCTATCGTGCCGGCAGTCAGCATCTTCATGCTCATCTACATCCTGATTGCCACCCTACTCAGTAACGCTATCATCCGCTGGGTGCCAGCACTCATCAGCAAGTTCTTCCCCAAGTTTGCCCACAAGGCCGAACGATGGATGAACGAGAGCGCCCTGAACATCAACAAGACGAGCTTTAAGCAACAACGCAGGATCGTCATCCTTGCTCTTGGACTGCTCATCTTCGTCATCGTTCTCACCATCGTCAAGCAATTCCTCAACCTGAATCTGTTCATCATGGCAGCCAAGCTGATGATTGACTTTGCGTGGTTGTTCGAGGCCATCCTCATCTCCCTGCTCATCCGTCTGAAAGCCGAGCAATGCAATCGTGGAACAGCCATCTATATGCCGTTCATCCTGATGGCGCTCTGCATCATCTTCTATCGCATTCTGCTCATTCCGAACAATATCATCAACCTGACTTGTCCACCCATCATCTTAGGCCTCACCATCTGGCAGTATTTCTCCATCCGGCGCAACAAGGCATACCTGCCCCTGAGCGACATCCTCTACTCAACCATTTCGCTCATCGTGATGATTGTTTCCTGTGTCTGCTCATGGATCGGCTACACCCTCATGGCGGTTCAGATTATCATCTGGTGGACATTCCTCTTGGCAGCCATCGAGACCATTACCTGCTGCTACGACCTCATGGAGATGTACGAGCAGAAGGTCCTCTCGAAACGTATCGTGATGGATGCTCCGACCTTCAGCAAGCGTAAAGAACTGGCTGAATTACGTCGCAACGGAGTATTGTCCGAACGGATGGAAAAGGGACGATATATCCACAAGACCTGGTTCTTCGACTTCATCAACAAAGCACTCGTTCCGATTGCCACGATCGCTGCAGTTGTTGCCAGCTTCTTCTTTGCTGCCGATATCTTCGAGATGACCGAATCATGCTACGAACTATTCAAGAAAGTCATCGTCGACGAGCCTAAATACATCCGCCTCTCCATCTACATGGTGGTTGTCGTGGCTGGCCTCTATTTTGCCTTCCGCTACCTCAACTACGTGCTTCGCTCGTTCTATCATCTCTACCGCACGAAGATGTCAGAAGAAAACGGAGAGGACTTCAACGAGACCTTGGCACGCAACGTCATCGCCATCGTCATCTGGGGCATCTACATCATTCTGGTGCTCGTCCTACTGAAAGTACCACAGACAGGTATCTCGGTTGTTGCAGCAGGTTTGGCAACCGGTATGGGTTTCGCGATGAAAGACCTCTTGGAAAACTTCTTCTACGGCATCTCGCTCATGAGTGGACGCCTGCGTGTAGGTGACTATATCGAGTGCGACGGCATTCAGGGAAAAGTGGAAAGCATCACCTATCAGAGTACTCAGATCATCACCCTCGACGGTAGTGTCATTGCCTTCCTCAACACCTCGCTGTTCAACAAGAACTTCAAGAACCTGACCCGCAACCACAGCTACGAACTCATCAAGATTCCTGTTGGAATCGCCTACGGAAGCAATGTAGATCAAGTGCGCAAACTCCTGCTCAATGCCATCAAGCCAATCTGTGTGAAATTGCCCGACGGACGCGACATTGTCAACAAAGAGAAGAAGGTATCTGTCTTATTTGCCGGATTCGGAGATAGCAGCGTAGACCTCAATGTCGTCTTATGGATTTTGGTCGACCAGAAAGCTGTGTTCATTGCCAAAGTCAAAGAGGTGATTTACGAAACGTTGAACAAGAACAACATCGAGATTCCGTTCCCACAACGAGACGTATATTTACACACAATGACCCCCGATTCTGACAAAATCGACACAAAATAGCAAAGTTTTCAACTTTTTTTCATAAAAAATGCTAATTGATTGACACGGAATAAAAAAAAAGTATTACTTTTGCGACACAGAGAGAAGACTATCAAATCGACAATCAACAAAATAGTATAAATTATGGAAGTAAAGAAATCAAAAAAAGCCGACCTTGAAGGACAGAAGAGTACCAGCATGCTCATTGGTTACATCTTCGCCTTAGGTGCAATCTTCGCTGCTTTCGAATGGACAACTCGTGAGTACAAAGAGACAGAGCCTGTTGTCTTTGCAGCTTATGCTCCAATGGAAGAGGAAGTACCTCCTGTAACACAGCCTATTTTCCAAATGGCTCCTCCTCCACCAGCTGAGGTACCACAGGTTCCTGAAATTCTCGATATCGTTGACGATACTGAGGAAATCGAAGAAACTGAGGCACCCGACTCTGAAGACACAAACGAAGCCATCACCGGTCCTTCTGCTCCTGTTTCCGGTCCTGTTATGGGTCCTGTAGTTGAAGCCGAAGTAACCGACGAGGAAGAAATCTTCCAGGTAGTAGAAGAGATGCCTGAATTCCCAGGTGGTATGGACAAACTGTTGGAATACCTCGGTAAGAACATCAAGTATCCTACCATCGCTCAGGAACAAGGTATCCAGGGTAGAAGTATCATTGAATTCGTGGTCAACAAAGACGGTTCAATCGTAGATCCAAAGGTTATCCGCTCACTCCATCCAAAGTGCGACGAAGAAGCTATGCGCGTCATCAAGGGAATGCCTAAGTGGAAACCAGGTAAGCAAAGAGGGAAACCAGTACGTGTAAAGTATACCGTACCAGTACAGTTCAAGTTGACTTAATACAACGAACGATTCATATATTAAGGTGTGTCAGACAACATTTGGCACACCTTAATTATATATAATATACAAAACAAGATGCTGAACTATCAAGAGCTTTACGATAAAGTCAATCTCTGCATTGACAACATGCAATACAATGCACAGCCTGAAGGACTCTACGCCCCTATCAAGTATGTGCTCGATTTGGGCGGCAAGCGCATCCGTCCCGTCCTCATGCTGATGGCCTACAACCTCTATAAGGACCGTGTTGAAGACATCCTTCCCAACGCCATTGCATTGGAAACCTACCACAACTTCACCCTCCTCCACGACGACCTGATGGATCGTGCCGATATGCGAAGAGGACATCTGACGGTTCACAAGAAATGGGACGACAACACTGCCATCCTTTCAGGCGATGCCATGCTGATTATGGCCTACAAACTCTTCATAGAGACAGCCAACCCACACCTCCCGAAAGCCGTGAAGACCTTCAACGCAGCTACGTTGGGAGTATGCGACGGACAGCAATACGACGTAGAGTTTGAAAGTCGCAACGATGTGCGCGAGGAAGAGTATATGGAGATGATTCGCCTGAAGACCTCCCTCCTGCTTGCCTGTGCCCTGAAAATCGGAGCCGAACTCGCAGGAGCACCCGACGAAGATGCCGACAACCTCTATCAGTTTGGCGAGAAGATGGGACTGGCCTTCCAGCTTCAGGACGACCTGCTCGATGTATATGGCGACCCAGCCGTGTTCGGAAAACAAATCGGAGGCGACATCCTCTGCAACAAGAAGACTTTCATGCTCATCAATGCCTTCAATCTTGCCAACCCCACACAGCAGGCACAACTCAAAGCATGGATTGACAAGACCGATTTCGTGCCAGCCGAGAAGATTCAGGCCGTTACAGCCATCTACGATGCAGTAGGCATCAAAGCCATTTGTCTCGACAAGATAGAGCAGCTGTTTGCCCAGTCGCTCGACTGTCTGGCAAAAGTCAAGGTCGATGAAACAAAGAAAGCCGAACTCAAGGCATTTGCCGATAAGCTGCTCAAACGCAATAAATAACCATGATTATCGACACCCATTCGCATCTCGACGGAGAAGAATTCGTTGACGACCTGCCCGAAGTCATCCAACGAGCAAAGGACGCACAGGTCGAGAAGATACTCGTGCCCAATGTCAATCTACAGGGACTGCCCCACCTCATCGAGGTGTGTGAGGCCTATCAAGGCTATCTATACCCCATGATTGGCTTACATCCCGAAGATGTGAAAGACGATTATCAGGCACAGCTCGACCAGATGTATGCCCTTTTGAAGGAAAATCCCGCTCGGTTTTGTGCCATCGGCGAGGTGGGTCTCGACTTCTATTGGGACGAAACCTACCGCCAGCAACAGATCGATGCTTTCGAACAGCAGATCGAGTGGGCCAGGCAATTCGGCAAGCCACTCATGATTCATGCCCGCAATGCGTTTCAGGAAATCGTCGCAATCATGGAGCGACATCGTGACGATCAGCTCGAAGGTGTGTTCCATTGTTTCACCGGAACCGAAGACGAAGCACGGAAGTTGCTGACGTTCGAAGGATTCAAACTCGGCATCGGCGGAGTCCTCACTTTCAAGAAATCCACCCTGCCCGAAGTCCTGAAAAATGTGGTGCCTTTGAGTCGCATTGTTGTCGAAACCGACTCGCCTTATCTCGCTCCCGTTCCCCATCGGGGCAAAAGGAACGAAAGTGCATTTATAATTGAAATTATAAAGCGTCTAACTGAAATTTATGCATGTAATTGGGAAAATATTGCCACTGAAACGAAGAAAAATGCATACTTTTTATTGAGATAACAAAAAAAATGCGTATTTTTGTTGCTGAAATAGTGCCTATGTCCGCAAAATGTTGTAATTTGCAACCGATTTCGGAGACACGACACCGATTTCAAAGACAAAAAACGAACGAATACAAAACAATCAAATCGTAATCAGAAAAAAAAGAAACAGAACAAATTCAATAAAGTATTAATCTTAAAAACTCAAAAGAAAAATGAAAAAAGTATTTGCAATTATTGCACTTATGGGAGTCTTCACATTTGGTATGACTCAGACAATGTCTGCACAGGACGAAGAAGCAATCGACACAGCAGCAGTTGAACAGGTTGATTCAGCAGCAGTTGAAGAACCAGAACCAGCAGAAGCAGCTATTCCAGAGGCAACTAAGGAAGAAGTTAGCATGTACAAGCAATTGAAGATTAAGTTCATCGAAGGTGATGCAGGCTTCATGGCAATCGTTGCTATCGCACTCATCATCGGTCTCGCATTCTGTATCGAGCGTATCATCTACCTCGCACTTGCTGACGTTAAGACCGACAAGATGCTTGCAGAAGTTGAGAAGGCACTCGACGCAAAAGACGTAGAAAAGGCAAAGACTGTATGCCGCAACACTCGTGGTCCTATCGCTTCAATCTGCTATCAGGGTCTCATGCGCCTCGAAGCTGGTGCTGACGCAGTTGAAAAGTCAGTCGTAGCTTACGGAGCAGTTCAGGCTTCTAACCTTGAGAAGGGTTGCTCATGGATCACACTCTTCATCGCAATGGCTCCATCACTCGGATTCTTGGGAACTGTGATCGGTATGGTTCAGGCGTTCGACGCAATCCAGCAGGCAGGTGATATCAGCCCAACAGTCGTTGCAGGAGGTATGAAGGTGGCCCTTTTGACCACTATCTTCGGTATCGTTGTTGCCCTCATTCTTCAGGTATTCTACAACTACATCCTTGCAAAGATTGAGTCAATCACAGCACAGATGGAAGACGCAACCATTTCACTCCTTGACCTCGTTGCTAAATACAACCTTAAGAAATAAAGGTTGAACCCCCAAGCCTTTAAGGTTCTTAATCGACCTTAAGGACTTTAAACCAATTCATTAACAACTAAAACAAGGAGACAAACAATGAATATCGAAAAAATATCAAAGATTACACTTTGGGTCCTGATGGGCATCAGCGCCATCATATTCATTCTCTACTTCGCCATCGGATTCGACAATCCATACGAAGAGAACCCAAAGATGAATAACCCACAGTTCTTGGACGTAATGCTCGTTTGGGCAATCGTTTTATGTGTTGCTACCCTTATCCTCATGCTTGTCAGCTTCTTCATGTATGTGAAGGAATACGGCTTCAACAAGTCATACATCTACACATGGGGACTGCCAATCGTAACGCTGGCCATCGGTGCAGCTGTCGGTATGGCAAATAAGGACGAGCACATGCTCATCAACAACGAAGACTGGAATATACCATCCGACATCATCATTACCGATGCATGTATCGTGTCTATCGCCATCCTCGCTGTCATCACTATAGGTGCCATCATCTATAGCGTCATCCTGAAGGCAAAGCAGTAAAAACCTTTTAAAATTGAGTAACTAGTATGGGAAAAAAGAGAAAGATGCCGGGACTGAACACCAGTTCAACAGCAGATATTTCATTTATGTTGCTCATCTTCTTCCTTGTAACCACCTCTATGGATACCGACCAGGGATTGGCACGTACACTCCCTAAGCCACCAGAGGACGAAGACCAGAAGAACGAATTGAAGGTCAAGGAACGTAACATTCTCAACATCCGTATCAACAAGGACAACTACCTCATGATCGGTGACGATTACGTTGGTTTGGACGAAGTTAAGCCAAGAGCAAAGGAATTTATTGCCAACCCAGAGAATAGAGCCAACCTGCCCGAGCTGAAGCCAAAGAAATGCGGTATCTTAGGTACACGCATGGTGACACTCAACCACGTCATCTCCGTACAGACCGACCGTGGAACCAGCTATGGCGTCTATTTCCAAGTGCAAGACCAGTTAGTAGCTGCCTACAACGAACTTCGTGACGAACTCGCCAAACAAGAGTTCGGCTACAAGTACGAGTTCCTCTCCAAGGAACAGAAGGAAGCAATACGTGATGTGTATCCTCAGAAGATTTCCGAGGCTGAACCTAAACAATACGGTAAAAATATGTAATTATGAGTAGATTTAACAAAGGCAAGAAAGAAATGCCTGAACTGAATACATCGTCACTTCCTGACCTGATTTTCTCAGTGTTGTTCTTCTTCATGATGGTAACATCAATGCGTGAAGTGACACTCTTAGTTAAGATTGACCGTCCTACAGGTACACAGCTTGAGAAACTCGCGCGTAAGTCATGTACATCGTACATCTACATCGGACGCCCTGCAACCGACCAGTTGCGTTCACAGTGGGGCAACCAGACACGCATCCAGATCAACGATGCCTTCGCAACCGATGCAACCGAAGTGTACGACTTCGTGATGTCCGACCGTAACAAACTTGCCGAAATCGACAAGCCATTCTACACAGTTTCTGTCAAAGCCGACCATGAAACCCCAATGGGTTACATCACCGACGTAAAGCAGCAACTACGAAAGGGTTACGCCTTGAAGATGGTATACTCAGCTAATAAGCCAACAAACTAACAGGCCATTAGCACACAATACTGAAAAAAAAGAGTGAATCATTTCGTCGGTTCACTCTTTTTTTGTAACTTTGTAGCCAGAAATATGACTTTAGACTTTAGACTTCAGACGGTCTAATGAACAAATATAAAATGACCAAATAAATAAAATAGTAAATAGTTAAATTGTCTAATAGTAAATAAGACGATGAAACAATATCTCGACCTACTCAATCGCATCCTTACCGAAGGAACAGAGAAAACCGACCGTACCGGCACCGGCACCATCAGCGTGTTCGGCAACCAAATGCGTTTCAACCTCGACGACGGGTTCCCACTCCTCACCACCAAGAAGCTCCACCTCAAGAGCATCATCTACGAACTCCTGTGGTTCCTCCGTGGCGACACCAACGCCCACTGGCTCCAGGAGCGAGGCGTCCGCATCTGGAACGAATGGGCCGACCCCGATGGCGACCTCGGACACATCTACGGCTACCAATGGCGCAGCTGGCCCGACTACAACGGAGGCCATATCGACCAGATCACCGACGTCATCCGTCAGATCAAAGAGACCCCCGACAGCCGCCGACTCATCGTCTCAGCCTGGAACGTGGCCGACCTGGGCAACATGAACCTCCCACCCTGCCACATCCTCTTCCAGTTCTACGTAGCCGACGGCCGACTCAGCCTGCAGCTCTACCAGCGCAGCGCCGACACCTTCCTCGGCGTACCCTTCAACATCGCCTCCTACAGTCTCCTGCTCATGATGGTAGCACAAGTCACAGGCCTCCGTCCCGGCGACTTCGTCTACACCACAGGCGACACCCACCTCTACCTCAACCACCTCGAGCAGGCACGCCTCCAGCTCACACGCGAGCCGCGACCCCTGCCACGGATGCACATCAACCCCGAGGTCACCAGCATCTTCGACTTCCAGTACGAAGACTTCACCCTCACCGACTACAACCCCTACGACCACATCCGAGCCGAAGTCTCGGTGTAGCGCCCCCCCTCTAACTCCCCCCAAGGGTGGAGAACCTCAATTCTTACATTATTACATTTTTTAATTATTACATTATAAACTCTCCATGACCCTCTCCATCATCGTCGCCATCGCCAAGAACTTCGCGATAGGCAAAAAGAACGAATTGCTCTACCACATGCCCAACGACATGAAGCGATTCAAGGAAACCACCACCGGCCATACCGTCATCATGGGAAAGAACACCTTCGCCTCCTTCCCACGTCGTCCCCTACCCAACCGCCGCAACATCGTCCTGGCACTCCCCCACGAAGTACCAGAGGACCTCGAAGGCGCCGAGTGGGTCAACTCCCTGCAGGAAGCCCTCGACCTCTGCCGCGACGAAGACGAAGTATTCATCATCGGCGGAGCCTACGTCTATTCCCAGACACTCCCCATCGCCGACAAACTCTACCTCACCCTCATCGACGACGCCCCAGAGGATGCCGATGCCTACTTCCCCACCGTCAACTACGAAGAATGGGAAGAAGAACTACATGAAGAACACCAAGCCGATGAGCGCCATGCCCACGACTACGTGTTCCTCAACCTCGTAAGAAAAAAATAAAAATAACTATAGTCCCTATAATTACTATAATTACTATAGTCACTATAGTTACTATAGCTACTATTCCCCCTATCCCCACTATAGCTACTATTCCCACACACACCAAGCGACGCATCAGCGCCGCTTGGTTGTTTTTGGGGAGGGGGAAAGAGAGATTATTTCCTTTTTATTATTACATTCATTAAACCAACAATCTCATTAGTTAGTTCGCCATCTTCACCTGTATGAATTTTGATGATTGGCTCAGTAATACTATCCATATTGATGATAACGGTATAATCATGAATAGTCCTATCATCATCTTGTACATATTCCGTATTTTTCTTTGCTGTTGTACCTCCAATAATTGCTCCAGCTGGACCTGCAACAACATCTCCCACAATAGAACGTCCTATCACGCTGCCATTATTAGATTTTGTAACAGCTGTAATCCTACCCTTAATGACTCTTGGACTGTCGCTAAATGTACAAGAAATAATATCCTTAAAAGCATATTCTTTTCCCCATATGAAAATCTTTTTTGCAGCTTCATAAACATGAATCTCGGAATTAATATCGAGTTGACTAATCACCAAAGACTTGTCCGGCATTCCATTTGTAGTTAAAAATTGTTGTTTGAGAGCATTATACTCTTCTGTTTGGGCTTTTAGCCTCTCTTCTCTTTGTATGCGAGCTTGTTCTTTCTTCTTTTCCACTTCATCTGCATGAATCCATCCACTTATTATTGCGAAAAAAATGAATATAGCTACAATAAGGATAACGCACCATACCCATCCCTCTAAATTCCCGTTTTTATCAAAAGAGCCAGCACCGAGGATTGCAAAAACAAATACAATCAGTAACGATAGAATATTTTTTGTTTTCATATATTTATATTATTTTTGATTATTATAAACAAAAGACATGCAACAGCGTAACCCAAGACATCCAAAATGTCATATGTTCCAGGAAGCACACTGAAATACTGTAGATATTCAGAACCAACTGCTAAAACGGGCATGATATAGAGATAGTATTTGTAAATAATACTTGTTTCCTTACCCCAGATGGAATCAATTATAAAAAGATATGAAAATAGCCACAAAGCTGCTGGCATACTATTTTTAACCCATCCGTATAGATTTTGACTATCATTTACACTCCTAAAACTTTCTATGCAGTTTAATATGCCAATGTTCTGAAACCAATCAAACATCAGCAGGTTTTCATCCCTATATCGAATGTAAATAAGCCCACCAATAGTTATTGCAACAAGTCCAATTGCAGCCTCTATAATTCTTTTAAGAGAATCTATTTTAACCTTCATTGTCATATTTCTCACTTTTAATCAAAAGAAGCGTGGCACTGATATACCACTTCTTCAATCGGAGGTTGTGAGATACCTTGCAAGTTGAAATGTAATCAGGCCACGCTATAAACGCGAACCATCATACTCTCTTGCTTGCTGTGGAAGTTTCTCACATTTCCGATTACAAGAAAAGCATAACGCTTCGTTAATCAATATGTCTTGCACTCTTTGCAGAATGCAGGGGCAAAGATACAGCAATTATTTGAAACGACCAAATAATTAGCGGAAAAAATATGGAGGAAAGGTGTAATTCGCCCACTTCTTGACGATTGCCTACCCGCTTCTTGATGGCTAGGAACCCTCTGCTTAGGACTGTGCTGTGCTATTTTCGAGGGACAGGGGACAGGGGGACAAGGAAATTCTGCGCGTGCACCCCTTTGTCGCTTGTGTTGATTTGTCTCTTTTCTGTTCGTTTCGTATTGTCTGTTTTTCTTTCTGTTTCGTTTTATACTCTTCTTTACTATAAATTAAGGTATTTAATGCTTATTTATTGGGTATAAATAGATAGCTTTTTGTATTGATTATGGGTGGTGTATATAGAGAGAATCATTGCTACAGATACCTATAGGGATGTTATTCTACTTTGAATAATGGTAAAAACAGGGGTGTCGGGACAGGAAATGGTTGTCCCCATGTCCCCTTGTCCCTAATCTATCAGTATAAGTCAAAAGACAGGGTTTGACAATAACTAGACATTATTCTGCAATAACCTTGGGTTATTTGACGATAAGGTTTACTTCCTTAGGCTAAATGTGGAACGTTTGAAGCCTAAATACGAGTCGAATTTACGCTGAATTCAAAGGGTTTGAACGCTGAATTCAAGGTGTATTGGCGTCACCCAATTTGTGTGGCAATTGTATAAAAAAGTGTACTAATGTGATTTTTAGCACAAAAGTACACTATAAAATAATAACAGGAAAAGACGTTAGGCTAATTCCAGCTCTTCCTGTAGGATTGAAATATGAAGACAATCTTCAATTTTGGACATTGTTTCGAGTGATAGATTCTCTTGTCCTTTCAATACCTTTGACACGTATTGCTGGCTACATCCCATCATTTCTGCCAGCTGCTTCTGTGTCATGCTCATTTCCTCCATTTTGTCAAGCATGAGCATAGCAATATGCTGAGAGTAGCGCAGCCATGATTTATTCTGCTGTCGCCATTCAGCCCGCTCACGCCACTTTGAAGGAGTGGGCGACTGATGTTTCTTCAGTCCTTCAATTACGCTATTCATACTCATTCTTTTATATTGTTAAGATAGTTCTTTCATATAGTCCGTAAACGCATTCTTGTCAACGATGTTTTGTTCAAGCAGGAATTGTCTAACTTGTTCCATCTTTGCCAATTCACGAAGCGTATGTTCACGCTCTTGCATCGTTCGTGTTAATTTGATGGCACCACCTGTAACTACATAGATACCAGGCTCCAGTTTGATTGCATATATTCTCAACCATGAAGCGTGATTACCACTCTCCTTTAAACGAGCCTTCTCCTTCCCTAGAAGCATGTCTGCAAAACGGTTGTTCTCTAATGGACGGAATAGCTTGTCCAGATCTGCGTCAGGAGAGATATCCATGATGAGACATTGCAAACGGTCGCTATCCTCGATAGTGTCATAGATAGCCTCGTTCACATCAGTAATCTTAAAATACGAAGCCAAGTCATCAATATTTGCCTTAAAGAAGGCACGTAGCCATGTTACGTCGTTCCATTGTTCAAACAATGTAAAAAGCGCATTGTCAGGCTCACCTTCATACCATGCTGCCCATAGCCTTTCGTCTTCTGTGATGTTTGAGAATTTCATATGCTATTTATTTTTACGATGCAAAAATAGATAAAAAAAAACAAATGCACAACTTTTAGGTTGTACGATTAACAAAAATTAACGAAAAAAGATGGAAAAAGCCTTCCCATGTTCCGATGATGTATGACTTTTCAGTATAAGACAGATTTTTTTGCTGCCCCTAAGGGTTACCCCTTAAGGGGAACAGAGAAGGAGAAGAAAAGAAGAAGTTAATTAAAAAAGGTGTGCTGTAGCGGCACACCTTTATACTATTTAGATTGACTTCTCCACATTCCATGTGAAGGCTCGCAGTCCGAGCAGGGGGTTGTCTTCGTCGAGCTGACGGAGTCGCTCCATGAGTCGGTCGGCCTGTTCGTCGTCGACTACGGTGAGGATGGCACTGTTCATGGATGGCCATGCGTGGGAACCGAGATGGGGATCGCCGGTCTTACTGCCACGGCCTCCTGCCTGGGGAATGATGGTGTAGCCACGGGCATTGGATGCATCGAGGGCTTCGATGACATTGTCCTGATGTGCCTGGTCGTATGCTATAAATACTGTTTTCATACCTTATTTCTTCTTAAATGTTTCTTCTGCTGAATGTTCCTTCCAGTAGGCATTGAGTTCGCGCTGACGCTTGAGGCTGCGACGCTTGTTCTTCACGCCTACGGCTCCGAAGATACAGAACATCGACGGAACATAGATGAGGGTGAGCACCGTGGAAACGGTAAGACCGCCAATGATGCTGATACCCAACGGACGCCACATCTCGGAACCGACTCCATGGCTGGTGGCCATTGGCACCATACCGAGGATGGTGGTGAGTGAGGTCATGAGGATAGGACGCAAACGGCTACGTGCTGCCACGGTGGCGGCTCGGGTGAGGCCATAGCCGCGCTCGCGCATGAGCTGGGTGTAGTCGATGAGCACGATACCGTTCTTCACTACGATACCGATCAACATGATTCCTCCGAGGATGGACATGACGTTCATGCTGGTGCCTGTCATCGCCAACGCGAAGATGATTCCTGAGAAGGCGAAGATGATGGAGAGGATGATGATGAACGGATAGGTCATTGATTCGAACTGAGCTGCCATCACAATGAACACAAGGATGATGATGAGGATACCCAACATTCCGAGGTCACGGTTACTGTCTTGCTGGTCCTCATACGAACCTGCTACCTGCACAATGACATCGCTTGGGATGTTCATCTCTTCGATAAATTTGTTTCCAAGGTCAACTCCGTCCGACAGCGCCTCACCATCTTTCATCACAGCATTGACTGTAACGATACGCTGACGGTCCTTACGCTCGATAGTAGGCGGAATGGTTGACTCTTCAATGGTAGCAACTTCGCGCACCTTGATGTTCTGACCCATTCCGTTAGGGATGAGCATATTCTCGAGGTCCTCGATGGATACACGGTCATCTACATCATAGCGCACCTTGATGTCGTATTCCTCACCGTCCTCACGATAGTACGACATGAGCGAACCCGTGATGAGATTACGGATGCTGGCTGCTGCTTGCGACATACCGAGTCCCTGCTGCGAGAGTTTCTCACGGTCGAAGTTAATAACCAACTCAGGCTGATAGTCCGAACGTGAAATCATTGCCTGAGCCACGATATCACTCTCCTTGAACCGCTTTTGCAACTCTACAGCAACGTCGTAGGTCTCGTCCATATTATAGCCATAGACCTCGAAGGTAGCTGTCTGCTGTCCACCCATAGAGGACTGCTGACCACCAAGCATAATGTTGTATTTCGCTAACTCTGGAATCTTCTTACAATCGTCACGCATCTCGTCGCAGAGTGCTGCCAATCCCACTTCACGTTCATTTGACGGACAGAAGGATATGTTGAACGAGATGATGTGCGAACCGCTTGAACGCATCGAGGCGAAGGTGTTGTTATCACCAGCCTGTCCGATGGTAAAGTTACAAGCGTTGAGCATCTTGCCATAACGCTTCATCCATGTGTCTGCCAAATAGGTAGCTATCTCCTCTGCTTTCTCCACACGCGTTCCGATAGGCAACTCAAGTGTTGCACCCACACGGCCTGAGTCGTTAGCAGGGAAGAACTCGCTCTTGATACCTGCCAACTGCATGGTGAGGATACTCAGTCCGAAGAACACGATACAGCCGATGATGACAGTCCATCGATGACGGGTTGCCCATGCAATACGATGCTCATACCAGTCATCGAGACGGTCGAGCAAACGCTGGATAGGTCCGTAAATCTTCTTGAACAGTTTTCCCTGCTTCTTCTGCAACTTGAGCATCTGTGAACAGAGCATCGGGGTGAACGAGAGTGCCGAAGTGGTGGAGATGGTCATGATGATACACATCATCCAACCCAACTGACGGAACAGCACACCGGTCATACCTGCCACCATGGTGAGCGGGAAGAACACGGCTATCATGGTGAGCGTAGAGGCGATAACGGAAATGGCCACCTCGTTGGTAGCATGGATGGCTGCCTGTTTCGGATCCGAACCACGTTCGATATGGGTCGTCACGTTCTCCAACACCACAATGGCATCATCGACAACGCTACCGATAGCGATAGAGAGACATGAGAGAGATACGATGTTGAACGAACCGCCTGTCGCATACAGATAGATGAACGATGCGATGAGCGACATAGGGATGGTGATTGCGATGATGACTGTAGCACGCCAACGACCGAGGAACACAAACACAACCAACACCACGAATATCATCGCATACGCAATTGTTTCGGTAAGTGACTTCACGGTGTTGGTGATGTTGTCGGATGTATTGACAATGACACCGAGGTTCACGTCCGAAGGAAGATTCTTCTTCAGCGTGGGCAACATCTCCATCACCTTGTTAGATATGGCCACAGAGTTGGCACCACTCTGCTTCTGCACGATAATCATCGCACCCTGCACACCATTCGTGAAAGTACGCTGGGCACGCTCTTCCACATCGTCCACGATGCGAGCCACATCACGCAGATACACGATGGCACCATTGCGCTGACCTACCACCACATTGCCCATCTCTTGCGGGTCGTTGAACTCACCCTCCACACGCACGATATAGGTCTGGGTACCGATATCTACGGTACCACCCGTAGCATTCATGTTCTCTGCTGCGATAGCAGCGCTGACCTGAGCGGCACTCAGTCCGTACGCCTCCATCTTCTGGGCATCCATGTAGATGTTGATTTCACGCTCCGGAGCACCTGATATAGATACCGAACCGACTCCGTCAACACGGGCCAACGGATTGGCTACATATTCATCAAGAATCTTGTAAAGTGCCTTCTGACTTTCGTGAGCCTGAGCTGAAAGCACCAAGATAGGCATCATGTCGGCTGAGAACTTGAACAATATCGGTTGGTTGGCATCGTTAGGCAATGCATTCGCCACCATATCCAGTTTATCGCGGACGTCATTCGTGAGGTCATCGATATCGTAACCGTATTCGAATTGGAGTGTAACAACCGATACATTATCCCTTGAGTTCGAAGTGATATGCTTCAAGTGCTCAATAGAGTTCAGTGTGTTCTCCAACGGACGCGTCACATTGTTTTCAATATCGTTTGCCGATGCTCCGTTGTAGTACGTCATGATCATGATGGTGTTCGTATCGATGTCCGGGAACAAGTCGATAGGCAACTTCAATGCCGAGAACACACCTAAGATGACGACTGCAAGGAAGACGAGGCTCGTCATAATCGGGCGTTTCACCGCCCCTTCGTATAGACTCATAATTATTATGTTAAGACCCCTCTCTTATCTCCCCAAAGGGGAGAAGACTCCCCTCCTTGGGAGGGGGCGGGGGAGGTTTTTATTATTATTTCACTACTGTTACTTCACGTCCGTTAGCCAGACGAGACATACCTGCAACCACTACCTGTGCACCAGGCTCTACCCCACTCTTCACTTCGTACTGCTCGCCCATGTGCTTGCCAAGTTCTACCTTGTCGTAGCTTACCTTTCCGTCCTTATAGGTGTAGACATAACGGTCGCCGGCACCTACCTGCTTCACGATAGCCATATCGGGAACCATCACACGCTCGATCTGGTCGAAACTGATAGTGGCACGTGCAAACATACCTGGACGCACCTTCTGGTTCTTGTTGGCTACAGTCACCTCTACAGGGAATGTATGAGTTGTCTTGTCCACAGTCGGATATACGATAGATACCTTTCCAGCGAACACTTCACCTTCGTAGGCATCGAGGGCAATGTCGACAGGCTGACCTACTACGACGTTCTTATAATATACCTCCGACACGTTGATGATGAGCTTCACAGGGTTCAACTGCTCAACGGTAAGGATTGGCAATGCAGCCGAATACATATCGCCGCTATCATAATTACGAGCAGTCACCACACCGCTGATAGGAGCAGTCAGCTGAGTGTTCTGCACCATTTGTGCGTACTGAGTCGTCAGCACATCGAGCTGAGTCTTAGCGTTGTCGTACTCGGTCTGTGAGGCACCACCTACGCTGAAGAGCTGGCTGGTACGGTTGAATTCCATCTTCACGTTCTCAATCTGCAACTTCAACTGACGCAGGTTCGACGCATCGAGCTGTACGAGTACCTGTCCCTTGCGTACATTGTCGCCTACTTCTACATAGATTTTCTCAATACGATACGGAGTGTTTGGTGCGATGTTGTTCTTCACATCACTCTCCACGGTAGCTGTGTAAGTCTCAGTCTGAGGCACCAGACGTGTCTCGACTTGAGCAAGCTTCACTTCAGGTTTTTCGTCTGCTTTCTTCTTCTCGTCTTTCTGCTCTCCACAAGAACAAAACGACATGAATACGGCAAAAACCATTGATACTAAAACGATCTTCTTCATATACTATAATTTTATTTTAAACCTCTCTCTTATCTCCCCCAAGGGGAGAAGATTAATAACCTGCACACCTGGCTCCCCTCCTTGGGAGGGGCGGGGGGAGGTTTCTTATCTTAAGTAAGTCTCCCTTCCCAACGTATAATCCAACTCTGCCTTGTTGCGCAGATAGTCGTAGATAGACTGGTTGTAAGTCAACTGAGCTTGTGTCAGCGCCACCTCACTCTGGTTCAGTTCGAGGATGGTTCCACGACCCACATCATATCTGGTCTTCGCAATCGACAGCGCCTTGTCGGCCTTCATGATAGCCTCTCGGTTGCTGTTCACCTGTGCCATACTCGCTGCCATGTTGTGCATATAGTTCTGAGCAGCCATTGCAAGCTGACGTTGGGTGTTGGCCTTCGTGTCCTCGAGCGAAGCAATCTGCAACTTCGTCGACTTCAACTTAGTCCAGTTGGATGCACGGAAGATAGGAATGCTTACCGCGATGGTGAACGAAGCTGATGGTGACCATTCGTAGTTCCAGATGCGCCAGTTGTCGTTCTGCAACGACTGATACTGACCAGTAAGCGAGAATGCCACGTTAGGCATGAAGTTGGTGCGCTGCATCTTCAGCGTGCGTTCCAACATCGAACGGTTCATGTCCAACTGACGAATGGCAGAGTTGTTTTGCAGCAACGATTCACCCTCATCAATGTTTTCCAACTTCAATGCGGTCTCGTAGTTCTCCAACTTATCGTCAATCACTACCTTCACATCGGTATTGATACCCATGAGCACCTTCAGCTGCAATTCAGCAAGTGTCAGACCCGTCTGAGCACTCACCAGACTCGAATTCATCGAGCGCATCTGCACCTCAGCAGTAATCTTGTCGTACTCGCTTACGCGACCTACATCGAACTTCGAACTGATAACATCGTAGTTCTCCTTGCTGATATCGTAGCTCTGCTGCATCACCTCGTAGGAATCCTGAGCCAACAGCATCTGAT
Organism: Bacteroidaceae bacterium; assembly: GCA_017529865.1. GTDB lineage: Bacteria > Bacteroidota > Bacteroidia > Bacteroidales > Bacteroidaceae > Colivivens. The sequence goes on from JAFXNA010000021.1 coordinate 33,959, forward strand.
AATAAGCTTTTGTCACTTGGTTGATGAGGTCGAGACGTGAACTGCGTGCCTTCTCGCGAGCCAGTTCGATGTCCATCTTCGTCAGCTTCATCGACTGATAGACAGCTGGAGCGAACACAGGCACAGACAAAGTTGCAGATGCCGCAGCTGTGTTACGGTTGTCAGCACCCATCTTAAACTTCTGACCACCCAGATTCATCTCGGCAGCCAACAATGTATGCTGAATGCTGGCATTCGCCGTCACTTCAGGCAGCAATGCCTGCCACGCCTCAGTATCTGCAATACGTTTCAACTCGATTTCCTTGTCGGCCACCCTGATTGTGGGGTTCTCAGCCAACGCAATGTCAATAGCTTTCTGAAGGTTGAGCGTTAAATCCTGTGCCTGCACCATTAGTACCATACACAGCGTACCAACACTCAAAAGCAATCTCTTACCATTCATTTTCTTCTTAAACTTTTTCGTATTTAGTGAAATACTATTCCTTTAACTCCTTATATATATATATAATACAATGAGCCGCAAAGTTAGTGTTTTTTCGTGGCATGAACAAACATTTATGTAATAAATGTCCCCACATCCCCCCGTTTTAACATTCATTAAGTCTAAAACATAACATCAAAGGCTTTCACAAGTCCCCAAACGATTGTTTTCCATAGATAAGGAGCTTTTGTTATGCTGGTATCTCTAATGTCAGTCCATCGTAGGCATAATGGATACCTGGTGGGAGCATTTGCTCAGCTTCTGCATGGGGCAGCACGAAGTGGCTCATGTGGACGAAATAGGTCTGTCGTGCCCCTACTCGCTGTGCAAATGCAATGGCTTCCGTTACTGTCTGATGAGCTGGATGGGGTCTGTAGTGCAGGGCATTGACAATAAGCGTATCGACTCCTTGCAGATATTGCCACTCTTCATCAGGTATGGTCTTCATATCGGTGATATAGGCGAGACCGCCGATACGAAATCCCACGATAGGCAGTTTCCCGTGCATCACGCGTAAGGGCATCACCGTTAGGCTACCTATCGTAATGGGCTGATGTGGTTCCATGTGTTCAAGAGTGATAGCCGGCACGCCTGGATAGCGCCGCTCGGGTGGTGTGAAACAATATGGAATGCGCTCCATGAGGTGTGCAGCCACAAAGTCCTCTGTATAGATCTCTACGTCACCGAAGAGAATACCAGGACGGATATCATCGATACCACCCACATGGTCGTAGTGCTCATGGGTAAGAAAGATGGCATCAATCTTGGGGAACTGTGGCAGCGCCAGCATCTGCTGACGGAAATCGGGGCCGCAATCGATGAGGATCGTGGTTCCTTCGTGTTCAAGAAGCGACGAACAACGCAACCGCTTGTCGCGCGGATCGGTGCTGCGACAGGTGGTACAGTTACACCCTATCTGGGGCACTCCGTTACTGGTTCCGCTTCCTAATATTGTGAGTTTCATAACACATTCACTTCAGGTTGGATGAGGATGTCGAACCGCTCTGCAACATCATGTTGAATAGAGTGACACAACCGCAGGATATCGGCTCCTGTGGCTCCACCGTGATTGACGAGGATGAGTGCCTGCTTCTCGTACACACCTGCCGGACCTAACGAACGTCCCTTCCACCCACACTGCTCAATGAGCCATCCGGCCGGTATCTTTACTCCGTGTTCCACATCATAATGCGGCATCTGTGGATACAATGCCCACAAATCCTCAAATTTCTGACGGCTCACCACTGGATTCATAAAGAACGATCCCGCATTACCCAACACTTTCGGGTCAGGCAATTTCTCTCGACGGATGTCAATAATCGTTCGACGCACATCAGCGGCTGTGAGTCCAGGCTTTTCTGCCAACAGACTGCTGAGGTTTCCGTACTCAAGTCGGGGCACAAACTGCTTCGAGAGCCGATAGGTGACATAGGTCACGGCATACTGTCCCTTGAGGTCGGTCTTGAAGATGCTGGTGCGATAGCCGTACTGGCATTCCCCTACAACAAAACGACGCGACGAGCCGTCTGTAAGACTGATGCAATCGACCCACTCTATCAGGTCCTTTGCCTCCACACCGTACGCTCCGATGTTCTGCACAGCACTGGCACCTACCTCACCGGGAATCAGCGAGAGGTTCTCTGCCCCACTCCATCCGCGAGCGATGGTGTATGCTACGAAATCATCCCACGTAATGCCAGCTCCTGCTTTCACCCACACATGCTCTGCGTCCTCATGTACAGGCATCACAAGGCGGATGCCGCTATGTAGCACCACACCCTTGAAGTCGCGCGTAAACAGCAGATTACTGCCTGCACCGACATGCAATACCGTTTCGCCCGCCAAGACTGACACGAAAGTGCGCAACTCAGCCTCTGTGCGATACTCCAGTACCCGATCGGCTTGAGCCTCTATTCCAAAAGTATTTTGTATCTTCCTATACATTATTAAAGTTTAATGTTTATAGTTTATAGTTTAAAGGCAGATTTTAAAGTTTAGAAGTAAATTTACTCTCTACTATGAACGTTTCAACTGACTTTACACTTTCAACTTTACACTATCAACTTTATATCCTACTCTAATTCAATCAACATCCAACGTCCGTCAGAAAATCCGAAATGGAACTTCATGAACAATCCATTGCTCATTCCCTTCAGCAGCAACGACTTGCGGTTGCTACTGATGAGCGACTGTCCATAATCCACATTATACATGTAATCGTCCAATCGGGGCAGATCACGATAAATCTCGTCCCATTCCTCGAACGACAACTCCGCCTCCACTATTCCGTCATCTTCTTCCGAATAATACTTCATCAGCAATGGCAAGTCTATCGATTCGTGACGATAGAGCGAGTCAGTGAGGAAGTCCTTCAGGAATACCAGGAAACTGGCATTAGGCACGTCCGATATGTCGACATCCTCCTCAGCCGAGAGAAACCACTGTCCCTGATTCTTGTTGAAGTGAAAATGGTGGATGGTATTCTCGTCCCAATCAATCTTCTCTAAAATCACCTGCTGCAGCGTTGTGTCTTTCTGCAATGCCAAGTCGTTATCACGTTCGTAAATCATCACCGCAGCATCATCGTCGTTCATATCAAGCGACTCAGTCCCCTTCGTGCGCTGCTGACGGAAGGAAGCGTTCGACACGTAGGTGAACAAAAAATCATCAAACACCTCGTCGGCAGCCTTCGGAATGACCACCTCTTCAAACAAGTCCAATTCCTCCAGTCCCAGCGAATCGACCGCTGTTGAGTCAGCCACGATGTCCTCGTCCGACCCTTCTGAGCCGAATTTACACGACACCATTGACAAGCAACACATGCCACACACGGTCAATAATATGACAAACGGATATTTCATCTTTAAACGGCTGCAAAGATAATAAAAAATGTAAAAATGAAAAAATTATATAATGTAAAAACGAATTAAATATGAATTATGAATTATGAATTATGAAAAATGCGTTTAAGCCGAGCAAAAAAACAAATGTATTTGATTTTTCGAGGCGTAGCATTTTGCGCAAAGCGAATTTTTTGCTATCTTTGCACCGCAAATCAATCCACATACCGCAATTATGAAACCGTTTACATACACACTACTGGTCGCACTGCTCTTTATCTCGTGCGGACAATCAGCCATTGAAAACAAACTGATAGGCAAGTGGAGCTATTCGTCAACCTATTCAGAAAACGTAAAAGCTGACTCCGCTCAGCAACTTCCTACCGCCTACATGACCTATCTACATGAGAACATCGATGAGTTCCGCGCAGACCACACCGAACACGAATCGGGCGAATTCGAAATCTACTACGACCTCACCCTCGGAGAGTATGGCGTCACCAATACCATCATTCTCGAATACAAAACCGACTATCAAGGCACATGGAAACTCGATGGTGACCGACTCCATACCACCGGCGAGTCATGCACCTTCAAGTACGTGAAGGGATATGCTCTGCGACCAAACCCCTATTTCGACGCCGACTATTACGTCGACCTTATGAAAAACTATTCCGATACAGCAGTCATCCAACCAATCATCCAAGCACGACTCGCAGAAAGCGAAACCAGCATACATGAAGTGAACAACGACGAGATGGTGGTCAAGTTCGACAACGTCACCAACATGCTAACCCTCACACGCATCAAACGGACATTGTAAGATGCTCCACCCGTTCTGCCAGCGTTGGATGTGAATAATTGACAAACACCACAAACGGATGTGGCGTCAGGTTCGAAAGGCTCTTCGCCGACATCTTTTTCAAGGCATTCGCCTCATCACTCCCCACCCCGTGCTGACGCGCAAACGCATCAGCCTGCCGCTCGTTATGGCGCGACCACATATTGCTCACAATGCCCAATAGCATCGTCAGTGGCGAGTAAATCAGCGAGAACACCGTGAGGTTCACATAGAACGACGGTTCCGTGCTACCAGCAGCCACAGCAATAGCCTGATTATCAATCACCAAACCAAACAGATAGAGCGTCACCAGTGAGGTCACGATTCCAATCAGGACCGACTGGATGATATGCCGATGCTTATAGTGCCCTATCTCGTGCGCCAATACCCCCACAATCTCCTCAGTTGTCAACTGATCCATCAGCGTGTCATACAACACCACCCGCTTCTGGCGTCCCCATCCCGTGAAATACGCATTCGAATGCGTACTCCGCTTCGAACCGTCAATCACATAGATATTTTTCAATCTGAAGTCCACCTTCGCGGCAAAAGCCTCGATAGCATCACGCAGTTCACCCTCAGGCAGCGGAGTCTGCTTGTTGAACAGCGGTACCAGCAACACCGAATAGAAATACTGGAAAAACAACATCACCAACGTCAGCACACCCCAAGCCAAGAGCCAGAAATACGCAGGCGTCAGTTCATAAATCCATACCGCCAAGGCCAGCAGACCGCCTCCCAGCACAATCGTCAAAGCCAGACTCTTCAGCGTATCAAGCACAAACAGACGAGGCGTCACTTTGTTGAAACCGAAACGCTGTTCCACCACGAACGTGTCGTAAATATCGAACGGCAGCGACACCAACCAACTGATTGCTCCGAAGAAACCGAAGAACAGTAGCGTGCGCCAGATGTTCGAATCCGTCGCCTCTCGCACCACCCCGTCCATCCAGCCGTAAGCCCCGAAGGCAAACAAACCAATCGACAGCACAGTAGTCACAAACGAGGAGACAAACCCCACCTTTTTATTAATACGGAAATACGCCTGTTGACGTCCATAAGCCACATCATCATACAATCCCTCCAACACCTTCGGAATCGGACGATGCGAAGCCTTGATGTTCAACAGATCCAACAGCACATCAAACAGATATTCTCCAATTTGTATGATAATAATAACCCAATACATAGCACACTTCCCTATTTTTTTGCAAAGATACGTGTTTTTTTTCGAAAAAGTTATTGTCAAACCAAAAAAACTTACTAACTTTGCAGCCGCTTACGAGAAAAGCAGGGTTAAAAGCCTGCAAAAAAGCACTCGCAAGCTGATAAGGTTAGACTCGCTAGCTCAGTAGGTAGAGCATCACACTTTTAATGTGGGGGTCTTGGGTTCGAGCCCCAAGCGGGTCACACAGGAAGGCGGTTTTCCGCCTTTTTGTTTTTATCACGGTGTCTTTTCGCTAAAAAAACATAAAAAGGAGGGTGTTTTCATTGTGCTATACAAAATTATTACTAATTTTGCAGGCTGAAAGCAGTCGGACGGTCTGTCGCTGACATTCGCTGGTATGCTTGCATACATCGGTATTGTGGGAGGAAAGTCCGGGCAGTACAGAGCATTCCACTTCCTAATATAGAAGCAGTCCGCGAGGGTTGAGTAATGCAGAAGAAAATAACCGCCCACTTAAAGTGAAAAGTAAAAAGTGAAAAGTGAAAAGTGAAGAAAAAATTCTATCGCTTCACGCTAAACGCTTCACGAATTAAGGGGGTAAGGGTGAGAAGGTGGGGTAAGAGCCTACCAGCGGTGTGGTGACATGCCGGCTGTGCATCTTGGAAGCTGCAAGTTCATGTATAGTAGCGCTTGAGGGTTGCTCGCCCGAGCTACAGGGTAGAACGCTAAAGTTGTGTGGTGACACATAATTGGGATAAATGACAGACCATCACGCGTGCGTGATGACAGAACCCGGCTTATAGATCGACTGCATCCATACAGCCCCCTACTAACTCCCCCTCAAGGGGGAGAATAGGGAGCGGGAAGGGAGTGAAGAGTGAAGAGTGAAAAGTGAAAAGTTATTAGAATAGATAGTAAATGAGAAAACTGGTTTTTGTAGTTCTTGGAGCTTGTCTGAGTAGCACGGGGGTGCTGGCTCAGCGTCAGTGGACACTCCAGGAATGTATTGATTATGCATTGGAAAACAATATTCAGCTGAAACAGAGTAGGCTGACCAATGCTCAGAATGAACTGGACGTAAAACAGTCGAAAGCGGCATTGTTCCCTTCACTGTCGTTCAGTACTAACCAAAACGGTTCTTGGCGACCCTTCAGTGAATCGACCATCAACCTTACCAATGGTACCATGACTACCACGAGAAACACAACCTCGTATAATGGTAGTTACGGATTGAACGCAAGCGTGACGGTGTGGAACGGTGGAAGAAACACAAAAACCATCAAGCGCAACGAGTACACGCAAGCTATGTCGGAATTAGACACTGAGCGCACAGCAAACTCGATTCAGGAGCAAATCACTCAGTTGTATGTGCAGATTCTGTATCAGACTGAGGCTGTAAAGGTGAACGAGGAAATCCTGAAAGCCTCTCAGCAGCAGCGCGACCGTGCCAAGGTGATGGTAGAAGTGGGAAGTCTGGCTAAGGTGGACCTTGTGCAACTGGAAGCTCAGGTGTCACAGGACGAGTATAACATCGTGAACAGCAAGTCGCAGCTGGAGAACAACAAGATGCAGCTGAAGCAGTTGTTGGAACTGATGGATTCGCAGGAATTCGCTGTGGTAACGGACAATGTGTCGGAAGCGGCTGTATTGACTCCTATCCCCGACAAGGCTACGGTGTTTAACGCTGCATTGGCCAACCGCCCAGAAATCAAGAGCAGTAAGCTGAACATGGAGGCGAGCGACCTGGCTGTCGATATCGCGAAAGCCGGCTATCTGCCGACTGTGAACCTAACTGCAAGTATGGGTACGAACAACTCGAGCGGCATCCACACTTCGTTCTTCCGTCAGGTGAAGACCAACCTCAGCAACTCATTGGGTGTATCGGTACAAGTGCCTATCTTCGACCAGAAGCAGAACATGACTAACGTACGCAAGGCACGACTGACTCAGTATAACAGCGAGCTGCAACTGCAGGATGCTCAGAAGACGCTGTACAGCACCATCGAGAACTACTGGCTGAATGCCTACACGGCTCAGCAGCAGTATCTCTACGCAAAGACGAACGTGCAGAGTATGCAACAGAGCTACGACTTGGTGAGCGAGCAGTTCCGTCTGGGTCTGAAAAACATCATCGAACTGACATCGGGTAAGACAAACTTGCTGCAGGCTGAACAGCAGCTGCTGCAGAGTAAGTACACAACATTGTATAATCTGGCGATGTTGAGATTTTATCAGGGAGAGGCGATAAAATTATAAGAAGTTAAAGAGGAAGTAAAAGAGGAAGTTAAAATGGAAGTAAAAATGGGAGTAAAGCCTGCAAGCAGGCAGGAAGTTATGCGCTGAAGCGCAGGACGACAGACTGCAGGTGTTTACATCAGCAAAGTAACGTCCTCGAGCAAAGCGAGTTAACTTCCATGAGCTTTAGCTCATTAACTTCCACGAACAAAGTGAGTTAACTTCTTTAAAAGTGAAGATATAAAAAATAATAATATAAATATGAACAAATCAATGATCAAATTAGCAGCACTTGTTGCTATCGTAGGTTTCACCTTTGCAAGTTGTTCCAAGGAAGCCAAGGTGACATACAATACAGACGTAGTGGCAAAACACGACCTTTCAACCAGTATCACCGCTACAGGAACTATTGAACCAGTAACGCAGGTGGAAGTAGGTACACAGGTATCGGGTATCATCGACAGAATCTATGTGGACTACAACAGTGAGGTGCACAAGGGCGATGTGATTGCCGAACTGGACAAGACAAACCTGCTGAGCGAACTGGCTTCAGCAAAAAGCAACCTGTCGAACTATGAGAGTAACCTGAACTATCAGACTTCAAACTACAACCGTTACAAGACACTATACGAGAAAGGACTGGTGAGTACAAACGACTACGAGAGTGCGCGTCTGAGCTATGAGCAGGCACTGCAGCAAGTGGCAGTACAGCGAATGAGTGTACAGAAAGCACAAACGAACCTGGGCTATGCCACCATTACCTCACCTATCGACGGTATCGTGCTGAGCCGTGAGGTGGAAGAGGGTCAGACCGTTGCTTCGGCGATGACCACCCCTACCCTGTTCATCATCGCTCAGGACCTGACAAACATGCGAGTGATTGCAAAGATTGACGAAGCCGACATAGGTGGAGTAAAGGAAGGTCAGCGTGTGATGTTCACCGTAGATACCTATCCTGACGACACATTCGAAGGCGCAGTCACACAAGTACGTCAGCAAGCTACCACTGAGAGCAATGTGGTTACTTACGAGGTTGTCATCTCTGCCCCCAACGAATCACTGAAGCTGAAACCAGGTCTGACTGCCAACGTGACCATCTATACGATGGAGATGCACGATATTATGTCGGTACCTGCTAAGGCATTGCGATTTGCACCAAACGAACTGTTATTGCAAGACGATGAGAAGATTGAGGACTGTGAAGGCCCAACAAAGGTATGGGTACAAGAAGGAAAGGTGTTCAAAGCCATTCCTATTCAGGTGGGACGCACAAACGGAATTTACACAGAAGTACTTTCAGGCATCAAGGAAGGAACGGAAATCATCACTGAGTTTGTAATGCCTGAGGAAGAAGTAGAAGAGGCTCCAACCAACCCATTCATGCCAGGACGTAACAGAAACAACAACCGTCAAGGTGCCGGTGCTGCAGGTCAAGGCCGTCCAGGTGCTGGTGCTGCTGGTGCAGGAGCAGGAGCAGGCCGTCCAGGTGCTGGAGCTGCAGGAGGTGGTCGTCCAATGGGTGGAGGCCGATAAATCACACAAAAACAGAGTGACCATGAAAGAAGAGAATAGCAAGGTCGTCATCGAACTCGAAAACGTGAAGCGCTACTTTCACGTGGGATCGGAAGTGGTGAAAGCCCTTCGTGGCGTATCGTTCAAGATTCACGAAGGCGAGTTTGTCACCATACAAGGCACATCAGGTTCGGGTAAGTCCACCCTTCTGAACCAGTTAGGCTGCCTCGACACCCCTACGTCGGGAGAGTATTATCTGGATGGTGTGCCTGTGAGAAAGATGTCGAAAAGCCAGCGTGCTCATCTGCGCAATAAGAAAATCGGGTTCATCTTCCAGAACTACAACCTGCTGGCCAATACGACCGCAGTGGAGAACGTAGAACTGCCGTTGATGTACAACAGCAAGTATAATTCGAAGCAACGTAAGGCAGCAGCTATCAAGGCACTGGAGGCTGTGGGACTGGGCGACCGTCTGTATCACAAGTCGAACCAGATGTCGGGTGGTCAGATGCAGCGTGTTGCGATTGCAAGAGCATTAGTGAACGATCCCGCTGTGTTGCTGGCCGACGAAGCAACAGGTAACCTCGACACCCGTACTTCGTTCGAAGTGCTGGTGCTGTTCCAAGAGCTATACAAGCAAGGACACACCATCATCTTCGTGACCCACAACCCTGAGATTGCAGAATATTCATCGCGCAATATCTATCTGCGTGACGGGAAGATTCGTGAAGATACGATTAACAACAACATCAAATCGGCAGCAGAAGCATTGGCTGCGTTGCCAAAAGCGGATGATTAAAATGCCCCTCTCCCCGCCCTCCCCTCAAAGGGAGGGAGCCAAGAAAGAGTGGAGAGCGAAGAATTAAAAGTTTAGAGTTTATAGATAATGAATATACAGAACTTATTTAAGGTATCACTGCGAGCTGTGGCGAGCAACAAACTGCGTTCGTTTCTCAGTATGCTGGGTATCATCATCGGTGTGGGAGCAGTCATCACGATGATGAGTATCGGTCAAGGCTCGAAAGAAAGTATCCGTGAGGAGTTGGCCAAGCAGGGCACGAACCTGCTGACCATTCGCCCGGGTGCTGATATGCGTGGTGGTGTGCGTCGTGACCCGTCTCAAATGCAGACCCTGAAGCCTGCAGACCTCGAAGCCATCATGAACGAGAAGAAATATGTGACCTATGTATCGCCTGAAGTGTCATCAAGCGGACAGGTGATTTATGGAAACAACAACACGACTTCCACGATTTACGGCGAATCGACCGACTACCTGAAAATCAGGCAATGGGACATTCAAGACGGAGATTTCTTCACAGAGGAAGATATCCGTAAGTCGGCCAAAGTGTGCGTAGTGGGTAAAACCATCGTCGACGAATTGTTCAACGGTGCTGACCCTATCGGCAAGAACATCCGCTTCAAGTCCATCCCAATGAAGGTGATAGGCGTACTGAAGTCGAAAGGATACAACAGTTGGGGAATGGACCAAGACAACGTGATTGTCGCACCTTATACCTGTGTGATGAAACGTATCTCTGCCCAGACCTACTATGGGTCTATCGTCTGCTCAGCCATCACGGAAGAGATGTCTGATCATGCCATCGAAGAGCTGACCCAGATACTGCGTCGCTCACATAAATTAAAAGATGGTGCGGTTGACGACTTCAACATCCGTTCTCAAGCCGAGATGATGGAGACGATGTCGAACACAATGGATACTGTGACGATGATTCTGGGTATCGCAGCAGGATTCTCGCTGTTGATTGCCGGTATCGGTATCATGAACATCATGCTGGTGAGTGTGACAGAACGTACGAAAGAGATTGGTCTGCGTATGGCAGTGGGTGCTACAGGCTTCGTCATCAGCGTTCAGTTCCTGATTGAGTCTATTCTCATCAGTCTGACAGGAGGTATCTTCGGCGTGCTGTTGGGGGTCGGAGCATCAAGTCTGCTGCCGAAAATGGGAATGCCGAGCATCGTACCGGCGTGGTCTATCTTTCTGTCGTTCGGTGTGTGTGTAGTTATCGGTGTGCTATTCGGCTATATCCCTGCCCGCAAAGCAGCAAACATGGACCCAATCGATGCTATACGACATGAATAAGCAAGAAAAATTAAAAATATTATAAATTATACATTATAAATTATAAATTTATTTGTATCTTTGCAAAAGATTTCGATATATATTAACAGCTATTAGTTATATAACAAATTTAGTTTTATTATGGTTTATTCAAAAGAAGTACAAGAAATGTGCTGTGTAGCCAAAGGTCCTAATCACGGACCTGCTCCAATTCCTGAGGAAGGAAAATGGATTCAGGCAAAGGAGATTAAGGATATCTCTGGTATGACACACGGTATTGGTTGGTGTGCCCCTCAGCAGGGCTGCTGTAAGCTTAGTCTTAATGTTAAGGATGGAATCATCGAGGAATGTCTCGTTGAAACTATCGGTTGTTCAGGTATGACTCACTCTGCTGCTATGGCATCAGAGATTCTTCCTGGTAAGACTATCCTCGAAGCGCTGAATACCGACCTCGTTTGCGACGCTATCAACACTGCAATGCGCGAACTCTTCCTTCAGATAGTTTACGGACGTACTCAGAGTGCGTTCTCAGAAGGTGGTCTCGTGATTGGTGCAGGTTTGGAGGACCTTGGAAAGGGTCTCGTATCACAGTGTGGTACCCTCTACGGAACGAAGGCAAAGGGTACTCGTTACTTGCAGCTGACTGAAGGCTACATCACGAAGATGTATCTCGACAGCGACAATCAAGTATGCGGATACGAATTTGTTCACATGGGTAAGTTCATGGATGCCGTAAAGAAAGGCGTTCCTGCTGACGAAGCTCTCAAGAGTGTAACTGGTACCTATGGCCGCACAAAACCAGAACAAGGCGCAGTTAAATCTATCGACCCACGTAAAGAATAGTCTCATTTACAATTGGACAATTTTCTATTGACTATTTATTGTTAATTGGATTATTCTCTATTTGTTCATTTTCATCATGACAGAGGCAGAGTTAAAGTTCCGGTTGAAACAGTTTGCGCTGAGAATCATACGGCTTGTCGACGAGATGCCACATTCGGTATCATCAAAAGCGTTAGCAAACCAAATTATGCGCTCTGGGACATCACCCTACTCAAACTATTGTGCAGCTTGCCTTGCGAAGTCCGACAAGGATTTCCTGAACAAACTGAAAATAGTGGAAGAGGAATTGGACGAGACTTCTCACTGGATTGAGTTGATTGGTGAAAGCGGAATAAAAAAGCAGGAACTGTTGAAAGAATTATGCGATGAGAATCTAGAGTTGCTCAAGATTATCGTAGCATCAATCGTTACTGTTAAGACCAATATCATCAAGGGGCGAAATGAAGAATATCTGATTATATAAATAATAAATAAGGTAATAGACGAATTGCTCAATAAAGAAATAATGAATGACTAAATAATAGAAATTGTAAATAGTTAAATCGTCAAATAGTAAATAAGACTATGATAAGAGAAGTGAAATTTGAATCACAAGACCGTCGTATCAAGCAGATACTCGCTGCATTGAACGAGAACGGCATTGCTTCGATTGAAGAAGCTAACGAAATCTGCGAAAAGGCAGGTCTCGATCCCTATAAGACATGTGAAGAAACACAGATGATTTGCTTCGAGAACGCAAAGTGGGCATACGTTTGTGGTTGTGCTATCGCTATCAAGAAAGGTTGCAAGAACGCAGCAGATGCTGCCGAGGCAATCGGTATCGGTCTGCAGGCATTCTGTATTCCTGGCTCTGTAGCTGACGATCGTAAGGTAGGTCTTGGACACGGTAACCTTGCAGCACGTCTGTTGCGCGAAGAGACTCAGTGTTTCGCATTCCTCGCAGGTCACGAGTCATTCGCTGCTGCTGAAGGTGCAATCAAGATTGCTGAGATGGCAAACAAAGTACGTAAAAACCCATTGCGCGTTATCCTCAACGGTCTCGGTAAGGATGCTGCAATGATTATCAGCCGTATCAACGGATTCACTTACGTACAGACTAAGTTCGATTACTACACTGGTAAGGTTGACGTTGTAAAGCGCATTCCTTACAGCGACGGTCCTCGTGCTAAGGTGAACTGCTATGGCGCTGACGATGTTCGCGAAGGTGTTGCTATCATGTGGATGGAAGACGTTGATGTCAGCATCACAGGTAACTCAACCAACCCAACTCGTTTCCAGCACCCAGTTGCAGGTACCTACAAGAAGGAGCGCGTGCTCGCAGGCAAGCCTTACTTCTCAGTAGCTTCAGGTGGCGGTACAGGACGTACACTCCACCCAGACAACATGGCTGCAGGTCCTGCATCTTACGGTATGACCGATACCCTCGGACGTATGCACTCAGATGCTCAGTTCGCAGGTTCTTCTTCAGTTCCTGCACACGTAGAGATGATGGGCTTCCTCGGCATTGGTAACAACCCAATGGTAGGATGTACTGTTGCTTGTGCTGTGAACGTGGCTCTTGCACTCAACAAGTAATATCATACTCTTTCCCAATCCCCTCATCCTATTATATATATAATAAGGTGTGAGGGGATTCTTTTCTTTATCGCATTACGACCTTATGACCCGACGAACCTTTTTACTGACCTTATGCTTCTCCTTTGGCTTGCTCACTATGGGGCAAACCAATCCCTTCGGTAATGCACTCGTGCCCGATATGATTGCCGATGCAAGCATTGTTGAAATCGACGGAACCTTCTACTGCTATGCCACCACAGATGGATATGGCCGCGGACTTGACACGTCAGGTCCACCTGTGGTATGGAAGTCGCGCGATTTCGTCAACTGGAGTTTCGAGGGCACTTATTTCCCCCAAGCCTACAATGAGAAATACTGGGCGCCGAGCAAGGCGGTCAACTATCGCGGACGGTGGTACATCTACCCTACCGTCAACGGTTACATGTATCCTGCCGTAGCCGATAGTCCCGACGGACCGTTCCGCCTCATCAAGGGCAATACGTTCACCGTGGAGAACCGTCTATGGGAACGCGACAATGTGCATGCCATCGATACGGAAATCTTCATCGACGACGACGGTACGCCTTACGCATTCTGGGGAAGCCGCAATGTGGTGCGCCTCAAGCCCGACATGGCTACCATCGACACCATGTATCAGACCATCCGCACGCGCCGCACGGAGTACAGCGAAGGACCTATCTTCTTCAAGCGTCGTGGCATCTACTACTACCTCTACACCATCGGAGGTGACGAGCGCTACGAGTACTACTACCAGATGAGCCGCACCTCGCCGCTCGGTCCGTGGGAGACACCTGAGCACGACCTCGTCTGCACCACGAATATCGAGACGGGAGTCTTCGGTCCGGGTCACGGATGTGTGTTCAACGTCAACGGAACGGACGACTACTACCTCGCCTTCCTCGAATACGGACGCTGGAGCACAAACCGTCAGACTTACGTCAACCGACTGGAGTTCAACCCCGACGGAACCATCCGTCAGGTCAAGGTCGACCTCAACGGTGTAGGCTATCTGCATAAGAACGCCAAGCCCGGACAGCTGAAAGTCGTAGCAGCAACCGCATCGTCCGAGGCCCCCGACCTCCGCATCCGTCACAACAAGGACGAGCGATGCCAGCGCACCGAGCAGTTCGTTCCCGAGTTCGCCATTGATGGGCAGAACGGTTCACGATGGATGGCCGCCGACTCCGACAACGGAGCCACGATGATGATCGATATGGGTCACACGGTAAAGATAGGCCGCAGCGAGATAGCCTTCGTCCGCCCCACCGCTGGCCATGCCTACAAGCTCGAAGCCTCGCGCGACGGACTGAAGTGGGACCGCATCGCCATCCACGCCCTTGAGAAGCGCTCGCCACATGTAGATAAAATCGGTAAGCGCTACCGCTACCTCCGCGTCAGCATCAACGAGGGAGTGAAAGGAATATGGGAATGGAAAGTGTATAAATAATTGCCTATGACCTTCTTAGATTTAACGAAACAACGTTACAGCTGCCGCAGCTACAAAGCTCAGGCAGTAGAGAAAGAGAAACTGGAGTATGTGATGGAGTGCGTCCGCATGTCACCATCGGCCGTCAACCGCCAGCCGTGGCGGTTCCGCATCGTCGAGAGCGAGGCCGACCGTCAGAAACTCTGTCAGTGTTACAACCGCGAGTGGTTCGCCACAGCACCAACCGTCATCGTGGCCTCCGTGCTGCACGATGAGGAATGGATACGCCCCGACGGCAAGCATCATGGCAATATCGACATCGCCATCGCCGTGGAGCACCTCTGCCTAGCCGCAGCCGAACAAGGCCTCGGCACCTGCTGGGTATGCAATTTCGATGCGCTCCTTTGTCAACGTCTTTTCGACATTCCTCCTCATGAGGAAGTGGCCGTCCTCATCCCCATTGGCTATCCCGCCGACGAACCGAAAGAAAAAGTAAGGAAAAATATTGAAGCAATAGTAATGTGATTATGGAAGATTTAAACACATGGTGGTCATCGCTCACCATCTCACAAAAAGAGCGCATCGCAACGAAAGCAGCACGTAAGGACGGCGACGAGAACGCCGAAGTACACTACCCCGCCTGCTCGCAGTGGTGGAACACCATCACGGCTGAACGCCGCCAGTGGATCTACGAGCATTGTACCGACAAGCACGGACTTCTGCTCCCCGTCTGGAACGAGGGCAAAACCTTGAGCTATTAACAAAGGATGCGAAGCCAGCGCTTCGCATCTTTTGTGTTTATGCTCGTTGTCATTTTGGCAGGGAGGCAGTATTGGCACGGTGTTTGCAAAATACCCCCATAAAGGAAAACCTCCCCCCACCCCTCCCAAGGAGAGGAGAAAGGAGGGCGGTAGTAATCCTCTCCCCTTGGGGGAGATAAGAGAGAGGTTTAATAAAACGACATAATTATGAAAGGAAACATTGGGGTTACGACCGAGAACATATTCCCCGTCATCAAAAAGTTCTTGTATAGTGATCATGACATCTTTATCCGTGAAATCGTCAGCAATGCCGTCGATGCCACACAGAAACTACGCACCATTGCCCAAAAAGGTGAACTGAAGGGCGATGCAGGCGACCTGACCGTCCGCGTCAGCATCGACAAGAAGGCAGGTACGCTGACCGTCACCGACCGTGGTATCGGTATGACCGAGGAGGAAATCGACAAGTATATCAACCAGATTGCCTTCTCATCGGCCAACGATTTCCTCGACAAATATAAGGAAGATGCGAACGCCATCATCGGCCACTTCGGACTTGGATTCTACAGCGCCTTCATGGTGAGCAAGAAGGTGGAAATCGTGACGAAGAGTTGGCAGGAAGGTAGCAAGGCTGTCAAATGGTCATGCGACGGCAGTCCCGAGTACACCATCGAAGAGGCCAAGAAGGACGACCGCGGTACCGATATCATCATGTATATCGACGACGACTGCAAGGAATTCCTCGAGGAAAGCCGCATCGAGACCCTCCTGAAGAAGTACTGCCACTTCCTCCCTGTCAGCATCGCATTCGGCAAGAAGAAAGACTGGAAGGACGGCAAGCAGGTCGATACCGATGAGGACAACATCATCAACGACACTACCCCACTCTGGACCAAGAAGCCTGCCGACCTGAAGGACGAGGACTACAAGAAGTTCTATCGCGAACTCTATCCGATGAGCGACGAGCCGCTGTTCTGGATTCACCTCAACGTGGACTTCCCATTCAATCTCACCGGCGTGCTCTACTTCCCGAAGGTAAAGAACAGCATCGAGTTGCAGAAGAACAAGATTCAGCTCTATTGCAACCAGGTATTCGTGACCGACAGCGTCGAAGGCATCGTGCCACAGTTCCTCACCCTGCTCCACGGCGTCATCGACTCACCGGACATTCCACTGAACGTGAGCCGCAGCTACCTGCAGAGCGACAGTAACGTGAAGAAAATCTCCTCTTATATAACTAAAAAGGTGAGCGACCGTCTGCAGAGCATCTTCAAGAGCGACCGCAAGGACTTCGAGCAGAAGTGGGACGACCTGAAGATATTCATCAGCTACGGCATGCTGACCGAGCAGGACTACTACGACAAGGCCAAAACCTATGCCCTGTTGAAAGATACCGAAGGCAAGTACTTCACTTACGATGAATACAAGACCCTCGTCAAGGATAATCAGACCGACAAGGACGGCACACTCGTCTACCTCTATGCCCAGAACCGCGATGCCCAGTACGCCTACATCGAGGCAGCCAAGAACAAAGGCTACAGCGTGCTCATCATGGATGGCGAACTCGACTCTGCCATGCTCGGACTCCTGGAGGAGAAGATGGAGAAGACCCGCTTCGTACGTGTCGACTCCGATGTCATCGACCGCCTCATCAACAAGAACAAGGACGATAAATACGAGGACAACGACGGCACGCTCATCACCGACATGTTCAAGACCCAGCTGCCGAAGATCGACAAGATTGAGTTCAACGTGCAGGAACAAGCAATGGGCGAAGAAGCCTCACCAATCGTCATCACGCAGAGCGAATACATGCGTCGAATGAAGGATATGGCACGCTTCCAGCAAGGCATGAACTTCTACGGCGAGATGCCCGACATGATGAATGTCGTGGTCAACACCGACCACCCACTCATCAAGCGCGTCACCGAAGAAGGCGAGTCAGCAACTGCCGAAGCCCTCAAGCCAATCGAGGCAGAAATCAAGGGACTGACCGCTCGCAAGGACGCCATCAACCAGAGCAATAAGGATAAGAAATACGACGAAATCAGTCAGGAAAGCAAGGACGAACTGCAGAAGGTGAACAAAGACATCGAAGCCGAGAGGCAGAAGAAGACCGACACCATCGGCAACTACGCCAAGGACAATGCCCTCGTCCATCAGCTCATCGACCTCGCACTCCTTCAGAACGGACTCCTCCGAGGCGAAGCCCTCACCAACTTCGTCCGTCGAAGTCTCGATTTGATAAAGTAATATAAAAAAAGAAAGCAGCAGCTATATTGAGTTGCTGCTTTTCTTTTTTACTCTCCACATAGGGGGGAAGTTAGAGAAGGTCTGCACCCTCCCTTTAGGTGAGGAATCGGTGAAAGGTTTCTATCAGTTCTTTCTTATTATTTATATAATAATGGAACATTTACAAATAATAACCCACCGTTATTGCCCAATAACGCAGGGTTATTGATCGGAAAGGGTGAAAATTTTTCAGGAAAGAATTCTTTCGTATCGGCTTCGTTCTCACGATGCTGCAAGTTGAGGTCTATTTTAGTTACCAGACATCATGTATAATTGATAATTCGTGTCGTTTACTTGTTTCTGCTGCAAAGATAATAAAAGTTTAGAGGATAGAGCTTAGTGTTTTTTCGTTTATTTGACTTAAATTTGTATTGTACTTCCGAGAAATATTGTAACTTTGCAAGCAAATATAAGTGAAACGACATGAAGAAAATCATCCTATCAACTATCCTCGCCCTCGCTGCCACATTCACTACAACGGCGCAAATCAAAGTTGAAGTTAGCGAGACCATAGAACTCATGGCCATCCTCGCTCGCACGGCTGGCAATCAGGAGTACAATATGGACATGGCTGGACAGTACACCAAGGATACCGAGGCGTGGTTTGCTCCCTACAAGCAGCATGCCACCGTGGCCTCTTTCCAGAGCATGCGAAATCAGCATTCCATTAGTTATGATGCCGTGATGAGCATGGCTATCCACCTCGAAATCGACAGGGGTAAAATCAGATTCCTTGGTGAGCAGTCCGACCTACAAAAGCGTTGGAAGGACGTTGACATCGACGATTTCATCGGCAAACTCAACAAGTTCTACACAGATACCCGCTTCCACGACTTCTTCGAGCAGCATCGCTCTTTCTACGACAAGGGGTTGAAGGCCTACGAGGCCAACGTCATGACCTACTTCCATCAGGACTGGTATGCCCGCTTCTACGGCACCGCCCCCACCGACCGCTTCCGCATCGTCATCGGCTTCACCAACGGCGGTGGCAACTACGGCCCCAGCCGTCAGCTGCCCGGACAACCACGTGAGGCATACGCCATCTGCGGCTACTACATCAACCCACAGACGGGCAAGCCCTACGGCGAGGGTGCCGACATGGCCACGACGCTTATCCATGAGTTCAACCATTCCTTCGTCAATCCGCTGCTCAACAACGAGGCCAACGCCTCCATGATAGCTACTATCGGGCAGAAGCTCCGCAAGTTTTCAGCCTATGCAATGGAACGGCAGGCATACGGTGACTGGCAAACCGTCGTCAACGAAAGCATCGTCCGCGCTGCCGTTGTCCTCTATATGCTCGACCAGGGTTTTGACCAGAAGCAAGTGCTCAACGAACTGGTCAACCAAGTCTGTCGCAGCTTCAACTGGATGCCCGAACTTGTCGCCTCTCTTCGCTACTATGCCGCCAACCGCGACAAATATCCAACGCTCAACGACTACTATCCTGAAATCGTCAGTTGTCTCAACAAATACATTGATGACGAGGTCGTACGGATGCAGAAGGCGCTGAAATGAGACAAATTAACTTACCTGTATAGGAAGAAATTTGTATTAAAAGCGAAGAAATTATTGTATTTTTGCAAGCAAATTAACCAAAACGACATGAAGAAAATCATCCTATCAACTATCCTCGCCCTCGCTGCCACATTCACTACAACGGCGCAAGATAATTTCGCTGACGGCCCCGGCTGGCTGTGGCAGATAAGCGGTAATGGTCTATCTCAGAAGTCCTATCTTTTTGGTACTTGTCACGGCGAAGGGCATAACTTCACGAAGGAGGAAGTGTTCAGCATCACTGGGCTGGAGGCCTCTTTGAATGGCATTAAAACCGTGCTCTTTGAAGGTGGCATGAATACAGAAACGACCAATGCCGATACGGCGGCTATTGCTGCGGAAGTCAAAAAGGTGACGGCGTTTATTGCTAATCCGGGGCCGGAACATTTCATGCCAGAAGGAACTAACTATGAGTCATTGTTCGATAGTATACAACATTTCAAAAGGATAGATATGGTTCTGACAAAACTGGCAGAAAGACTCAATAATGGGGAGTATTTTAAGAAGAGTCCTCGCTATTGGTATTCATTGCTTGCGCTCACTAATCTTTACCAAGCAGAAAAACTTCAGACCAACGTAACTTATGTGGATTATATTTTGAAACAGGAGGCAGAAGAACGGGGCATAGACATTGGATATGTTGAAGATGCGTCCAAAGCTGGCTTAACGATGCTATCATCACTTTTCGCTTCCATTGACACAATGTCGATGAAGAATCAGGCCGATGCCCTCTATCATCTTCTTGAGAACATAGCCCACAAGGACAAGCAGCAGAAGTTTCTCGAAGGAATTACAAAAATCTATCTGAAGAATGACACGTGCAAGATGGAAAGCTTTATAAGAGAAGCAAATATTGTTCCTGGTGCTGAATCAGAAGACAGCCAGAAGGAATTGCTATACGACCGCAACGTGGCGTGGATTCCCGTCATCAAGCAGAACATCACCCAGCGTCCCTGCATGGTGGCCGTCGGCTGTCGTCACCTATTGGGTAGCGAAAGTCTGATAGCCTTGCTCCGGCGCGAGGGCTACACGGTTGAGGCGGTGAAATAAGAACTATTATATTGAAAACGAACATCGGGAGGACGTCGCCAAACGGCGCATCCTCCCGAATCGTTATACCTTATTATATATAATAACGCTTCTATTTACTTGTTGTTCTCCGGACGTTCCACCCAGTTTTCAATCTCGATGCCGGGGATGCGTTCGAAATGATCGAAGTTTTCAGTCACCATCACGTAACCGTGGTGGACAGCTGACGAACCGATGAGCATGTCGAACTCCTCTATCAGCAATCCGGTGCGACGCAAGTGAGCCTTCACCTCGGCGTAGGTGGGCAAAGTGTCAAAAAGGGGAACCAAGGTCAGGTTCTCCAATACGATTTCCACATCACGGCTGTGCTTCTCCGATTGGCTGTAGGCTGCGCCATAGAGAAGTTCGGCTATAGTGATTTCGCTGATGCAGCAGTTCTTGCGGCCAATCTTCTGTATCTTCTCCTTGATGCCATATTTACCTTGCAGAAAGAAGATGCAGATGTTGGTGTCAAGCAGGTACTTTCTCTTACTCATCTTCTTCGAAATAGGCCAGTTTGCGTTCATAACTTGCGGGCTGACGACCGATACGGATGGCTTCAAGTACCTCGTCGCCGACTGGGTCGTCCTTCCATGCACCGGCTACGCTGTAGAACAGTTCGTCCTTCTCCTTCTCGCTCAGTTTCCGCTTAGCTTTAGCTATTGGTGCGGCCTTTTCTTCGGCTCTCACTTCCTCGTACAAGTGGTCGGCGAGCCAACGTTTGTTGCTCGTCGAGAGTGCCATCGAGTGCAGGAAGTTCAGCACAGTGTTCATTGAGATTGTCAAATTCATAAACGTTTTGTTTTTAGATTCACGCTGCAAAGATAATAAAAGTTTAGTGTTTAGAGCGTAGAGTTTAGCGTTTTTTCGTTATATTTTACCGATAACCATGACTCGATAACCGTTTTTGTATTGCCGAACGTGAGTATTTTATTTATTTAGCCATTGGTATAGGACGGCAGCCTTCAATCTTAGCAGGTATGACATCCATCGTGATGCTCGTACCTGCTTTTATATTGAGCCTTACCATCATACATTGGCGTGTCTGCGGCGGATGCTGATCAAACACAAAGTTGCCAAGACTATAGCAGACAAGCGTTTGACCAATGGTGTCGACAGGTTGAACGACATGGGGATGATGACCGATGATGGCATCCACACCCGCTTCAGCCAAGCGACCTGCCAGCAGTCGTTGATTCATCGACGGAAAGGAATTGAACTCCACGCCCCAGTGCAACACCATCACGATGCGAGTATCGGGATGCTGCCGATGATACTCCGCCACAGTCTGCACCAGATGCTCAGGCGACGGTTGGCACACACCAGGCTTTCCCTCGATATAATGCCAGTTCTCGAGCGCCATCATGACTGCGTTGAACACCGCCACATGCTGATTTCCCTTCGTGATGAGAACAGGTTCGGATTGTTCTTCGTACGAAGAGCCATACCCAAGCGGCACGATGCCAGCCTCCGTGAGATGCTGATAGGTGGCCTGTAAACCCCGACGTCCCTGATCGTTCGTATGATTGTTTGCCAGCGCAGCATGGGTGATGCCGACCTTCCGCAAATCCTCGGCCCAGTCTGCATTCGCACGGAAGATGTAGCGCTTGTTGACAGGCGAGACGGTATCGGTCAGCGGACATTCCAGATTGACCACCACAGCATCGGACTTTCGGAACTCCGCCTGCACACTATCGAAGAGGTAAGCTATCCCTCGCCGTTCGGCAATAGGTCGCACTCCCCTATCCAGCAGCACATCACCTGTAAATAGAATAGAAAGTTCCTCCTCCCCCTCGGGCGAAGGGGAAGAGGAACACGCATAAATCATCAGCAGACTAACAGCCAGTACTATAGAAGACTTCTTCATTGACCGTCAGCTTTTTCTCGCTACCAAGGATGAGTGGCAGCATCCACTTCGGACGTCCTGGTGCATCGCCCTTTTCGAGACGCTCCTGCCATTCCTCGTCCGTTAGACGCTTATCCAGCTCATTCACGAACTCATAGTAGCTGTAAGTAGCGCCACGAGTGAGGTATGTCTTTCCGTTAATCTCTACAATGACATAGATGGCATCGGCATTACCCGTCGCCTCATAGAGGATACCACACTTATCGCATCCAAGTACAACGCGTGTGAACACATCGGCAACCTGTGCAATAGAACGGTCGGCTCCTTCTACTTCGCTCCATGCGGTAAGCCAGAGGTCAGGATCGATGACGCTGAGGGTAAACCATTCGATAGAGCTGCCAAGATATTCAATCTCACGATACTCAGACTCATCGAGCGGTTGATGGTTGAGTTCCTTCTTCGTGATAGCGATACAGAAGTCGATATAGTCCTCGAGCTGTTCGGTCTTGCCAAGCAGGTCGTCGTTCATCAGCTTGTTCTTGTCGAGCAACTCATGTGTCATCGTCAGCATCTCGCGCATCTTGTTCCAGAATTTCAGGTTCGGCTCTATATAACCCACCAGAACAGGTTCAGGCAACTCCTCGCCGCCACCACACTCAGCAACTACAGGCTGCTCGGCATAGAGGATGGCATCATGCTTCAGTTCTGCCCATGAAGCCAATGCCGTGTTGAGGTTCTTACGTGCCCATGCGTTGGTGTTCATGTAGTCGGGATAGCTCTTGTCATTGTTCTGGAGTGTTACCAGACACTCGAACCATTTATTATACATCGACAAGTTCCAGTCGTCGAACTTAGCGAACTTATCCTTCATCTCCTTCGACTGCTTCTCGTAATCGCTCCAAAGAGATGGATAGTCATATACATTCTTGATGATGTTGTCGGCCTCTGCTGCACCGAATGCAGAGAACACATCCAGTCCTGATGGGAATGGCTTGTCGCTGTTTGGAGTCTCGTCGAACATATAGGTCAGCACCTCACCGTCAGGCGTATAGCGCTGTGGCATGAAGTTGATTTTGTCCTCACAACCAGGTTCGCTAATTTTCGACTTCACACGGTTACGCTCCTTAAACAGGTTCACCAGGAACGTATCGAGCGACTTCAACTTACCCTTATCAACGAGATCGTTCACAGAACTGTATTTCTGCTTAGCGAAGTACTCAGCGATATCGAATACCGATACGTTGTCCACCTCACCCATCAAGAAGTTCAGCATCTCAAACACATCCTGACCTGGCAGCTTGTCGCCAGTCTTCAGGGAGTTCAGCAGGTATGCCATCATCGATGCATACTTCACCGATGTCTCATTCTCACGACAGAACGTGCAGGTCTGCAACCACATCATCGCACGGAAGTAACGCTTCTGAGCCTCTGTACGAGTGTAGTGGCCACGAGGGGTGAAGAGGTCGTATGCGAAGTCAAATTCTCTGTATTCCATCATCGGAGAGGAAGACATCTGTAAAGCTGCGATGTTTTCCAACTCACCTTCGACTTTCGACTTGTATCTTTCTGGAACAGCAAGGTCTTGGTTACCGGTCAATAAGCGGTCTCCAATGGCAAAGAATGCTGCGTTATACTCAGCCATATCCTTGATTTCTGCGTTGGCAGTCTGTCCTGCCACCTCCATCGCACGCTTGTTCATCTTCACGCAAACGTTGTGAATACGGTCAACAAACTCCTGACGCTCAACCATCTTCAGCACATAGCTGAAATACATGTGGAATGCCTGCAGATACACATCCGTCGTCATGTAGTTCGGAATGCGGTTGTAGTCGTTCTCCTCATAGATGTTGAACAACTGCTGGTCTTCAGTCGGAACGATGATGAAGTTGTTCTGGTTCAGCTTGGCATAGAACTGCTGGTCGAACTCATCGAGCACAAACATATTGACCGTCATCGCAGGATTCAGCAGTTTCAGTCCGTCGCGATCCACCTCACGACGTTTCTCCATTTCTGCCATCTGCTCGTCAATCTTCTTGATGAAAGCCGTCTCAGCATCTGTCAGTTTCGCATTGCTGATGTCTGTCACATATTCCTCGTTCCAGTCGTGTTGCTCCATTTTCTCGAAGCAACGCTCGTAATACCATTCACATTTCGTGCAGAAGAACGAGTTAATATCTGCATCCATAAACCACACACCCTTGGTGGCATACACATAACTCTTCAGCAAACGAAGTTCCTGATAAGTCATGTCCGAGATGTCCATGTCGAGATCAATCTTATCCGACAATTTCTCCTGTGTCATAAGGAACGAATGAGGGTTGAACTCCTCACATTCCACATTTTCATTAGCGAGTGTATCGCCTGTTGGCTTGCTTGTGTTGTTACAAGCGGTCAGCGCCAACAACATCGACAATGACAAAAGTACTTTTTTCATAATCTCATTTACCATTAGACTATTTATTATTTATTTAACTTTCTGGAGTTATAGAAGGAAGTTGTTATTAGGAGTGCAGGAGTACGGGAGTAGAGGAGTGCAGATGGCACTATACTGTTGTTCTCATCCTTGAGTATCGTCTGCCACTCACATTCGGCCTGAGTTCACGTCGAAGGCTGTCACTACTTTTAACTCCTGCCACTACTTTTGTCTCCTATTCTACTTCCACTTTTACTTCTTTTCTCTCCTTTTCCGAGACAAACTTCAGTCCGAATCCCTGCTGCCGATAAATCCGTTCCACCGTCGTACCATCCGTGTCGCGCTCCCAGGTATGCACCATCGCAGGCAAGGAGTCACGTTCCACTTTGAAGTCAATCAGCGGCAGCCCCATTCTTGAGCCGAGCCACAGGGGACGTATCTTTCGGCCTTTGTAGAGATGGAAGATGAACAGTCGCTTATCCTGTTCGTGTCGATAGCGTGTTGCCTTGATGACGCCCACCAGTATCTCCGGCATTCCGTCGCCTGTCAGGTCTCCGCAGTCAAACTGATAGACCGCATGGTTCAGCACCCATACATCCGTCAGCGAGTCGCCTGCCAGATGTCGCACTTCCCACGTCGAATCTACAGCTGCCAACACTATGCTACCCGTACTGCCTTTCGTCTGATAGGTGAACGAGGAGGGCGAAGTCTCCGTAATCACACATCCCACTTCCCTATCCTTTTCACATCCAGTCAAGGCCAGACACAACACAAGTTCAAAGAACCATCTCTTCACGCTTCACTCTCCACTCTTCACTTTATCTGCAAGCAAACAATCGAAGTCTTTGGCATATCAACCACGAGCGAACCGTTTGCTATCCTCGCTCCGCTGAATGATGCCGGCTTCACGAGGTTAGGATTCTCAAACGTGTTATGGTCTGTGATATTCTTCGAAGTCAGAATCTGTGCATTCTGCACCCTACCACGGATGCTTCCGAGGTCAATCGTCACCTTCGTAGCGTTCTTCAGGTCTGCGTTAGCCAGGTTGATGTTCACGGTTCCGTCTGCCATCTTCGATGCTGAGCAGCTTACGAATGGAGCCACACGGCGAGCGCTGTTCTTCTGCTCGTTCTCTGCGTCGAAGTAGTCGCACTTCACGGTCAATGGGATGTTCACAGCCTCCATGTTAGGCACATACATCTTGAACACGTAGTAAGTTGGAGTGAGCAACATCTTGTCGTCCTTCGTCAGTACCATACTCTGCAGCACGTTGGCAATCTGTGCGATGTTACACATCTTCAGACGCTTGGTGTACTGATGGAACGTATTGAGCGAGTAGGCTGCTACCATTGCGTCGCGCATCGAATTCTGCTGGCGCAGGTGTCCCTCGATGCTACCTGGTTCCTTATCCCACCATGTGCCCCACTCGTCGAGCAAGAGGTCAATCTTACCCTGTGGGTCGTACTGATCCATCACAGCAATCTGCTTTCTCAGCACTTCTTCTACACCCACACCACACTTGGCAATTGCCCAGTAGTACTGGTCGTCGTTGAATTCCGTAGCACTACCCTTGCTTCCGCTCCAGGTGTAGCAAGTATAATAGTGGAGCGACAGACCCTTCATGAAGTCCTTGCAACGGTCCATCAAAGTAGCTGTCCAGTCGTAGTCGTAGTCCGTAGCACCCGATGCCACCTTGTAGAGCGTGTTGCCACTATACTCGCGGCAATAAGTCTGATAGCGGCGATACAGGTCGCTGTAGTACTCAGGACGCATGTTTCCACCACATCCCCAGCTCTCGTTTCCTACACCGATGTAATACACCTTCCAAGGCTTCTCGCGTCCGTTCTGCTTTCTCAGTTTTGCCATCGGGCCGTCAGCAGCAGTCATATATTCCACCCACTTGGCAGCCTCTTCCACCGAACCGCTACCCACGTTCATGCTGACGTAAGGTTCGCATCCCAGCAGCTCGCACAGGTTCAGGAACTCGTGCGTACCGAAGCTGTTGTCCTCTACGGTTCCGCCCCAGTTGTTGTTCACCATACGTGGACGCGACTCCTTCGGACCGATACCGTCCATCCAATGATACTCGTCGGCAAAGCAGCCGCCTGGCCAACGCATTACAGGCACCTTGATATCCTTCAGCGCCTGCAGGACATCGTTGCGATAGCCCTGCGTGTTTGGGATTTTCGAATCAGGACCTACCCACAGACCGCCATAGATACATGTACCCAGATGCTCGGCGAATTGGCCGTAGATCTCCTTATTGATTTTCTCCTTTGCATCGTTCACCTTCAGGGTCACCGATGCCTCTTTCTGTGCAGCTACTGGCAACGCAAGTGCCATAGCCAATGCTAATACTGATTTCTTCATGTTATATATATTTTTTTAGAAGTTATCGCTTCGCTCGAAGTTATTCTTAGGAGTGCAGGAGTTCGGGAGTAGAGGAGTGTAGACGGAACTATGCTGTTGTTGTTCTCTTCCTTTGGAATCGTCTGTCACTCACATTCGGCCTGAGTTCACGTCGAAGGCTGTCACTACTTTTCACTCACATTCGGCCTGAGCTCACGTCGAAGGCTGTCACTACTTTCTCAGCAATCCATCGTCATTATCTCCTTTTCAATCTTCTTCCTTTATAAATGTCAAGTCATTCTCCGGCCAATAGATGGCTTTACCTCCGTTCTGAATCTTCAGTCGCGACTTCGATTCGTCACCCCATGTGATGATGATTTCGTCGCCCTCGACCGTAAAGTCGAACGAAGTGAAGTTCAGGCTCCCGATGCGGCCGCTCGAACCTGTTCCGTCCTCGTCGAAGCAGAGACGATCGTAGTCGTCCGCCACATCATAGATGCCGGCAATCGATTCACGCGTATATTCCTGTGGTGCCTCCTCCACACCTTCCTCCTCGCTTATCTCTTCACTCTCCATCGATGTGAGGTTGGCATCGCCGTTCATTCTGATATAGATTGTGTCACTATCGGCCGATGTTTCAGTCGTTACCCTACCGTTCACGGTAATGTTACATGAAACCATCACGCCGCATCCTAGCAGCAAACCTGCTGCCATCATAGATTGTAATAAAGAACCTCTTCTCATTTGACTGGTATTTAAATTAACGTGAAGCGATTAGCGTTTAGCGTGAAGCGACGGTACCTTCTCTCCACTCTTCACACTTCACCCTTCACTTTTATTGATTATACGCTGCAAAGATAAAAAAAATAATTCATAATGCATAATTCATAATGCATAATAATCAAATTTTTCATTTTTACATATTATAATTTTTCCATTTTTACATTTTTCCTTACCTTTGCACCATGACAACAAAAAAACGTACAATCATCATTCTCGTTGCAGCCTTGCTCGCCGTCTTGGCAATCGCTGCCCTCATCGTGGGCAATATGTTCTGCCACAAGCTATCGCCCCGTGAGACCACCTATCTTTATCTCGATGCCGACGACAACATCGATAGTGTGCGCAGTAAACTTATCGCCACCGAAGCCGATGCATCGATGACCGCCTTCAACTGGCTCGTCAGCTGGAAACACTACGATGAGCATATCCGCCCGGGACGCTACGAGGTGTCGGACCGCCTGTCCACCCTCGACCTCTTCCGCGACCTGCGCAACCACAACTCCCAACCCATCAACCTCGTCGTGCCCAGCGTGCGCACCATCGACCTCATGGCAGGACGGCTCGCCCGTCAGCTTATGCTCGATTCCACCACCATCGCCACGAAGTTCCACGACCCCGAGACCTGGAAGGCTTTAGGTTACAACAAGGAGACCTTCCCTGCCCTCTTCATCCCCAACACCTACGAAATCTATTGGGAAACCTCCATCGATAAACTCATCGAACGTCTTGCGAAAGAGAACGCCGCCTTCTGGAATGCCGACCGCACCGCCCTCGCCAAGCAAATCGGACTGTCGAAGAACGAAGTAGTCACCCTTGCCAGCATCGTCGACAGCGAGACCGCCAACAACGGCGAGAAAGCACGCATCGCCGGACTCTACATGAACCGCCTGCACCGAGGCATCCTCCTGCAGAGCGACCCTACCGTCATCTTTGCTGTAGGCGATTTCACCATCCGCCGTGTGCTCAACGTA
This sequence comes from Bacteroidaceae bacterium, assembly GCA_017529865.1. GTDB lineage: Bacteria > Bacteroidota > Bacteroidia > Bacteroidales > Bacteroidaceae > Colivivens. The sequence goes on from JAFXNA010000021.1 coordinate 63,003, forward strand.
CACCTGCAGACCCCCTCGCCCTACAATACCTACCGAGTAGCCGGACTGCCTCCAGGTCCCATCCGCATCCCCTCCATCGCAGGCATCGACGCAGTCCTCAACTACGAGCACAACGACTACATCTACATGTGTGCCAAGGAAGACTTCTCGGGCACCCACAACTTCGCCGTCAACTACAGCGACCATCTCGCCAATGCACGCCGGTATATCAACGCCCTCAATCAACGAGGCATCAAATAACATACAATCATGAAAACATACATCTTCATTGCAGCCATGCTGCTTAGCCTGATGCCCACTATGGTCAAGGCACAGGGAACAGAAATCAACAGCCGTGACCTTCGCGGCAAAGTGGTATATCAGGATGACGAAGTGGTGTTCCGCCAGCTCGACGAGCACACATGGATAGGCAACGGTCACCTCTGCTATAACGAATCGCTCTACCTCGTTGAGGGCAACGACCGTGCACTCCTGATTGATGCAGGAACACGCATACCCGGGCTGGACAAAATTGTGGCAAAGATTACCTCCAAGCCCGTCACCATGATGCTGACCCACGCCCACGGCGACCATGTGGGCGGCGTAGGTCCCTTCCCCGAGGTCTATCTGAATGCAGGCGACATGCCCATCGTTCCGAACAACATGCGCAACTACAACGGGCAGATCCGGTATCTCAACGACGGCGAGGTGATCAACCTTGGCGGACGTGAGATAGAGGTCATCTTCACCCCCGGACATACCGCCGGAAGCACCACGTTCTTCGACAAGGCAAACCACTACGGCTTCAGCGGCGACGCCTTCGGCTCGACCAACCTCCTCGTGTTCACCAACCTCTCCACCGAGATGTACACAGCCGAGCGGATAGAGCGCTACATGAAGAAGAACGACATCCGTTTCCTCTTCCCCGGACATTACAGCGGCGACAACCTGGAGACCCTCCAACGTGTCATCGACATCAAGAACATCTGCCGTGAAATACTCGATGGCGAGCGCCAGCCGACCGCCAGCAACGGCAACAACGGCGGCAACGACATGATGGTCGACGACAAGGGCGTCCGCATCAACTTCAGCAGCCGTACAGGAATGAAATAACCACAGAGCCATCCACACACACCAAGCGACGCATCAGCGCCGCTTGTTTGTTTTTGAGGAGGGGGAATAATATGGAAAAAGCAAAAAAGCAAGGAATGAAGGCGAAAAACACGTTTTAATCTAATAATTATGAATTATGCATTATTAATTATGCATTAAAATGACTATCTTTGCAAATGCAATCGAAACAATAGCTGAAATGGATAAGAAATCAATCCGCTTTTTCAACGACCGCGAAGTCCGTGCTGTCTGGGACGAGGAACACAGCAAGTGGTGGTTCTCGGCTACTGATATCGTGCGGGCCATCAACGATGAGGAGGATTATAAGAAATGTCGAAACTATTGGAAATACCTGAAAGGCAAGATGGCGAAGGACGGCATTCAACTGGTTAGTGTCACTAACCACTTCAAATTCCAAGCTCCCGATGGTAAACAGCGTTTTGCCATGCCATCAAGTCGTTACTCCAAGGAGCAATGACCGACCGCATTGACGATCGTGAAATATTTATGATAGGAATTGATTATTCATATTATTACGAGCAGGAAGATAATCAAGAATAAAGATTCGTGTTTTATTATACGAACAAAAAGCAATATTAGTTATTGGATTCCCTCGCTGGCTGAGAAGCTCGCGAGGTATTTTAATTTTTTCTTTATTTGTTTGGTGGAATGAAAAAAATGTTGTACCTTCGCAGACGGAAACTAAAAGATTACCAATATGAACAACTTACAGGTTATACAAAGCAAGATATATGTGATTCGAGGGCGCAGGGTGATGTTGGATTCTGACCTCGCAGAAATGTACAAAGTTGAAACCAAGAATCTCAAAAGAGCAGTTCGAGCCAACATCGAGAGATTCCCTGATGACTTCATGTTTGAGCTCACCAAAGAGGAATACGATGCTTTGAGGTGCAAAAATTTCACCTCAAACAATGACGGTGTTACTTTGGGGTGCAAAAAAATCACCTCAAACAAACGAGGAGGTAATCGTTATCTCCCATTCGCTTTTACACGAGAGGGTATAGCCATGCTGTCTGGATTGCTAAGGTCAGAGATTGCCGTACAGGCTAACATCAACATTATGCGTGCTTTCTTCCAGATGCAGGAAGCATTGCTCATCGTCAGCAATACGCAGTTGCAACTTGAGCAAATCCGTGCAGAAATCAAGCAGTTACGCACGGATATGAATGACACGTTAGCCGACCAGAATGACATCAATGAGATGACACGTGCCCAACTTGAGGCTATCAGCGATGCGCTCGCAGAGTTGCAACCCAAGGAACCAAAGCCACGTCGCAGGATTGGGTTTGTGCAAGAAGATTGTAATCAAGAATAAGGATTAGGATTTCATTATAAGAACAAAGAGCAATTCCCTCGCTGGCTGTGAAGCTCGCGAGGTTTTTAATTTTTCCTTTATTTGTTTGGTGAAATGAAATATATGTATTATCTTTGCAACCGAAAAGATTCAACCGCGATCGAGAAATAACTACAACTTACATATATGAAGAAACAAGTACTTTTCACAATCCTCGCGATGCTGGTCTCTGTATCAGCATTTAGTCACGACATTGAGGTAGCGAATGCTGATGGTGTCACCATCTATTACAACTACATTACTAATGGTACGGAATTGGCGGTTATTTACCGTGGTAGCAAATATTATGAATATTCAAACAGATATCAAGGCAATGTCGTTATTCCAGCGTCCGTCTCCTACTCAGGAAAGACCTATCCCGTGACAAGCATTGGAGAAAGGGCGTTCAATGGTTGCGATGGCCTTACCTCCATCACCATCGGCAACAGCGTGACGAGCATTGGAAATAGTGCGTTCTCTGGTTGCGATGGCCTTACCTCCGTCACCATTCCCAACAGCGTGACGAGCATTGGAAGTGGTGCGTTTGGTGGATGCTCCGGCCTTACCTCTGTCACCATCCCCAACAGTGTGACGAGCATTGGAAGTGGTGCGTTCGGTGGTTGCTCCAGCCTGACCTCCATCGAGATCCCCAACAGCGTGACGAGCATTGGAGAGTTTGCGTTCGATGGTTGCTCTGGCCTTACCTCCGTCACCATCCCTAACAGTGTGAAGAGCATTGTGGTCGGTGCGTTCGGTGGTTGCTCTGGCCTTACCTCCGTCACCATCCCCAACAGTGTGAAGAGCATTGGAGAATGTGCGTTCTATGGTTGCAAAAGCCTTACCTCCGTCACCATCGGTAGTGGTGTGACGAGCATTGGAGATAATGCGTTCGATGGAGCAGAAATTCCAACTGTCATTTCTCTGATAGAGAATCCGTTTAAGATATATGGAAAGACATCTG
>JAFXNA010000022.1 GCA_017529865.1 Bacteroidaceae bacterium
ACCAACGACCCCGAGATTACAAATCACGTGCTCTGGCCAACTGAGCTAAAGAGGCATTGTACAATATTTTTCGAAGTCAGAGCGGAAGACGGGGCTCAAACCCGCGACCCCCAGCTTGGAAGGCTAGTGCTCTATCAACTGAGCTACTTCCGCGACCTCATAGACTTATGGACTTGTCTATTGACTCATCCTTTCAAGAAGTGGGCACAGATGGATTCGAACCACCGAAGGTGAAAACCAGCAGATTTACAGTCTGCCCCATTTGGCCACTCTGGAATATGCCCGACTTCTAATACTTTTCAACTGTAACGACTTACAGCTATAGTGGTGATTCGCACAGGATTCAAACCTGTAACCTTCTGATCCGTAGTCAGATGCTCTATTCAGTTGAGCTAGCGAACCGTAGTGGGCGTTGACGGATTCGAACCGCCGACCCTCTGCTTGTAAGGCAGATGCTCTGAACCAGCTGAGCTAAACGCCCTTGTTTGCTAACACTTTAGCAATCTTTTTCGCAAAGCGAGTGCAAAGGTACGACAATTCCGCGAACTGACAAAATATTTTTCCGGTTTTTTTTCTGAAAAAGCGAAAAAACTTATTATTTGCCGTATTTTTCTGGTTGAAAGCAAAGAAAAAGAGAGGAAAAGCCCTCTCTTTCTCTATTATTCAGTTTTGCTCTTATCCTTCTTTCGGGAAGATGATTTGATACTTTCCACTGAGGTGCATGAAAGCAAAAAGACGGAGAAGGCTATCGTAATATTCGTCGAAGAATCCGTCCTCAAGCGGTGCGAACGGCATCTCCCAGAAATGCTTTACGAACTCCTTGCTCTTGTCGTGTGTCGCTGCGAGCGATACAGCTGCTGCTGTTGCACAGAAACCGATGGTGTGACGCAAAGCGGGAGGGAATGAACCTGCACGCATTGGATTCTGCGGACGCTGACCATCGAGGGTGTACTGATCGACAAATGTCTTTACACCTTCTTTATACAAGAAGTTCTGGATGGTGTTGGCATAGTTTTCCTGCCATTCCTTATCATCGCGTGACCAGTTGTAGTCGAGTGCGATGTTCATAGGAACACGCCAAGAATCGAAGCGGAAGTTATCGGCACCGCCCCATCCTCCACGTACGGAGCCATCAAAATTACTGTAGTCGGGATTCAGACCTGTAACAGGATTGATACAACGATGGAGATAAGCACGTGCAGAATCTGCGCAAGCATACCAAAAGCGTGAGCGGCCATCGTTTGCCCAACGTGCCCAAACCTCATAGAACGCAGGGATGTTGTATGATGGGTCGGTGTATTGGCTACCACCTGGATCGGGCGTGAAAGTGATAATCTTGTGCTCCAGATTGATGAGCGGAGCTGTGCTGTTCTTTCCTGCCTTCATCATCGACTTGTCGAGGATGTTCTGAGCCTCTTTCAAATAGTTGAACTCTCCATCGTTTCCCCAACGATTAGAAGCAAAGATAAGTGAAGTCACATAATATAACTCGCCATCGGATGCAGGACCATTGGAATTGCGGGTACCATCGGTACGACAGCTCCAAGCAAAGTAGCCATCGAGTTCGCCATCGTGGTGATGCATGTACTTCTCACACCAACGCCATAGTTTGTCGAAGATATCCTTGCGGTCGAACTGTACGGCAATCATCATACCGTATGACATACCTTCGGTACGAACATCATGGTTCTTCACATCAGAGATGTATGCCATGTTGTCACCCACCTCGAAATAACACTTGTGAGGACCTGTGAAGACGTCGTTGAAGACTTCCTGCAGTTTCTGGTCAATCTGTTTCTGCGTGTAACCACACTCAAGGAAATAGTTACGATACTGGCGGGTAGTGAAAGCGCCCTGAGTTGAGCGAGGAGGCTCCTGCTGACGCTGGCCAAAGCCACCGAAACCACCTCCGAAGCCACCGAATCCGCCAAATTGTGCCGAAGCACTGAGGGCATACATAGCGATGCCCGTTGCGATAAGTCTAATTTTAAGGTTCATAGATAATGTATAATGTAAAATGTATAATTTAACTTTGGAGAGTTAATAGGAAGAAGTTAAAAGGGGAGTTAACTCACTTCGTTCGTAGAAGTTAATTCGCTCCGCTCATGGGAGTTAACTCGCTTGCGCTCGCGGACGTATCTTTGCTGATGTAAACACCATTTTGTATCGTCCTGCGCGTAGCGCATAACTTCCTGCCCATAAAAGCAGGCTTAACTTCCTTTTATAACTTCCTTTTTCACTTCCAAAACTTTAATATATAATATTATATAATAAGGTGTAGGGGTATAGGTCGTGACCTATCCCCCCCATCTACTTTACTTTCTGCGAATAAATGCGATGGTGTCGCCCTTGCGTACCTTGCTACCCTGCTTTGCGCATACCTCGACCAGTTTGCCTCCCAGTGCAGCTGGGACTTCGACTACCTGACCGAACTGGTTCTGCAGGTAACAGAAGCGATCACCTTCCTTGTATTCCTTGCCTACCATTGGATCGATGCTTGTGACGCACTCGCCATCGCCATTTACTTCCCACATCACGGTACCGTTCTCAGGTGCAGTGATGGCATCGGACTCAGCATGCTTGTAAGCAGCTACGTCAGCAAGAGACATACCCTTCTTCTGCATCTCCTTGTCCTTGGCAGCCTGGAGGTCCTTGAGGAAGCGCTCTTTCGCAATGCCGCTCTTGTAGTCACGATACTGGCTCTCGTGCATAGCAAATTCGAAGAGTTCCTCATCGTCCTCACCACGCTCCCAACCTTTCTTCTTCATCTCCTCAATGAAACGAGGCAGGTCATCAGGATAGTTAGACTGAGGATCAGCAGTGGTGAACTCAAAGCCCTTCGTCTTGGCCAGTTCGATAATCTCTGGAGCCACTTCGCCAGGCAACTTACCACTCTTACCGAGAATCATACCCCATATAGAGTCGTCCATCATGGTGTAACGAGGCTTGCCCATTGACTCTGTGAGCAGGTTCATCAGCGCAATGTTCTTCACGTACTGAGAGAATGGAGTTACCAATGGAGGATAACCTACACGTGGCCATACGTATGCTACCTCGTTGAAGAGGCGTACCAGCAATGCATCCTCACTCAGAGGTTCCTCACCCTTGTTCTTACGGTTGTTGTTGATAGCATCCATCACGCCTTTCAGGTCGGCCATCATACTTCCCATCATACCACCTGGCAGACCGCAGCCCAGAAGCAGCGATGACATCAGTTTGTTGGCAGGGTTCATGAAGTAACCCAAGAAGTCGTCGATGAACTCCTGTGTGAGTTTACGAGCCTCCATGTAGGCATCCATGTTGATTTCAGGTACATCGAAGCCATAGTTCTTCAACATGCTCTGAACAGAGATGATGTCTGGGTGTACCTTACCCCAAGAGAGAGGTTCGATAGCTGTATCGATGACATCGGCACCATTCTTACATACCTCAAGAATGCTGGCCATAGACAGACCCGGACCACTGTGACCATGGTACTGGATGATGATTTCAGGATGTTTGTCCTTAATCATCTTCACCAACTTACCCAACATAGCTGGCTGTCCGATACCTGCCATATCCTTCAGACAGATTTCGGGAGCACCAGCCTCAATCAGCTGTTCAGCGATATTGGCATAGTACTCAGCGGTGTGGATAGGACTGGTCGTGATACACAGTGTGGCCTGTGGAGTCATACCTGCTTCCAGTGCATATTTGATGGAAGGAATGATATTGCGTACATCGTTCAGTCCGCAGAAGATACGGGTGATGTCCACCCCCTGAGCATGCTTCACCTTATACATCAGTCGGCGCACATCGGCAGGAACCGGGAACATACGCAGTGCATTCAGACCACGATCGAGCATGTGGGTCTTGATGCCCACTTCGTTGAATGGCTTGGTGAAGGCACGTACTGCCTTGTTTGGGTTCTCGCCATACAGCAGGTTCACCTGCTCAAAGGCGCCACCGTTGGTTTCGACACGAGCAAAGCATCCCATCTTGATGATGACAGGCGCAATGCGCTCTAACTGATCCTTCCGAGGCTGGAACTTACCGCTCGACTGGAACATATCTCTGTATACGAGACTAAACTGAATCTTTCTCTTTTCCATTTTACCTTAACTAATACTTGTTTTTCTTTTGCACTGCAAAGGTACGAAAATATTCATAAAGGACAATGCATCATGCCCGATTATTTCACGAAACATGATGCATCATCCGCATATTTAACATTTGTTGGTTATAATTATTCAAATAAAACTCAATTTCCTTTCATTAGAATTCATAACCAACGGTGATTGACAATTTGTTCTGCTTAGTGCTGGCATTAGGCACATCCTTATACAAACGGTGGTCGGTCAGGCCCCACGAATAACCGCCTGAGATGACAAAGTGGTCAATCGTGATACCGACATTCAGTTCGATGGCCGCATTGAAGCGGCGTGGCCATCCGTTTTTCCCGTAGCGAATGTGATCGAGTTCGTAGTTTTTCTTCTCTCGATGATATCCCCACACTTCGTCCCACACCCAGTCCCAATAATAGGCATCACGGTTGGTAAATCCGCCGTGGCAGGCATAGTTCAGTCCCAAACCGCCATGTGCATTCAGCGAAACATGCTCCGACAACGGGAGTTTGACATTGGCATGAATCGGCACATAGAGGCTGAATTCCGTGAACTCATCATAACCCATCTTCTTACTGAAGGAGAAGTAGCCCTCACAGAACAGACCCGTGTAGATGCCCATTCCCATGGGCAGTGTCGGTGTGTAGGCGATACCGAACTGAATACCATGCAGGCGCTTGTCTTCCTCGCGCCACATATTCTCGCGAATGGTTTTGCCGTTCACATCCGACGACCATTGCTTGCTGACATATCCAACCACGAAGGAGAAGTTGCTAGCAATTTCGATGCCATCGCTATCACCATCACCGATGTCTTGTGCCCATGCTGTCAGGGCTGTGCAAGCAAAAAAGGCTAATAGTAGGTATTTCCTCATATTGAATTATTTTCTGACGAACTTGAAGCCGGTCTTCATACCGGTGAATGAGTCAGCGATTGATGAGATAGCGTTGACGGTAGAGTTCTGTGATTTGGATGCCACGCCCTTAGCTACATCGAGAATCTTCGATGAATCGAGGGTAAGTGACAATTGGGTAGACGATACCGTAGCGTAGGTAGAACCGAAGGAGAGGCCGATGACCTGACCTGTGATGCGCAGAACGTGTGAAGCCTGATCGTAGGTGTAGTTGGCCTGCTGGGTCTTACCTGCGATGGTAACAACACAGGTGTTGTCCTGATTGAAAGTCATCGTGAAAGTACCGGGCTTGATGCCTATCTTCTGGTAGTATGGAGCCAGTTTGCTGACTGCCTGATTGGCTGCAATCATACCTCCGGCCTGAGCAAGAAGGTTCTGGCTGGTGAATTCTACTGACGGTTCCTGATAAACCCAAGTGCCGATGATGGAGCCTGACTGTGCATTGTCGAGCAGCGAACCGATGACACCTGTGAGCAATGAGCTTGTAGCATCGGTGGTATTACTTCCCGTGAGCAATGCGCCAAGCACACCCACTCCTGCCTCAAGTGCAGCGTTGTTATTGTTACCCGTGGTCGTACCTTGTGTTGTTCCGAAACCACAGCTCATGAATGATAATGTCGTAGCGAGCAGCGCTACCGAAATTGCCTTAAAGTTCTTCATACCTTTTACTATTTTGTGATTAATGATACATCCATTTCCAATGGAACAGTTAATTCACCGACAAAATTACTAAAAAATATGAATTATGAATCACGAATTATGAATTATTTTGTATCTTTGCAGTCCAATTTATATAATTTAGTGTATTTTTGCAATCAATGTTGACGTTTTTATCTTTTGGAAGTGGAAGTTGTGGCAACAGCTACTATCTCAGCAACGGCGAGGGAGCCATCCTCATCGATGCGGGAATCGGCATTCGTCGCATGAAGCGCAACATGAAGGAATATGGGCTGAGTTTTGCCGACATTCAAGGCATCATCGTCACCCACGACCATGCCGACCACATCAAGGCGGCAGGACAAATCAGCAAGGAATACAACATCCCCGTCTATGCCACCGAACTGGTGCATAAAGGCATCAACAACAACTATCATGCCTCGAAACCCGTCGATGCCGACAAGGCACGAATCATCCAGGAGGACGTTGAGTTCGAATTGGCAGGATTCCACATCACCCCGTTCGCCCTTCCCCACGATTCATTAGAGAACATGGGCTACTGCATCCGCCGTGGCGACGAGACATTCACCATCATGACCGACGTGGGGATGCCGACCGATACATTGAAAGCTTACATCGCCAAGTCGAACTATCTGGTGCTCGAAGCCAATTATGATGTCGAGATGCTGCGCAGCGGCAAGTACCCGAAGATTTTGCAGGACCGCATCATGAGCGGCACAGGTCATCTCAGCAACCATCAGGCCGCACAGGTGCTCGCCGAATGCCTCCACCCCGACCTCCGGTACGTGTGGCTCTGCCACCTCAGCGAGGAGAACAACCACCCCGAACTGGCTCGCAAGACCGTGGAGATGCACCTCCGCTCCTTCGGCATCATCGCCGGCAAGGACTTCCAGCTCGAAGTGCTGCGACGACTCATCCCTACAGGCCCCTGGCAACTGAACCTCCCCTAACCCCTCCCAAGGAGGGGAACTCCGATTACTTCGAATTCTCTGATTACTCCGAATATTCCGATTATTACGATAAACTAAAGCAATATGTATCTCGTTGAAGACAAACGAAAAGTCACCACTCACCGACTTTTTCAGATGAAGCAGGAAGGCAAGAAGATTGCCATGCTCACTGCTTACGACTACACCACCGCACAAATCGTTGATGCGGCAGGTATGGACATCATTCTCGTGGGCGACTCCGCATCGAACGTAATGGCAGGAAACATGACCACACTGCCCATCACCCTCGACCAGATGATCTACCACGCCAAGGCCGTAGTACGTGCTACACAACGAGCACTCGTCGTGTGCGACATGCCGTTCGGAACCTATCAAGTGAATCCCACCGAGGGTGTCACCAATGCCATCCGCATCATGAAGGAAAGCCACTGCGATGCGCTCAAACTCGAGGGCGGCGTAGAGATCATCGACACCGTAAAGAAGATTCTCGATGCCGGCATCCCCGTATGCGGACACCTCGGTCTCACCCCACAGAGCATCAACAAATTCGGCACCTACACCGTCCGTGCCCGTGAGAAGGCAGAGGCCGACAAGCTCGTCAGCGATGCCCATGCACTCGAAGAGGCAGGCTGCTTCGCCGTCGTGCTCGAAAAGATTCCCGCCCTCCTCGCCGAACAAGTCACCAAGGAGCTGAAAATACCCGTTATCGGTATCGGAGCCGGTGGAGGCTGCGACGGACAAGTGCTTGTCGTGGCCGATATGCTCGGTATGTCGAAAGACTTCTCACCCAAATTCCTCCGCCGCTATGCCGACCTCAACAGCATCATGCTCGAGGCCATCGGCAACTATATCACCGACGTAAAGAGCGGGGACTTCCCCAACGAGAACGAACAGTATTAAGGAAAAGGAGACTTTATCTTAGAAATTCTTCTCCAATCACAAAAAGACCGGCTGCATAACATTGCGGCCGGCCTTTTATAAACTACTCTATTGTGTCTTATGCCAATGTAGGAACGATGCCCGAGATGAGAATCAGCACGAGCAGACCGAGGATGGCATAAAGCTCAGGGAATACGGCGAGTACCATGGTGGTACCGAATGCCTTGTGACCGCCTCCGATAGCGCTGATACCGTTAGCGCAGACCTTTGCCTGACGGATGGCTGAGAACAAGGCAACGAGGCCGAGTGCCAAACCAGCACCGAAGATGGCAGATGCCTGTCCCATGTTGATGGTAGCGGTAACCAATGGGTTCAGGATGAAGAATCCTACGAATCCATACAGTCCCTGAGATGATGGGAGGGCTGCAAGTCCGATGTACGAACCGCTTGCGCCTGGGTTCTTCTTGAATGCGCCGATTGCGGCGTTACCACAAATGGTGACTCCGTAAGCGGAGCCGACTCCGGAAAGTGCCACTGCAAGGGCAATTCCAACATAAGCTAATAAAATTGGTGACATAAATGTTTTGAATGTTTTGCGGATTAACCCCTGCCACCCATGAGAAGGGCTTTACTCGGCGTGGGGAACCCTAGGTTATTAATTATTTGTCTTTATCTTAAACGGAGTGTATTCGTTGCCTCCTCCCTCGAACTCAGCATTCTTGAAGTATTCCACGAACGTGAGTCGCATAGGATGGACGAACGATGAAATCATACACAGGGCGAAGTTGATGCCGTGGCCGAACAGCAGGATGAGAATCAGCGGCAACCAGCGGATGCCCCAACTGAGTGACGACGTCATATCAATGGCCAGCGAATTGAATACGCTGCCAAGAACGCCGCCCGTCAATCCGAGTGCGAACAGACGGATGTAGCTCAAGAGGTCGCCAAGCAGACCCGTAGCCATACCATAGGTAGCCCAAAGACCCGAACCGACGTTCATCACCGCCCCAACTACCGGCTTCCGGTACACACCTGGACTGTTGAGGAAGAAGATGCCGAGCACCGAGAGACCGATGAGTCCGTAGAGTATGTACTGCACCACTTGCGACAACTCAACACCGAACAACGGCAGTCCGAACAGGATGGTGGCACTCACGAGGGCCGTAACCCACGAGAACTTACCCACACCATAGATGAATCCGTAGTTCTTCACCGCCTTGCAGCCCGCCATCGTCATACCGATGAGCACTTGGATGAGACCGATGATGACCGAGATGACCATCATAGGAGAATAGCCAAAGAACGACTCCTTCTTACTGTCGTTGAGGAAGTATGGCTGTATCGGACGAATCCAATCCCAATCCACTGTAGCGAGATCTATACCGAAGAATGTGCCTGTAATGAGACCGCAGATAATGGTCATACCACCGAGGCACGCACCGAGCATTCCGTACTTACGAATGCCAGGCTTCAAGAGGCATATAGCAATGCTCACTGCCAGAATGATGGTGCCGTAGCCCGCATCGCCCATACAGAGGCCGAAGAACAGCATAAAGAACGGTGCAAACAATGGCAGCGGGTCGATGTCGTGATAATTCGGCAGTGAATACATGCGCAGAATCGGTTCGAATAGCGTTGCAAACTTATTGTTCTGTATCTGAATCGGCACATTATCGTCGAAAGCAGGATCGGCCAACTCGTAGTAGATGTGACTCTGCTCCAGATAATCCACAACCGGCTGCACCTTCTCGGCCAACGTCCAACCAACCAATAGCCGTACGGCGTCGTCAGCAATAGACTCGTGACTCAGATGTACTTTCGACAGCGAAATCTCGTTCTCATTGTCAATCTTCCCGTCAGTCAGCACACCACGATACTGCTCGTTGAGCGCCAGCATCCGATTATGCACATTTTCTATCTCGGTCTGCAACCGATCTGCCTCTGCGCAATACTCAGACAGCGACTTCTCGGGCAACACCAGCGACTCGGCCGTGATGTCGGGATGCTCCGTGGAGAACGTCACGAAATAGGTCTTTCCGCCCTGTTCGCTGATTGGCGTGGCAAAATACTTGTCCGCCCATTCCTGCTTGAACAGCTTCGACGAGCATACATAGAACGTCGGGATATAGCCCTCCTGCTCTAACGCACGGAAGTTTTCCCAACGGAATTCGCCCCAAGGCTCCAGCGCAGCGATGTCCTTCTCTGCAGTATCCAACTGATGCTTCAGCGACAGCTCGTCTGCACTCAGCGCCTCGATTGTATCGAGCAACGTCAACGCAGTAGCATCCTCAAGATCTGCCGTCAGCGGTTCATCGGGAGCCGTATACTCATCGGCAGCATAATCCAGCACCTTGAACGCATTCTTATATCGCTCAGCCAATGCCAGACCAGCCTGCAGCTCTTCGCTCGTAGCACCAGCCTGCAGTTCCTCGATATGAATGACACCTAACTCACGGATGTCGGTCAGGAATTGTTCGTACTCCTTATTCGTGACCAGGAACGTCAGTTTCTTCATCTTCTGAATCATACCTCGTCCTCCTTTCTTTCGTCGATCGTTTCAGGTTCCTCGTTCTGCTTACGCTTCTCCTGTAACGCCTTCAGAATCTTCTGCGATGACTTGGAGAGATTTTCCTCATCCTCCATGAATCGCTTGATTTTTCTTATCGCCTCCTGGAAACCGGGAATCTGCACCTTCTCGAAAAGATTCACCTTCTGCGTTGTCTTGCGACGTGCACGATCCAGCAGACCAAGCTTCGCCACGACAAACTCGTGCTCGACAGCCGTTTTTGCCAGGCCCTGCAGCAGATTGATGCCGTCGAAGTACCATTTCGGGGCAGAGAACAGGCCAAACGGCTTCACATCCAGCTGGATATTCGTCAAAACCGGCACCCTGACACCCGCAATCTTCTTCACATCCATCTCAACGTCTTTCAGCGAGACCAACGACGCATCGAACTCGCCCCAAAGCGCATACATGGACTCATAGCCCTGAATCTGCTGTTCCAATTCCTTTTCCAGTTTCGCAGCCTCCTCCTTACATTTCTTCACCTCCAGACGCAACGCCGTCTCCTTGCTCTTGATGATGGGCAAAGTACGCTGTCGCATCTTCAGCTGCTTCTCAATTTGCTGAAGCGATGTCTTATTGAATTGATATTTTATCGCCATTCGTTACTTCCAATAAATGTCGGTGAACTCTTTCTTGATGTTTACCTCCTCGATTGAGAAGTATTTGCGGAAAAGACTCCATGTTACGTCCAACATCTCTTCTGTGTTGAGATCGACGTCGATCGCAAGGAGTTTGTCGGCATAGTCCTTTGCGAAATCCAGACAGCGGTTGTCGTAATCCGTCAGGTCGAAACCGTTCTCCAACTTCGTCTTGGCATTCGCTGCATCAGAATACAAACGGATAGCCGCATTCATCACCTGACTGTGGTCCTTACGGGTCTTCTTACCAGCAACGAGTTGCTTCAGACGTGACAACGAACGGAATGGGTCGACGATGACCTTACCTATATCGGAATCACGACGCAGGTACAACTGACCTTCGGTGATATAACCTGTATTATCTGGTACTGCATGTGTAATATCGCCACCCGACAGGGTTGTAACTGCGATAATCGTAATGGAACCGCCACCGGCGCTGTCTGGGAATTGCACAGCCTTCTCGTAAATCTTCGCAAGGTCGGAATACAAAGAACCAGGCATAGAGTCCTTTGAAGGAATCTGATCCATACGGTTGCTCACGATTGAAAGCGAATCCGCATACGACGTCATATCGGTCAACAGCACAAGCACCTTCTCGTGTTTCTCCACAGCGAAGTACTCTGCTGCTGCGAGTGCCATATCTGGTACCAATAGACGCTCCACGGCTGGGTCCTCTGTCGTGTTCATGAAACTGATGATGCGGTCCAAAGCTCCTGCGTTAGAGAATGTATTGCGGAAGAAATAGTAGTCATCGTTCGTCATACCCATACCGCCAAGAATAATCTTATCGGCCTTTGCACGCAATGCCACCATTGCCATTACTTCATTGAACGGCTGGTCTGGATCGGCAAAGAACGGAATCTTCTGTCCTGACACCAAGGTATTGTTCAAGTCAATACCCGCAATACCCGTTGCAATCAGTTCGCTTGGCTGCTTACGGCGAACAGGGTTCACCGAAGGGCCTCCGATTTCCACCTCTTTACCTTCAATCTCCGGTCCACCATCGATTGGCTGGCCGTATGCATTGAAGAAACGTCCTGCCAACTGGTCGCTCACCTTCAGTGAAGGAGACTTGCCGAGGAACACCACTTCGGCATTTGTCGGAATACCACCCGTACCCTCGAACACCTGAAGCGTAATGTCGTCGCCCGCAATCTTTACAACCTGTGCCAGTTTACCATTGATTGTTGCCAACTCATCATAACCTACTCCTGTGGCCTTCAAAGAGCAAGTTGCCTTCGTTATCTGGCTGATCTTTGTATATACTTTTTGAAATGCTTTTGCCATAGTGATTATGCTGCTTTATGTGGTTCAATCATTGCTTTAATCTCCGATACATACTGGTTGTACTGGTCAGACTTATACTCTGAATAGTTCATCTGCTTGCACAAGTTAATCATCTTCTTGAAATAGTCAACCACTTCAAGGAAGTTATCAAACTTGAAGTCAATCTCACAGATCTCAGTCACCAGATTCAGAATCTCCTCCTGACGCTCCAACGAAGTCACAGCATCGATTTCGTCGAATGCATCTTGCTGCAGGATAACATAGTCTATCACTTCCGACTTCCAGAAAGTCTCGTGGTAGTCTACAGGTACACCGTCATCACCCAAGATATTGATCTGTTCGGATATCTCCTTACCACGCTGCATACGGGTCTTGAGTGCCAACACCTTCGGTATCCACTTATCGTTGATCTTCCCTGCTATATACTCTGCAAACTCTGGGTACTCCAGATATTTTGAATAAGAATCAATCGGGTTCACAGCCGGATAGCGCTTCTTGTCTGCACGATCCTGCTCAAGAGCGTAGAAACAACGTGCCACCTTCTTGGTATTCTCCGTAACAGGCTCCTTCAGGTTACCACCTGCAGGCGAAACAGTACCGATGAAGGTAATAGATCCAACCTCGCCATTGTTAAGATATACATATCCTGCACGACCGTAGAAGTTACTGATCAAGGCACCGAGGTCCATTGGGAAAGCATCCGGTCCTGGCAGTTCCTCCATACGGTTCGACATCTCACGCAAAGCCTGTGCCCAACGTGAAGTGGAGTCTGCCATCAAAAGAACTCTCAATCCCATCGAACGGTAATATTCTGCCATCGTCATCGCAGTGTAAACGGATGCTTCACGTGCAGCAACTGGCATGTTCGACGTGTTGGCGATAATGATGGTACGCTCCATCAGCTTACGTCCTGTATGTGGGTCGATCAGTTCCGGGAACTCAGTAAAGATTTCCACTACCTCGTTGGCACGCTCACCACAGGCTGCAATGATTACGATATCGGCTTCTGCCTGCTTCGAGATGGCATGCTGCAACACCGTTTTACCAGTTCCGAACGGACCAGGAATGAAGCCTGTACCACCCTCTACAATAGGATTGAACGTATCAATAGTACGAACCCCGGTCTCAAGGAGTTTGAAAGGACGTGGTTTCTGCTTATAGTTGGTCATAGCAAACTTCACAGGCCAGTGCTGAACCATATCCACCTTCAGTTCCTCACCATTCTCCTTCACCAACACAGCGATGGTATCTGTGATCTTATACTGACCAGCAGCGGCAATCTGCTTCACGGTTGCTTTCCCTTCCATCTGGAATGGAACCATGATTTTCAGCGGTTGGCTGTTCTCTACAACCTTACCCAACCAATCGGATGCCTGCACCTCGTCACCCACCTTTGCCAGTGGTTCGAAATCCCAAATACGGTCTTCGTCAAGTGGGTTTGTATACTGTCCTCTCTTCAGGAACACTCCTTCCATCTTGTCGAGGTCGTTCTGCAAACCATCAAAATTCTTGGACAACATACCCGGAGCCAGTTTCACTTCAAGCATGTGACCTGTGAAATCAGCGGTAGCTCCGACTTTCAGTCCGCGGGTCGATTCAAACACCTGAACATACACATCCGAACCCACCACCTTAATAACTTCGGCCATCAGTCGGTCGCCACCTGTCTCAATGTAACAAATCTCACCTTGAGCCACAGGACCGTCAACGCCGAGCGTTACCATGTTGGCAATTACGCCTTTTACAGTTCCTTTTGTCATATCTATATTGTTCTTTATTGTCTTTTCAATCCTTTATTTCCGTACGAATTCCTCTGGCACTTTTGCTTCACCTCGCAGGTTCTCAATAATCTGCTTGAAGGTCTCCTTACCTTCCTCAACATCCAGATGCTCCCAACGTTCCAACATCTCCAACTTGGAGAAATAAGCAAACACAGCCTCTATCGAGAAGATATCGAAGAACGTGCGTTCATCGAGCCATGCCCACTTGAATGCATCAATCTTCTTCTCCTTCATCACAGGATCGGTCTCGTCCACCACTTTCATCAGGTCGGCCACATAGTCATACTCGGCCGACAGACTGAAGTCCTTCGTGTTGTTCGTGCGAATAATCTCTGTCACCTCATTGTCACCCTGGATGTAGTCGCCCACATTCCAACCGTTCTTACGGGCAATCATCGCTGTTAGGATGTTGGTCACGTTAAAGTTAAATTCATACCAGTCGGCAATCATCTTGTTCGGGCAATCCATCGCATACTTATAATACTCCAACATCATGGCATCCTCCGGGAAGAAATCAGCCTTGTCCTTGTTATAGGCAAACTCACGGGCATAGATCGACATGAACGACGGATAGCGATGCACATTGAAGTTCATCTCTCGCGCCGACGTTATCAAGTCCTGATACTGTTCTGCCGTGTAGTTACCGTTCGGGAGCAGCGTTGCGTCAGGGTTCTTCAACAGACGGACGATATTCTGACAATCATATTTCAGGAAAAAGTAGAACAACAGCTTCTTGTCCGAGTCCGACAGGACGCTCTCGCACTCCTCTCTCAACTCAGCCACCGTCATCGCCTTCTTCGTATCATTCAATGATATGTCAGGCACACCAGCCATTAAACAATAGTAGTTTCCCATAATCTTTCGAATGTATTCTTCGAATGTTAAATTTCAAATGTTAAATGTAAACTAATGCGATGTAAGCAAGTCACATTTTACATTTTACATTATTCTGATTGAATCAGAATAGCATCTCTACCAACTGTGGACGCAAGAACGACTTGAAGTAATCCTCAAACTCTGCCTCACCGAAGTTCACCTTGTAAGAACCGTCAGCTGGTTGAATGGTAAACATTGCCTTCTGACCATGAACACCCTCAATCTTCACCGACTTATCGAGCAATGCCTTAGCCTGCTTAGCGAATACAGCCTTCAGGCCGTCTGCATCTTCGGTCGAGATGACGATATCTTCTTGAGCGCCCCACTTCTCAGCCAGTTTCAGGATAAACTGATTCATGAAGTCCTTATCCGAAACCACCTTCTTCACCACCTCGTTCACAGTCGCATCCGTCAGCACATTCGTCACCTCAGTTTTCAACGCACTCAGCGCCTGAGCCGAATACATCTTCAGTTCCGACACCGTGTTCTCCTTGATTGTATCGGCATTCTTCCGTGCGGCAGCCTCAATGTCAGCGGCTTCGTTCTTAGCGTTAGCAACTATTTTGGCAGATTCTTCCTTCGCAGCTGCGACAATCTTCTCAGCCTCGATTTTACCTTTTTCAACTCCCTCGTTCAAGAGTTTGTTCGTAAGTTCCTGAATTTTACTTTCCATATATGGTTACATTTTAATTTCAGAGTACAAAGTTAGTGTTTTTTTTCTATTCGTACAAATAATATGAATAATTAACAAGTATTTTCGTTACCAATTCCTCCCATTCACCTCATTTAGCCTATTAAGCCAATCAACCATTACACAAAAAAAGCAGTCTCTCAAGGATTTCTCCTGAAAGACTGCTGTTTCAAAAAAAGGCGGCGACCTACTCTCCCACATTGCGGTGCAGTACCATCGGCGCGCCTGGGCTTAACTTCTCTGTTCGGGATGGGAAGAGGTGGAACCCCAGGGCTATAGCCACC
>JAFXNA010000023.1 GCA_017529865.1 Bacteroidaceae bacterium
CCATGCTGGGCAATCTGGCGGCGTGCAGGTTCTACGAAGGTGATGTGGTAGCAGCCACACTCCGGTTCTCTACACACGAGTATCAGGGACAGACTTTTCAAGAGGTGCTTTGCTCTGATATCGCCAAAATTAAAATGTAAAAAATTAAAAAATGCAAGAATGTAAAAATTAAAGTTTAACCCGAGTTGAAGTGAGGAACTTCACGTGAATAAGCTGGCCAGCAATTCCAAAACTTCTCCTCACAAAATCAACTCATGATGAAGAAATTAGTAGATTTTTCAGCAGAGGCTATTGCAAGCCTCGAAACAGGCAAACGGGTGGAAGGTGCCATCCGTCGCGACGAAAAGACAGGTAAGTTGGTGTTTAAACACTACATCAGACAAACCCCGCCACGCCAGCACGACACTTTAATCAGGGTACTGGAGCACGGATGGGTGAAAGAATCGAAGCAGCGCATCAAGGTGTACGAAAGCGTACCAAAAGCTTTGGGCAATGCCCGGGTGGTGGATGTGTTGGCTCGAGAAACAGATGACGCGATTGATGCAATCGAAAACCTTATCATTGTTTAACCTTAAAACTATAAGTAACTATGTTTAGTATTCAACAGAGATTTTATCTACCTACCAAGGTAGCAAGTATGGAGCAGTTCTGGGCGCTCGTTAGGGCGCCACACACTGCCAAGTTGGTTGCTGAAGCTCGTGCGGCATTGGCGAAGGACGACAAGGCAACCTACGACAAGAAAAAGAAGCAACTGCCGCTGGTCATATTCGTCGGAACGTTTGACGAGTCGGAAAAGGAGGTGGAGAACAAGAAAACCGGTGAGAAAAGGAAGATGAAGGGTCGCTGGCGTAATCAGGCGAACGTAAACCTGAACGGACTGGTGGTGGCTGACTACGACCATCTGGATGGTGATGTCCGTGAGATTTGGAAGGACGTCTATGCAAAGTTATCCGACGAGGCCAAGGCACGAATTCTGCTTGTTTTCGTTACCCCATCGGGACAAGGCCTGAAGGTGGTTTTCATGGCCGATGCGAAGGTGGGCAATCTCATCGATAACCAATTGGACTTCTCTGCCAAGTTAGGGCTGAAACTTGATGAATCGTGCAAGGATGGCAGCCGTGGAGCCTTCATGACGACTGAACAGGACATTATCAGCATCAGCGATGAACTCTTCACTTATGAGAACAAGGAGTTTGCCGGACTCTATGAAGAGCAATATCGGAATGGTAATAGCTCTCCTTCAAAAGGGAGTGCAGGAGTGCAGAAGTGTAAGAGTGCAGACGAAAGTACTGACGCTAAACGCTCCACGCTAAACGCTAAACTGGAATATCACGGAGTGCCTTATGCTAAGATTGTGGAAGCATGGCTGGGTGGAAAAGAAGTGAAAGAGGGTGACAGGCATCGTACGTCGCTGTATCTGGCTGACCACCTGCGATACATCACAGAGAATGATGCAGGGCTTATCGAACAGATTCTGCGTGATACACCTTTCGTGCAGGAAATCATTAAGGAACGTAATGAGAATGTGGCTCAGACGGTGAAGAGTGCTCAGGGGTATGTCTTCTACAAGAACATCCCAAAGAAGATGCAGGAGGCATTGAGGGCGGTTGGTGTGATGGACGAAGATACGGGTGAGGAACCCATTGAAGCGGAGATAGAGGAAGACGTTTCAAACTCGCCATTAAATCCATACCTCAGATATCTTTCACAAGGTGTCATTGATTCGATAGATGCCGTTAATCCGGGATTGGAGATGGTGGTGCTTGTGTCGATTTGTCCCGAAATAGGTGCTTTGGCTACTGGTGTGAAACTGGATGTACATGGTCAGGTAAGAGGAATAAATCTCATCAGTTATGTCGCAGGTGACTTTGCTTCAAACAAAGGTGACATTGACCCTGTGGTGGATGCCTGGATGAGCGAGGTGAAGGCTTTGGATAAGATGTATCTGCAACAAGAGGATGATTTCAGAGCCAAGAAACGTGCGGCAAAGAACAAGAAGGAGCAGCCTGAGGAACCCAAGCTGCCTGTACGCTTTCTGACGTTGAACAATACCGTTGCCAACCTGGCTGAACGACTGGCGAACACGGAAGGCAAGCACGCCTTTTCGTTCACGCCTGAGGCTGACACGGTGGCACAGAAATGGCGTTCGTCGATGAGCGACTTCTCTGTGATGTTGCGCCAAAGCTACGACGGCACGAAGTATGAGCGCGAGGCACGAAGTGCAGAGGCTGTAAACGTGCATATCGACCACTTGCTGTGGAACGTTACGATGTGTGGCACACCAGATGCATTGTATCGCGTAGTGAGTAATTACACAGATGGTTTCCAGAGCCGTATCGCCATTGCACGAACACCTGATAACACGTTCTCGCCTTTGCAAGAAAAGCCACGTGTGTTGACCGAACGTCAAAAGGAACGTATCCAGCAGATTGCGCATTTGTTGCCTTTGATGCAGGGCGAAGTGGTGCTGCCGAAGCTGGAGGCCAAGGGACGTGAGTGGTTGGAGGGTATCCGCTTGGAAACCATGAAGAACGACGACAGGACAAAGGCTCGTCAACGCTTCCGTGTCTGTGTCACAGCCCAACGCATGACATGTTGTCTGATGCTCTGCAAGGTGTGTGAAACGCTGATTAAGAAGTATGGATTGAATGGTGCAGAGGCTCGATTGAAGCAATATCCGAATCTCTGGAAGGAGATGTTGCTAAAAACTCAGACTCCGCAGATGATGGATATCTATGGTATCATAGCAGACTCGCTCCTCGAGAACGCTCTCTTCTTCTTCCGCGACCGCATCGAGAACGCTTTCAACAGCCGTGACTATACAGGATGCAATGAGCGTCAGCGTGTTGGTAAGAACGATTCCATCTTTGAACGACTGGATATCGAATTCGACATTAATCAGGCTATGCAGCACAGCATTGCCATCAAAGGAGCGGGTGTGACTCGGAATACAGTACACCAGATGCTGAAGAACTGGAAAAGGCAAGGTCTCATCGTGCAGACAGAGGCGGTTAAGTATAGGAAAGTGGAAACCATTTGCCATTAACCACTGTCATGACTGTCACGACTGTCAATTGTCATTAAGGATTTCTGACTATGAAAATAGAGAATACCCAAGAATGTTTCGTGCAGCTCTGGTTACGGCTGGAGCGCACGAGGCGCCTCTTCGCCGACCATTACCGCCGATTCTGTATTAGGAATATCCTCAAGGAGTGGTATGGCACCCGCGCTACCGACGACTTCATTTGGGAGGTATGCAACAGCATCATCCTCGACGACGACCAACAGGTCTATGGCTACGATGCACTGCCACGTCCCAAACTCTACCCACGAAAACATCGTGAGTTCCTGCGAGCTCTGGTATCCGTCGTTCTCGGCATCGGCATCCGCAAGGTAAGCCTCCGGGACCTCGACGCCGCCTACAGCATCGCATTCCCAAACAGTACACCGATTAATATAAATAAAAAAAAGAAGTTAAAATGGAAGTAGAATAGGAAGTAAAGCCTGCAAGCAGGCAGGAAGTTATGCGCTGAAGCGCAGGACAATAGATAGCTAGTGTTAACATCAGCAAAGTAACGTCCACAAGCAACGCTTGTTAACTCCCATGGGCAAAGCCCATTAACTTCCACAGGCAAAGCCTGTTAACTCCTTTCTATAACTTCAGAAAGTTAAATTAAATAGTAAATAAGACGATGAGATACGATAGAAACATGAAGCTCTCACAGCATTTCACGCTGTGGGAGTTCCTTCGGAGCGAAACAGCTCTGAAGAGAGGCATAGATAATGAAGACATCACAGAGGTGCAGTTGCAGAATATGCAGGCACTATGTGAGAACGTGTTGGAACCTCTCAGGCAGCACTTTGGTGAGCCAGTGTATATCAGCAGCGGGTACCGGTGTTACTACCTGAACAACTGCGTGAACGGTGCCAAGAAGTCGCAGCATCAGTATGGTCAGGCAGCAGACATCTACTGCAAACAAGGTTCGAAACGCCTGAAAGAGTGGTACCTCTGGATGGTGGACAACCTCCCGTTCGACCAACTCATCTGGGAAGTACGCGACGGAGGCCGCCGCAAGTGGATACACGTCAGCTACAAGAACGAGAAGGCCAACCGACAGCAGGTGTTTACGTGTAAACGATAGAATTCCAAGTGTATTTCTGATCAATGTATGATAATCTTAGTGCAGGCCAACCGCAAGGTTAGCTTGCACTTTTTTGTATCTAAGTAATGCCATACTTGGTGACAAAGGATAAATAAATCACAAGGGGCTTCCTTCATAAACAGATAAAGGACATTGTTCAAACTGGTTCAAAGGGATTGTCATAAAGAATCATCAAGGGCATAGGTAATCCTTATGCTGCATGACGGCGTGCCTTTCATGGCCACACCCATGAATCGCCGCCACCACTGTGGCCCAGGCGGAAAATGGCTATACGGTATGCGAGGCGAAGCAATGCCGGAGGAAGGTGCACGACTCATTCCGCCTGTGATGCAGGAGGAGATTCGTCAGCTGTTTCGTGAGGCAGGATGGTCGGGCGAGGTTCATTTCGATGGTTATGTGGAGGATTATGTGTGGTAGAAATGCAGATTTTACCAAATAAATTTGGTACTTCGCTAGATTATTGCTATTTTTGCAGACGCTAAAAAGATAGATAATCAAATAATATGAAAGGAATCATTAAAATTGTGGCTATTACAACGTTGACGCTTACAGCTTGTTCGTCGCCTAAGAACGAGGCTGTGGAAGATGACTTTGAGTATGCTAACGAACGTTTTGCGGATTTGCAGATGTTGCGTTACAAGGTAGATGGTTTTGAGAACCTGAGTTTGAACCAGAAGTTGCTCATCTATTATTTGAGCGAGGCTGCTATGTACGGTCGTGACATCTTGTACGACCAGAACGGGCGGTACAACCTGCGCATTCGTGAGATGCTGGAGACGATTTATCAGTCGGACGAGGTGGATCATGAGAGCGAGGACTTCCAGGAAATGGAGGTGTACCTGAAGCGTGTGTGGTTCTCAAACGGTATTCACCACCACTATGCTTCCGACAAGTTCGAACCTGGATTTGGCGAGAAGTGGTTCCGCGAGCAATGGGAGAAATGTGCAACGCCTGAATTGGCTGAAGCCATCGATGTGGATGAAATCTGCAAGGTGATGTTCGATTTCTCTGTGATGCGCAAGCGTGTGAACCTGGCTCAGGGTGTTGACTTGCTGCAGACTTCGGCCAGCAACTACTACGAGGGTGTGACCCAGGAGGAGGCTGAGAAGTTCTACGAGGACATGAAGGCAAATTACCCAGACCCAGAGCATCCTGTGATGTTCGGTATGAACAGCCGACTGGTGAAGGGTGCTGATGGTAAAATTGTTGAGAAACGCTGGACTACCAGCACATTGTACGGTCCGGCTATCGCCAAGATTATTGAATGTCTGCAACAGGCACGTCCTTATGCTGAGGACGAGCAGCAGCAGGCTACGATTGATAAACTGATTGAGTACTACAATACAGGTGACCTGAAGACTTTCGACGAATACAGCATCCTGTGGCTGACGAACACAGATCCGCTGGTGGACTTCGTCAATGGATTCATCGAGTGTTACGGCGACCCTCTGGGACTGAAGTGTTCGTGGGAGTCGATTGTGAACTTCAAGGACCTGGAGGCTACCAAACGTACGGAGTGCCTGAGCAAGAACGCTCAGTGGTTTGAAGACCACTCGCCAGTCGATGCTCAGTTCAAGAAAGAGAACGTGAAGGGCATCTCGGCGAAGGTGATTACGGCTGCCATCATCGGAGGCGACCTCTATCCTTCGACTGCGATTGGCATCAACCTGCCGAACTCTGACTGGGTGCGCAAGGAGCACGGAAGCAAGTCGGTGACGATCGGCAACTTCACTCGTGCCTACAACAAGGCAGCAGGAAGTGGTCTGCGTCAGGAGTTCTGCTATTCACAGGACGAGGTAGACATGATCGGGCAATATGGTGATGTGACTGACGACCTGCATACCGACCTCCACGAGTGTCTGGGACACGGTTCGGGTAAGTTGCTGCCAGGGGTTGACGGCGACAGCCTGAAAGCTTACGGCTCGACCATCGAGGAGGCACGTGCCGACCTCTTTGCCCTTTATTATCTGGCTGACGAGAAGTTGGTAGACTTGGGCCTGACTCCTAATCTGGAGGCATACAAGGCTGAGTACTACACCTATATGATGAATGGACTGATGACCCAGCTGGTACGTATCCAGCTTGGCAAGGATGTAGAAGAAGCTCACATGCGCAACCGCTCGCTCATTGCTCATTGGTGTCTGGAGAAGGGTGAGGCCGACAAGGTTGTAGAATTGGTGAAGAAAGACGGCAAGACCTACGTCAAGATCAACGACTACGAGAAGTTGCGTAACCTCTTCGGCCAGTTGCTGGCAGAGATTCAGCGCATCAAGAGCACAGGCGACTACGAAGGAGCGAAGGCATTGGTGGAGCAATATGGTGTGAAGATCAATCCTGAGTTGCACAAAGAGGTGCTGAGCCGCTATAACAAACTCAACCTGGCACCTTACAAGGGATTCATCAATCCTGTGTACACCTTAGTGAAGGACAACGATGGCAACATCACCGATGTGACAGTAGACTATACCGAGACGTATGCCGACCAAATGCTCAGATACAGCAGAGACTACCGTACCCTCCCTCTTGTCAACAATTAAGCAGGAGTTGCACGCCAACATGAACGGGGTGGCATCGGCTGCGATGCGACAGACAGCCGACTACCGCGTGAACTGGGGGGTAGAGTTGCCGAGACTGCAAGCATTGGCTGCTGAGTTCGGGAAGAACCATGAGTTGGCACAAGCCCTATGGAAGGAATCGGTGAGAGAATGCAAGATTCTGGCAGCGATGATTCAGCCAGTCGAGACATTCGACGAGGAATTGGCTGACGTCTGGATGGAAAGCATCCATACGGCTGAGATAGCCCAGATAGTCAGTCTCTACCTGTTCCAACATCTGCCCTACGCTACAGAGATGGCATTCAGCGGAATCGCATCAGACGACGAGACAAGGCAGGTATGCGGATTCAGCACCATCTATCACATCGTACGCAAGCACGAGATACAGGAGCGGTCGGTCGATGAATTATACGACCAGGCACGCTCGGTGGCCGACAGCCCACACATGCAGGTCAGACGATTGGCAAACAACTTACTAGCACTGTTGGACGAGAAGTATGGCAGAAAGTAGACAACTGAATGAAGCACGACGAATACTTCAAGAGTATATCAAGCTGAAAAACCTTCGTAACACACCTGAACGTAAGGCTGTGTTGGAGGCAATTTATGTTGTGCCTGCTCCTTTCACCGTCGATTCTGTCAAAGAGTATCTCGATGAGGTCTATCCAGTGACACGAGTGACGGTCTACAACAACCTGGAGCTGTTCTTCCACATAGGCATCATCGTCAAACGCACATCGGGCTCCAGAGGACAAGAGTACGAGACTTGTGTCTTGACGCTCACACATCACAACCTGTGTTGCACCAACTGTCAACAGGTGTTTGAGTTCAGAGATTCGAGCATCATGCGATTCTTCGAGGGTAAGCGATACAAGAAATTCAAGATGACCAACTGTGCCGTGATGATTTACGGAATCTGTTCGAAGTGTCAGGCAAAAATAGCTCGTGAGAAACGAAGGCAACTCAAGTTGGAAGAAAAACGGAAGTTGCTCGAACAGAAAAGGCAGGCCGAACAGAAGAAGAAAGCCGAACTGAGAAGGGAAGAGCGGAAGAGGCAAGCCGAACTCATGAAACAACTGAGAGCAAAAGCAAAAAAGCAGAAAACCGAACAAAACAATAAGAAACAATGAAAGTAGACGTTCTATTAGGTCTCCAGTGGGGAGACGAAGGAAAAGGAAAAGTAGTAGATGTATTAACACCCAAATACGACGTGGTGGCTCGATTCCAAGGAGGTCCGAATGCAGGGCACACCCTTGAGTTCGAAGGGCAGAAGTATGTGCTTCGCTCCATCCCATCGGGTATTTTCCAAGGCGACAAGGTAAATATCATAGGTAATGGTGTGGTATTGGCTCCAGACCTCTTTATGGACGAGGCGAAGGAGTTGGAGAAGTCGGGTCACGAACTGCGTAGCCGCCTCCATATCTCGAAGAAGGCACACCTCATCATGCCTACTCACCGCTTGCTTGATGCTGCCAACGAGGCTGCAAAGGGAAAGAACAAAGTGGGTACAACTGGTAAGGGCATCGGTCCGACCTATACAGATAAAATCAGCCGTAACGGTTTGCGTGTAGGCGATATCCTTGATAACTTCCAAGAGAAATATGCTGCTCACAAAGCTCGTCACGAGGAAATGCTGCGTGCGCTCAACTATACCGACTACGACATCACCGACATCGAGAAACACTGGATGGAAGGTATCGACTATATGCGCCAGTTCGAACTCGTGGACAGCGAGCATGAGGTGAACCGCCTGCTGAAAGAAGGCAAGTCAATCCTTTGCGAAGGTGCACAGGGCACCATGCTCGATGTGGACTTTGGTTCGTATCCTTTTGTCACTTCCAGCAACACCATCTGTGCAGGAGCCTGCACAGGATTGGGATTGGGACCAAACAAGATAGGCGAGGTATATGGTATCATCAAAGCCTATTGCACACGTGTGGGAGCAGGTCCATTCCCTACAGAACTCTTCGACGAAACAGGCAATCAGATTCGTGCCATCGGACATGAATACGGAGCTGTGACAGGTCGTGAGCGTCGTTGTGGCTGGATTGACTTGGTGGCCCTGAAGTATGCCATCATGGTGAATGGAGTCACCAAGCTCATCATGATGAAGAGCGACGTGCTCGATGGCTTTGAAACCATCAAAGCGTGTGTGGCTTACAACCAGCGTGGACATATCATCGACTTCTTCCCATACGACATCAACCAAGGTATCGAACCAGTTTATGTAGAGATGCCAGGATGGAAGCAAGACCTGACGAAGTGTACTTCGGAATCAGAGTTCCCACAGGCATTCAAGGACTATATCGAATTCCTTGAGCAGCAGCTTGAGACTCCGATTGCCATTATCTCAGTAGGTCCTGACCGCGAACAGACTATTGAACGAGGCTGATGAAACTTAGAGTCATAGCACCTCAGACGTTACGACCCTGCACGATTGAACTACCTCCCTCCAAGAGTATAGCCAATCGTGTACTCGTTTTGTCTGCACTCAACGGAATCACTCCTCAGCAGGTAATACGCCAATCGGTTGATTCCCTCTGCGATGACATCCGAGTGATGGTGCAGTTGCTTCAGACTGTACTTTCTGAAAAAGATTCAACAGATGCAGCACTCGATGTGGGAGCCGCAGGAACAGCGATGCGTTTTGCTACAGCTTTCCTCGCAGTACAAGATGGCTGCCATACCATTACGGGCACAGAGCGTCTTCAACAGCGTCCTATCGGCATTCTCGTCGATGCATTACGTCAGTTGGGTGCACAAATCGATTATTTGGGCAAAGAGGGCTATCCTCCACTACGCATCACAGGCAATCCTGCGATGAAAGGAGGCGACATCACCTTGGATGGAGGCATCAGTTCGCAGTTCATCTCTGCCCTGCTGATGATTGCACCTACGATGCAAGAAGGCCTTACCCTCCATCTGCAAGGTCAGTTGGTATCTACACCTTATTTATATATAACGACCCAACTCATGCGCCAGTTCGGAGCAAAGTTGGAATGGACCGACGAGCGAACGGTCAGCATCCAGCGCGGCTTCAATTACCCACCAACTGCTGATGCTCCACACATCGAATCGGACTGGACTGCAGCGTCTTATTGGTATGAGATAGCGGCGATATCAGGTGGAAAGTGGCCTGTGAGTCAGGTTCGCACACTTCGTGCCGATTCCTTGCAAGGCGACAGAGTGTGTCATGAAATCTTCCAGCAACTCAATGAGCGCCAGCGTGCTCACGAACCATTCCATTACGATTTTGAGGATTGTCCCGACCTTGTACAGACATTGGTTGTCACTTGCTGCATGAATGCTGTTCCCTTCCGCTTTACCGGACTTCGCACCCTTCGCATCAAAGAGACGGATCGTATCAGTGCTTTGCAGACAGAATTAGCCAAAATGGGATTCACGCTCGAGGCCACAGACGATATGCTTGCATGGGATGGACACTCTTCACACCCCATTTCTCTCCCCCTTGAGGGGGAGTTGGAGGGGGCTTCCATCTCCACCTATCATGATCATCGTATGGCAATGGCATTTGCCCCCTGTGCCCTGCGATTGGGAGAAATCATCATCGAAGACCCGGATGTTGTCAGGAAATCGTACCCAACCTATTGGGATGACCTTCACAAATTAGGATTCACACTATGTCGTATCTGATTATCAGCCTTTTTGTCCTCGGTGCTGTAGCCTTTGTATTGGGCTATATACGCAATCGCGCCCTCAAGAAGAAACTGGAGCGAGGCGAGATTACCGAGCTGCCTTCCATCAAGCAGGTGGAAGATATGGAGTGTTGCGGACAGCATGAGGTGTGTGAGCGAGACAGTCTGCTTGCAGCGGTGAGCAAGGAGATTGAATACTACAACGATGAAGAACTCGACCGCTATCGAGGCATTCCGGCGGAGGAATATCCAGATGAGGCCATCGATGAATTTCGTGAGGTACTCTATACGATGCGTGAAGACGAGGTGGCAGGATGGGTTCGCAGTCTGCAGCTACGGGCTGTGGAACTACCTAATGCCTTGAAAGACGAAGTTTTCTTGATTATTGGTGAGCGCCGTCAACGCTAATTCCAATCACTTTAACAACAACAGGGATTCTGGCCCCATATTGAAAAGCAGATCAATGATACTAAGATCTGCTATGAAGCCGTGTTTGTGGGCGAAAACCTGATAGTAAGCCCCCTCCGACTCCCCCTCAAAGGGGAGAGAAGTGGAGCGTGAAGAGTGAAGAGTGGAATGATCTAGGGCTTCTAAGTTGAGTAACTCAGCAACAAGTGTATTGAGTTGGGCATTGAATTCAACAAGTCGCTCTTGCTGTCCGAAATAGATGGGGCGGAAGTCGTCCTGATAATACTCGAAATAGGGACTGTTGAAATAGGTTGAGGCTAAAGCATGCCAATGCTTGTGACGCCAATCACCATGTTCACTGATGCAGACTTCGCTGAGCGGACAACTTTTCCGTTCGAACTTCCGAACCGGAATGGTAAGGGTAAGTGGACCGTTTGGCGAATCAATGCGACAGCGATTCAAGTCGGAATGTTTGTTGAAAGGTATCGAGTCGTCCAATGCGGGCATACCCGCTGCTATCCATTGTTGCCAATGGCTGATAGGTGACAGATAGCCCAACATAGTTTAGCGTTAGCGTGAAGAGTTTATAGATTTGTGAGCATTCGCTTGAGCACTACCTGTGCTGATATCTCGCGGTTGGCAGCCTCAGGAATGACAAGACTGTTGGGTGATTCGATGACAGAATCGGTCACAATCATGTTACGACGTACAGGCAGACAATGCATAAAGAAGGCATCGTTTGTGACTGCCATGTGGCGGTCGTCTACAGTCCACGACATATCCATCGAGATGACTTTTCCGTAGTCGGCAGGACGAGTGACACCTGGACAACTCCAGTTCTTAGCATAGATGAAGTCTGCCCCTTCGAAGGCTTTCATCTGGTCGTATTCTACACGAGCATCACCAACGAATTGCGGGTCGAGTTCGTAACCCTCTGGATGGGTAATGACGAAATCGACATCAGCGGCATTCATCCACTGAGCAAACGAATTAGGAACTGCTTGTGGAAGTGCTTTGGGATGTGGTGCCCACGAAAGGACTACCTTCGGGCGTTCGCTTCGCTTGTATTCCTCGATAGTGATGAGGTCGGCAAAGCTTTGTAGCGGATGTACCGTAGCGCTTTCCATGAAGAACACGGGTTTGCCGCTATATTTGATGAACTGGTTGAGAATCTTCTCCTCATAGTCGTCCTGACGGTTCTGGAAGGTAGCAAAGCTGCGCACACCAATGATGTCGCAATAGCAACCCATCACAGGAATAGCTTCGAGCAGATGTTCGCTCTTGTCACCATCCATCACGACTCCACGTTCTGTCTCCAGTTTCCAGGCACCTTGGTTCACATCCAGCACGATGACATTCATCCCCAGGTTCATTGCTGCCTTCTGGGTACTGAGTCGGGTACGAAGACTGTTGTTGAAGAAGATGAGCAGACAAGTCTTGTTCTTGCCTAAATCGGAATAACGAAAGCGGTCGTCCTTGATTTCAAAAGCTTCCTTCATGGCTTGCTGAAGGTTGCCTATATCTGATACATTCTGAAATACTCGCATGATGGTGAAATGATTAGCGGTTAGTGTTTAGGGGTTAGTGTTTTATTCAAACAACGTGGGCTGCTGTTGTTTGGAAAGATAGTTCTGAGCATACTCCTTGGAGATGGAGTTGTGGAGACTCTGGCAGACGTGCGATGCAAAGTCGATGGCACAGCGGATGATGCGGTCCCATTGCTCTTCTGTCATCTGCTGAATATTGTCCTTGGTGATGTTTTCCTTCACCAGTCCGAAGATGATACCAGCGTTGAAGTTATCGCCTGCACCAATGGTGCTGACGGTCTTGACATCTTTCACGGGGTAGTCTTTTTGAATAGCAGGCGAGATGAGATGAACCTTCTTGCCGCCATCCGTACAAATCATGTTCTTGCAATAGAAATCCACTTCTTTCTCGTAAACACGATCGGGATCGCTGTCGCCAAACATGTTCAGGATATCCTCAGTGGATCCTCGTACGATATCGGAGAACTCCAGATTCTCAAGAATATCGGGATAGAGTTTCATGGCTTCACCCTTGTGGTTATCACGGAAATTGAAGTCGTAGTAGATGATGGCTTCACGTTCCTTCGCATAATTCAAGAACTCCAACACCTTGCTGCGCAGCACAGGATTCAGTACGAAATACGAACCCATGATGACAATATCGTTCCGCTCCACGCGAGGCCAGATAACATCCAGACGAGCCTTAGGGTAGTTCTTGTAGAACTCGTATTCGGCATCGTTGTTATCGTTGAGCCAAGCTAATGATATCGGTGTACGCCCATCATAGTAAACACAAACGTTTTCGTTGTTGACACCATTTTCTTTCAGGAAGTCCAGGATGATGCGTCCTACTCGGTCGTTTCCAGTCTCACTGATGAACGTTACTTGCTGACCAAGACGTCCAAGCGAGATGACTGAGTTGAACACAGACCCTCCTGGAACAGCAGCTGTAGGCTGTCCGTTCTTGAAGATGATGTCCATGATGGTTTCACCGATTCCTATGATTTTTCTATCCATATTGTTATTGATTATTTATCAGTTCAATTACTTCGTCCAGACTATTAGCCTTGAGCAGATAGCTGTCGATAGGTTTGTTTTGTACGCCTGCTGCCTTCATCTCGTCGAGCATCTTGAAGAGTCCGTCCCAGAAACCGTTGATGTTCCAGAAGATGACTTTCTTGGTGCTCAGACCTATCGATGTTTCACCAATGACAGAGAAAGCCTCATCGAGTGTACCCACACTACCAGGCAGAGCAATCATGATGTCGCTGATTTTGGTGAGCCACGCCTTGCGGTCGACCAATCCTTCCGTTGGAATCCGGATACCCACACATTCGCTCACCATCTCTTTCTCGATGAGCAGTTTGGGTACGACACCTATCACATTGATGCTGCCGGCTTTCTTCACGCCTTGAGCTACCGCTTCCATCAGTCCACATTTAGCACCACCATATACCAACGTCTTGCCTGTCTCGCCTATCCAATGCCCTAACCGCTCGGCTTCCTGGTAGTAGATGGGAGCCATCTGGTCGGACGATGAGCAGAATACACCTATTTTCTCAACCATAGCCTTACAAGTCAATCGTTAGTTCTACAGGACAATGATCCGAACCGTAGATCTCGGTATGAATCTTGGCACCTGCCAGCTGTTCTTTCAGCCTTTCCGAGCAAACAAAGTAGTCGATACGCCACCCGGCGTTGTTCTCTCTTGCCCTGAATCGGTATGACCACCACGAGTAGATGTTAGCCTGATCGGGGTAGAAGTGGCGGAAAGTATCAACGAATCCGCTGTCCAGCAATCGTGTGAACTGCTCACGCTCCTCGTCTGTAAAACCAGCATTGCGGCGATTAGCCTGTGGGTTCTTGATATCGATTTCCTTGTGCGCCACATTCATATCTCCACACACGATGACAGGTTTCTTCGCATCAAGTTGATGAAGATAGTTCTGGAAGTCGCGCTCCCACGTCATTCGGTAGTCCAACCGCTTCAGTCCATCTTGGGAGTTCGGTGTATAGACCGTCACGAGGTAGAAGTCGGGCATTTCCAGCGTAATGACTCGTCCTTCATGGTCGTGCTCCTCCACTCCGATACCGTAGGTCACACTCAGGGGTGTGTGCTTCGTGAAGATAGCCGTACCTGAGTAGCCTTTCTTCTCAGCGTAGTTCCAGTACGACTGGTAGCCAAAAAAGGCCAAGTCGAGCTGACCCTCCTGCATCTTCGTCTCCTGCAGACAGAAGAAGTCTGCATCAAGCTGTTCGAAGATGTCGCAGAAACCCTTCTGACAACAGGCCCTGATACCGTTTACATTCCAAGAGATGAACTTCATATTTGTTTACTTCACGTATTCAGCCCAGTTCGTCAGGTGCATGTCGCCTTCACGCAGGAAGGTGTCGTGCATAGCGAATGCAGCACTCAGCTTGTGGTGAGTCTGACCCACTTCAGCTATCTTCAGATAGTCTCTCAACAGCTCTCTGTAGTCGGGATGAGCACAGTTCTCGATGATTGCATGAGCACGTTCGATTGGCGACTTACCACGAAGGTCTGCTACACCCTGCTCGGTTACAATCACGTTGACGTCGTGCTCTGTGTGGTCAATATGGCTACAGAATGGAACGATAGACGAAATCATACCACCCTTCGCTACAGAAGGACAGGTGAAGATAGAGAGGAAGGCGTTACGTTCGAAGTCGCCCGATCCTCCGATACCGTTCATCATCTTCGTACCACAAATCTGGGTTGAGTTAGCATGTCCGTAGAGGTCCACCTCGATGGCTGTATTGATGGCAATCAGACCCAGACGACGGATGACCTCTGCGTTGTTGGAGATTTCCGACTGACGCAATACCAGCTTGTCCTTGAAGAAGTCGATATTGTCGTAGATGCTCAGCAGCTTGTCGTTCGTAACGGTGAGCGAACAGGTCGATGCACACTTCACCTTCTCCTCGAACATCAGGTCAACGACTGCGTTCTGCAGCACCTCAGTATAGATCTGCATCTGTGGCACCTCAGGGTTGCTACCCAATGCATAGAGAATTGCATTAGCTGTGGTGCCCACACCACTCTGGAACGGCAGGAACTCTGGTGGGATGATACCGCGCTTCACTTCGCCCATCAGAAAGTGTGCCACGTTCTCACCAATCTTGTCAGTCACAGGATCCTCGCCCTTGAAGCTACGAGCCTCATCTGGGAGGTTACATTCTACGACGCCCACAACCTTCTTGGGGTCGATCTGCAGATATGGAGTACCGATGCGGTCGGTTACCTTCTCAATTGGAATAGGTTTGCGGCAAGGAGGGTCGAGTGGCTCATACACATCGTGAATACCGATCGACTTTGGTGAGTGGAAAGCATTCAACTCGAGGATGATACCTTTCTTTGCCAAGCGAGCAATCGTTGGTGAAATACCACCTGCGGCTGTCAGATAAACTTTTCCATCGTCCTCGATGGCACATACCTCGATGATAGCCCAGTCTACATCGCCCAAGAATCCGTAGCGAAGATCCTGTGCCATCATACCCAGATGAATATCATTGTAGGCAAACTCGCCTGCATTCACATGCTTGCGGAAGTCGGGGTTAGTGGTGTAAGGGGCACGATAGCGGATAGCGTGTTCGTTTGCCATCACACCGTCGCACGACTGACCTGTGCTGGCACCTGTGAAGATACCTACCTGAAACTCTCTGCCTGCCTCATGCTCTGCATGGGCTTTCTTTGCCAATTCGGCAGTCACAGCCTTGGCTGTACCTGCTGGTGTAAATCCACTGAGACCGATATTGTCTCCATGTTTGATCAATGCTGCTGCTTCGGCAGCTGTAATTCTTGTGAATGACATATTCTTATATTTACTTAACTAGTTACTTTTTACTATTCAATTTGCAAAGATAGCTAATAATTCGCTTTGCGCAAAATGCTACGCCTCAAAAAATACAAATATACTTGATTTTTGTTCGGCTTAAACGCATTTTTCACAATTCATAATTCATAATTCATAATTATTTCAGTTTTTCAATCTTTCCATTCTTCAATTCTTCTATTTTGACTTTTTTCTTTAGAAAAAAACAAAAAAAGGACGCCGAAGCATCCTTTTTTATTTATCCTCCCCCTTTAAGGGGGATAAGAGAGGGTTCGTCCTTTACATCATGCCACCCATGCCTGGTGCACCCATTGGCATTTCGGGCTTATCTTCCTTCTTGTCTACGATGACACATTCAGTAGTCAGGAACATACCAG
Organism: Bacteroidaceae bacterium; assembly: GCA_017529865.1. Lineage (GTDB taxonomy): Bacteria > Bacteroidota > Bacteroidia > Bacteroidales > Bacteroidaceae > Colivivens. The sequence goes on from JAFXNA010000023.1 coordinate 16,540, forward strand.
CGATGCTAGCAGCGTTCTCCAAAGCTACACGAGCCACCTTAGCTGGGTCGATGATACCGCTTTCACGCAGGTTCTCATAGACATCCTTACGAGCATTGTAGCCGAAGTCTCCCTTACCGTTGCGTACCTTCTCTACCACTACAGAGCCTTCCAGACCTGCGTTCTCCACAATCTGACGAAGTGGCTCTTCGATGGCACGCTCGATAATCTTGATACCTGTAGTCTCATCGGCATTCTCGCCCTGAAGACCCTCGAGGCTCTCGATAGCACGGATGTAAGATACACCACCACCTGGTACGATACCTTCTTCGATGGCTGCACGAGTAGCGCAGAGTGCATCGTCCACACGGTCCTTCTTTTCCTTCATCTCAACTTCGCTGGCAGCACCAACATAGAGTACTGCAACGCCACCTGAGAGCTTAGCCAGACGCTCCTGCAGTTTCTCCTTATCATACGAAGAACTTGTGTTGGCAATCTCGTTCTTAATTTGGTTCACACGGTCCTTAATCAGTTCCTTCTCGCCCTTACCGCCTACGATGGTTGTGTTGTCCTTTGAAATGGTTACCTTCTCGGCCGAACCCAACATTTCGATGGTAGCTTGCTCCAGTTTCAATCCCTTCTCTTCAGAGATTACCACACCACCTGTCAGAATGGCAATATCTTCCAACATAGCCTTTCTGCGGTCGCCAAAGCCAGGAGCCTTTACGGCACAGATCTTCAACTGGCTACGCAGACGGTTCACAACCAATGTAGTCAATGCCTCGCTGTCGATATCCTCAGCGATGACGAGCAATGGACGGCCTGTCTGTACGGCTGGTTCGAGGATTGGGAGGAACTCCTTCAGGTTCGAAATCTTCTTGTCGTAAATCAGAATCTGTGGGTTGTCCATCTGACACTCCATCTTCTCTGTATCAGTAACGAAATAAGGTGACAGATAGCCACGATCGAACTGCATACCCTCAACAACACCGATTGTAGTGTCACGAGTCTTTGCCTCTTCGATGGTAATCACACCGTCCTTCGATACCTTCTTCATAGCGTCAGCAATCAGCTTACCGATTTCTTGATCGTTGTTAGCGCTGACGGTAGCCACCTGCTCAATCTTGTCGTAGTTGTCGCCCACCTGCTCGCTCTGAGCCTTGATGTGTTCAACCACCTTAGCCACAGCCTTGTCGATACCACGCTTCAGGTCCATTGGGTTGGCACCTGCAGCCACGTTCTTCAATCCTGCAGTACAGATAGCCTGAGCCAGTACGGTAGCAGTCGTAGTACCGTCACCGGCATCATCGCCAGTCTTGCTTGCTACACTCTTCACCAACTGAGCACCCGTATTCTGGAATGCGTCAGCCAGTTCAATTTCCTTGGCAACTGTTACTCCGTCCTTTGTAATCTGAGGAGCACCGAATTTCTTTTCCAGAATCACATTACGACCCTTAGGACCTAATGTCACCTTTACTGCGTTTGCCAATGCGTCAACACCGTTCTTCAGTTGTTCACGCGCCTCTATTGAGAATTTAAGTTCCTTTGCCATAATCTTATTTTCTATTTGACAATTGACTATTTACAATTGTTCTAATTTGTTAATTCTTACATTTTTTAATTTTTACATTGCAATTTTGTTATCTCAAAATTGCTAACACATCACTCTGGCGCATAATCAGATACTTCGTACCTTCGTACTCCAACTCAGTGCCAGCATACTTGCCATAGAGCACCTGGTCGCCTACTTTCAGCACCATTTCTTCGTCCTTCGTACCGTTTCCGGCAGCTACTACTTCACCCTGTAGAGGTTTCTCCTTTGCGGTATCAGGAATGATGATACCACCAACTGTCTTTGTTTCTGCTGGAGCAGGGAGGATTACCACCCTGTCAGCCAATGGTTTGATATTCATACTTTTAATTGTTTATTTGATTGTATTTTGAGTTATTCCGAATTTCCATAATGCAAACATCGTGCCAAAATGGCAACTCAAGCACAAACATCAGAAATTATGCCAGATTGTCACTCCCTTTTACCCTTTTTACCCCCTATTTTAAAATAAAGGTTACCTTGACTTACCCTTGCTTTACTATAGGGTTCCTCTAGGCAACCTCCCTTATTTTTTCTCTCGTTCTTCTCTTGTTGTCCACTCTTTCTTCCCTTTCTTTGGATCTTTTTCGAGATTGGATTCAATGGAAAATGGGTGGATGTTTTATAGGGTGCAAAGATACAAAAAAGTTTCCAAATAACCAAATATTTTGGTAATTATTTTTGAGGAAAAAGAGGAAACGGGTTGGGCTGGGAGAAACGTAACTTCGCGGGCAGTGAAACGTAATCTCACGGGACGTGAAACGTAATCTCGTGAGGGGCGAAATTACGTCTCAGAAAACGCCTGATTTTGTAAAGTGGAGATGGCAACGATGTGCATTAGCTTACTACCGCCTGCGCTCTTGAAGTGCTTGCTTTATATGGGTTTCAAGAATATGGAACGAGGGGTCAACCATCGAACCATGATCGTGACCTTGGAGTTCGTAGAGATAGGTTTGCTTATGTCCTACGAGTTTCATCATACGAGCCAGATACTGATTCTCGTCATAGCGGCCATATAATTCCTGCTCTCGATCGCCACAGATAAGGACAAGTGGTGGGCAGTCATTGCGAACCCAATAGATGGGTGCATATTCGTCGATGGTGACTTGCAGAGGTTGGAGGCCGCGCATCTTGCGAACATTATAGTGTGTGACAGCTTGTCCGCTGAAGGGTACATAGAGCATCACATCGTCGGCATTGATGTTGTAAGCAGCCAACCAAGACTTATTGAGACAAAGCAACATGAGGATATAACCGCCTGCAGAATGACCTGTGAGGGTGATTTTCTTGGTGTCGCCTCCATACTCGGCAATATGCTGGAAAACCCAGGCTACAGCCTCAGCCGCATCGTCCATCGTCTCTTTGATGGTCACTTTGGGCAGCAGACGATAGTTCACACCAACTACCACCCATCCTTTCTGACGGAGTTGGCGAGGTATCTCCTTGTTGCCTCCTTCGAGTCCTCCTCCATGAAACCATACTACCACAGGACAGTCTTTCTGCCCTTCAGGGTAGTAGATGTCGAGTTTCAGACGTTCCTGAGCGTATGCATCAGTCTTCTTTGTATAGCTGATATCACGTTCCTGCTTATAGCTCTGGTTGTTCTGGGCATAGATGCCAAGTGTCAGCAGGCACAATGTCAATAATGTGAAGGTTCTTCTTGTCATAAGTCGATTCCGTTTTGATGGTATTTTCTGCAAAGATAAGAAATAATGCATAATTCACAATGCATAATTCATAATTATCTCACTTTTCACTCTTCACTTTTCTCTTTTTCTTTATTTCTTACATTTTTCGTTTTGATTATTTGGCTAAATAATAAATAATGTGTAACTTTGCAATCGAACTAAGTAACTTATTCATTTAACAAGATAACTATATGAAGAATTCAATTGTAACATTCCCATGTCCGGCTAATGAGCCGGTGAAGGCATACCTGAAAGGTAGTCCTGAACGTATTGCACTTGATGCAGAGTTGAAACGCCAGAGCGAGACTGTGCTCGATATCCCTATCATCATCGGTGGTAAGGAAATCCGCACTGGTAACACGGCTGAGGTGGTTTGTCCTCATGATCACAAGCATGTGCTGGCTCGTTATCACAAGGCAGGCGAAAAGGAGATTAAGATGGCAATCGATGCTGCGATGGAGGCTCACAAGCAATGGGCTAATACCGACTGGACTACTCGTGCTGCCATCGTGATGAAGTGTGCTGAGTTGCTGGCAACGAAGTATCGTCCTATCATGAATGCATCGACGATGTTGGGCCAGAGCAAGAACATCTACCAGGCAGAAATTGACTCGGCTTGCGAAACCATCGACTTCTTCCGCTATAATGTTCACTATGCTTCGAAGCTCTACAGCATTCAGCCAAAGGACGGGGCAGGCAACATCAACAATACGGAATATCGTCCGCTCGAAGGATTCGTTTTGGCTGTCACTCCATTCAACTTCACATCGATTGCTTGTAACCTCAACATGACTCCGGTATTGATGGGTAATACTACCATCTGGAAGCCATCATCGACGGCTATCCTATCGAACTACTACCTGATGCAGCTGTTCAAAGAGGCAGGCGTTCCTGATGGAGTTGTGAACTTCGTTCCAAGTAAAGGCTCTGAAATCGGCAAAATCTGTTGTGCAAGCAAGGACCTCGCAGGTATCCACTTCACTGGTTCGACGGCTACATTCCAGACCCTGTGGCGCTCAGTAGGCGAGAACATTGCCAACTATGTAAGCTATCCACGATTGGTAGGCGAGACAGGCGGTAAGGACTATATCTTTGTTCATCCATCTGCAAATATCGATGCTGTGGCTCATGCTGCCTTCACAGGAGCTTACGAGTATCAGGGTCAGAAGTGCTCGGCAGCCAGCCGCATGTACATTCCAAAGAGTCTGTGGGGACCTGTGCTCGACAAGATGAAGGCTTGGGCAAAGGAAATCAAGATGGGCGATGTGTGCGACAGCAACAACTTCATCAATGCCGTCATCGACGAGACTTCGTTCGATAATATCGCATCGTATATCGAATATGCAAAGGCTTCGAAGGATGCCAAGATTGTGATGGGTGGAACCTGCGACAAGAGCAAAGGCTACTTCGTGGAGCCAACTGTCATCGAAACCACAGATCCGCACTTCAAGTCGATGGAAGAGGAAATCTTCGGTCCTGTGCTTACTGTCTATCCTTACGATGACGATAAGGTGGACGAGGCTGTGAAATTCTGTGACACGACCTCACCATACGGATTGACGGGTTCGGTATTCGGACAGGATCGTCTGGCTGTTGAAAAGATTGCAGATGCACTATGCTACACAGCTGGTAACTTCTACATCAACGACCGCCCAACAGGTGCTGTGGTAGGTATGCAGCCATTCGGCGGCAGTCGTGCCTCTGGTACGAACGACAAGGCAGGTGGAGAGTTCAACCTCATCCGTTGGGTCCTCCCACGCGTCATCAAGGAGACTCTCGTGTCGCCAACTGACTATCGTTACACGTATATGAAATAACTACCATGAAACCTTACTTGATACCTATCTTCTTGTGTGTATTCATCGCTGCCAGCGCTCAAAGGAATCGTCCAGGTAGCGATGAAACCGCAGGAAATTACTATAAGAAGCAGGCATACGCTAGCGGAATCCACATCCTCGCCTCTGACAAAGCGCCAGATAGCTGTCTGGTCCGGGCAGGCGAGCAACTGAACTATCTCATGAGCCGCGTATCGAAAGAAGTGCTCGATGCGATGGGGAGCGAGCGATGGACTGTGTTGGCAATGGGACGCTACGAAGGAATCACCCAACTGCCCGAATTCAAGAACTATCCAGGAATTGAACCTTGGTGGGATATCCACAAGCGGGGTTGGGGAGCTACTCGAGAACTGCCATTCATGCTTTGTGCCGAAGAGAATGTATTGGCATACCAGATTGACCCCAACTACGCAGAAGACGTCCTTGTGAATTCGTTTGCCAAGAGTCTGTTCGAGTATGGCATCAAGAAAGTAAATCATTCTGCTGAGCAAAAATTGGCGGCATTGCTTTCGAATGCCAAAGCGAAAGGGAAATGGCAGAATACCTTTGCAGGACAAAGTGCGATTGACTATTGGGCAGAAGGTGTGCAGGATTGGTTTAATGTCAATGCCGAGGCTCCACTGCCAAACGGAGAGCACAATTGGGTGAACACAGAGGAAGACCTGAAACGGTATGACCCAGCACTTTATGAGTTTATTGGAACCTATCTGCTGCCTGACATCCGTCATGAGAGCAAGCATCCTAAGGTCAATCTCTACAAGAAAGACGATGAGCGTGCCTGGAATAAACTGCAACGTGAGGCAAAACTGAACATCAATGTGCCTGAATGCGTAGTGGAACCCGTATCGAACGAGTTGGCTACCCGTCTGAAACTCGACACCTCTTTTTATAAGAAATATGTCAACGCAAACGGTATCCATATCCTGTCTTCTAATGCTGTGCCGGATTATTGTCTCATCCAAGCTCACAAAACCATCTATTGCATGACGAGTATGTTGCCCCAAGCTGTGCTCGATGCAATGACGCGTGTGGATACACGTGTGGTGGTGATGGGGCGCAAGGAGGTCACCATTCAGGTACCTGAACATCGTAATTTGGCGCGCGACAGGAGTATGAACTGGAACCTGCGAGCCAGAGGATTGGGTGGAACCGTTCAGGAGCCTATCACTTCGTGTGCTGAGGAGAATGTGATGGCTTACCCTTGGGACAAATACCATGCAGAAGATATCCTGATCCATGAATTCTCACATTCCATCCATTTGGTTGGTATCGTACAAGTCGACCCTACCATCAACCAACAACTCAAGGACCTGTTGGCAAAAGCCCGTGCAGAAGGGAAATGGGAGGACACCTACGCAGGAACTGTGTTTGAGGAGTATTGGGCAGAAGGTGTGCAGGATTGGTTCAATGTCAATGCCGAGACTCCTTATCCTGATACCAAGCACAATCAGGTGAACACACGTGAGGAACTCAAGCGATACGATCCGGGACTCTATGCCCTGATTGCGAAATATTTCCCAGAAACCAATGCACAGATTGGCAAACATAAGAAAGAAAACCTATATCAAATCAAATAAGCAATGAAACCATTCAGTAAAGAGACATACATTCAGCGACGTGCTGAATTGAAGAAAAGAGTAGGAAACGGCTTGTTGCTGTTCCTCGGAAATGGCGAAGTAGGTATGAACTATGCCGATAATGCCTATCGATTCCGCCAAGACAGTTCGTTCCTCTATTATTTTGGAGGCGATTATGCAGGATTGGCTGCTGTAATCGATATCGAGAACGACAAGGAAATCATCTTTGGCAACGAACTGACCATTGACGACATCGTATGGATGGGTTATCAGCCAACCATTAAGGAAAAGAGCGAAGTGGTGGGTATTTATGAAACCCGTCCGCTTGGTGACCTGGATTCGTATGTGAAGCAGGCACAGGCAAAGGGACAGACCATCCATTTCCTGCCGCCTTATCGTGGCGAACATCAGGTGTGGCTACAAGAATTATTAGGTATCAATCCTGCAGAACAGGCAGCCAAAGCATCTGTAACAATGATTAAAGCAATCGTCGATATGCGTAACCACAAGACACCAGAGGAGATTGAACATATCGAAGCGGCTATCGATGTCAGTGTGGATATGCATCTGGCTGCCTATCGTGAAGTCCGTCCAGGAAAGACGGAAGCACAGATTGCTGCTGCTGTGGAGCAGACAGTAATGTCGCAGGATTGTTTCCGCTCCTTCCCAACCATCGCTACCACCAAAGGCCAGACGCTGCATCAGCATGCCTTCATGAATACCTTGCAAGATGGCGACATCTTCTTGCTTGACGCAGGAGCAGAAGACCCATTGCACTATGCAGGCGACCTCAGTTCTTCGATGCCGGTAAGCGAGAAGTTCACAGAACAGCAGGCGATGATTTACAACCTGCATCTCAAGACTTTCCAGGCAGCAGTTGATACTCTGGCGCCAGGTGTACCTTTCAAACAGGCACACCTCAATGCAGCAACCGTGCTATGTGAGGGAATGAAGGAAATTGGACTGATGAAAGGCGACCCCAAAGAAGCAGCCTATAGTGGTGCTTACGCCATCTTCTTCCCTTGTGGTTTGGGTCACATGATGGGTCTTGACGTACACGATATGGAGAACCTTGGCGAACAATATGTAGGTTATCCAGAAGGTGTGAAGAAGAGCACCCAGTTTGGTTTTAAGTCTCTCCGTCTCGCTCGTCCACTTGAGCCGGGATTTGTGTTCACCGTAGAGCCAGGTATTTATTTCATTCCTGAACTCATCGACAAATGGCAAGCAGAGAAGCAATTCACCGACTTCATCTGCTATGACAAACTTGATGCATGGAAAGGTTTCACAGGCTTGCGTAACGAACTCGACTATCTCATCACTGAGGACGGAGCAAGAGTGCTGGGACACAAGAAGAAACCAATGACGATTGAGGAGGTCTATGCAGCCAAAGGTTAAGACGAAAGAAGAGCGACGTTTGCCGCTCTTCTTTTTTGAATGTCCTTATCGCCTCAATGCTTGATGATATAATCATACACGCTGAGTACATCCTGAGTGTCGACAAGTCCGTCTTTATTCACATCCTCAGTTGTTGTGGCATCAACCGTCTTGCCGTTAACGATAAAGTCGTAGATTGATAGGATATCCTGTGTGTCGACCGTTCCATCGCCATTGATGTCTTCAATGATTGGAATCAACACATTTGTCATCTCAATTGACCACAGACGATTCTGACCCGTTTTGTTCTTTTCTGTATCCGTAGAGTAACTAATCACCGTAGTACCATTTGTTGTCCCACCTCCATTGAGGTTCATGGTTCGTCCAGACTTCTTGTTGATGAGATTGTAGTAGCCTGCATTGCCCTGAGGCACAATTGTCCAAAGCTGACGTGTGTTGGTATTATCGGCTTTTGCAAGATTGAGTTGTACTGAAGTGGTTGATGTGGCTGCTGTACCATCAGGCGATGGGTCGTTGAGCGCAAACTTCAAATCTTTGGTCAACACCATATAGTACTCGTCCACAGGAACAAAAGCCCAGCTCTGAGTGGTGCGTGATGCTGTATTGGTATACATGCTGACAAGCGAACCTTCCTCGATTTTCTGATTTGTAAGGTCTACAGCGATATCTGCTTTCGAACTAATGATGCGATAATAGTGCTTCTGGTCAGATACGAAGGGAGGAGTAGGTCCTGTAGCCATCTTCTTCTTGAAAGCAGTCTTCAGGTATTCACAGTGGGCACTGATATAGCTGCGCAGGTCGTTGACATATTCGCCATAGGTGTTGTGGAACAAACGCTCGTTATACTCTGCAGTACGGATACCGTATTTCTTGAAGTTGAGAGCCTGTGATTCGTTCAACAACGTTTCCAAACTATCGACTTTTGCCAACAAAAAGTCTTTCACGCCAGCATCGTATATTTCGTTATAACGTCGATTGACGAGTTGCTGGAACCAAGGATCTTCCCACATACGGTTAATCCACGAACCTGCACGATCTAACTCAAATGCCACGTCACACATCAACTGCTGGGAAGTATCTCCACGTCGTGAGTCATTACCGTATGCGATATCATAGTCCCAACATGGGCCGATATAGAGCTTCGGGTCGCCAGCCTTACGATAGAAGTACAAACTCCAGAAGCAGTCGAGGTTTCCACAAATTTCGATGGTGCAATACCAGTTAGCTAAAGAGACACTATCAATCAATGCACGATATCCCTTCTCAGGGTCGGTAAAATCGTTCCCAAAGAGCGTCTTCTCGAACTTGTTGACAAGATTTGTGGCGTAAGTCTTTTGGGCAGACGACAACGACATTGGATAGTGAATACGGATAGGTACATTCTTTGTCGATGTATTGAAATAGTTATGCTCAGCATAACCGTCGCACTCCAAGAAGTAACTTACGTCTGTGCCAGTGGTTCCCAATGGTACTTCTACACGTTTCTCTCCCACCTCGGGATGGTCACTGATATGATAGGTTCCGATGTATTCGCCATTGAGCGTCACATCGACATATTTGTGCGCCACATTGAACTCCATACCGCAGAACTCGCTCAACTCGCTGGTCAGTCCGTTTCGCATCAGTGTCTTGTCATACGTATTCGCCATCAAGGTCCAGTTGCGAGCGTTGGCATATTCAGGTCCTAAGAACTCTACAGCCTCGGCAAACCTGATACGATAAGGTTTCTTTGAAGGGTTGCGGTTCCAGGTAGAATTACCACGTCCTCGAATCTGAAGCGCATCATAGTTGGTAACAACGTCGTTCTCATCTATATATAATAAGGTGGCGTTGACCCAAGTCTTCTTACTGGTAATGGAAACCCCGTTCTTGGTGTTGATATAGATATGAGGCAGGTTCGACAAGCGACGGATAATCGTATCGTTCTTGGTAGTATCAACCTGCACAGAATCTGCCACATTGCCATTGATGGAATCGCCGGCTAAAAACCTCCATTGACGGTTTTTGCTGGTTGAATTGGAACCATCCGACTTGTAACTGATAATCTGCGTCCCATCAGCATTAGTTCCGCCATTCAGGTTCATCGTATGCTGGGTGTGCACATTGATGATATTGAAGTAGCCATCGCTCTGAGGCACTATGTCCCATAACTGACTTTGGGAACTTGGGTCAACTTTTGCCAAGTTCAGTTGGGTACCCGTATTGGTCGTTGCAGTTACTTCGCCTGTAGTAGGGTCATTAATAGCCCAACCACCATTTCTCGAAAGGAACTGATAGTAGTTGCCTACTTTTTTAACAATCCAATCCTCTGTTGTACGAGTAGGAATATTAGACCAAAGGCAAATTAATTCGCCTTCATAAGACTTCTCACCGGCAATATCAAGACATCGTGTGTCTCCATTGCGAGTAATGATACGATAGTAAACACTTGACGAAAAATCAGGTTCGTCAGCCAATACTGTTACCAATGGTAACATTACAAAAAACAAGGTGCCTAAAAGGCGGTTCATCAAATTGCGGTTCATATTAGGTACTTTTATCTATTGATGGTGCAAAAGTAATAAATCTTTCTGAAACGCCGAGCGTTATTTAGCCTTTTTTGTCCCAATTCGAGGCAAAAACAAGCTTAAAACAAGAAAAAGTCACAAATTTGATAGTCTTATTATCAAAATATACATTGGGGTATATTGAAAAGTTGTAACTTTGCACCGAATTAATATAGGCAGGCACGTTTCGTGCCACTAATACCTGACAAATCTGAGTCAAATAGATGATTATATAAACTTTTTACAAACAATTAATTTAAAACTTTTAAGTATGAGAAAATTATTTACTTTTGCTTTTGCATTATTCGCTACCGTAGCGATGAATGCGCAAAATGTAGACACCTCAGAATGGAATGAGGGCGATGATATCGCTGCTTATCTCAATTGGGGTGACTATGATGGCACTTGGTCGGGAGGAAAAACTGCCAATAACAATGGTGACTATTCCATTGACGACATGGGTGACTGGTGGAAAGGCTCTAAGCCTTCTGAGTGGAACGAAGTAGATGGAACAGCTGCCGTTGGTTTCTATTTCGACGGTAAGCAAGATACAGACAAACTCACCAACGTTTATCAGGTAGTGTATTTCCCTGCTGGTTACTACACCATTAAGGTGCAGGCACTTTATCGTGAAGGAACTCCTATTGATAACTACACAAACCATTTCAACAAGGTGATTAAGAAGAACGCATGGCTCTATGCAGATGTGTTGACTTCTCAAGATCCTGAGTCAGAGGTGGTAGATGGGTTCCAGACTTATGTCCGTTCATTGGCTACTTCTGAACAGACAGAAGGTCGTCTTTATACAGAAACCGGTTCATGGAAAAATGACTACCAGTATGATTTGAAAGTGAAGGATCCAGAGACAGGGGATACACAAACAACTTCATATTTCTGTCCTTGCTGTCTTCCTGGCGCAATCGCATATTTCGCTGCTGGCAAATATGAAAACTCATTGAATATCATCTTGACAAAAGGTGCATACGTACGTCTTGGTTTCCGCAAAACTGCCAATATTACACAAGACTGGTTGGTATTTACTAACTTCCGTATTGTTTACAATGGTGAGGCAGACGATGATGCAATCCTCGAAATGGCAAATGAGGAATATGAAACTCTGAGCATATCTGTTGAGGAAGTACAAAACGATATTGACTCAAAAGGTTATGGCGCTCTTGCCGCTATCGTTGGTGATCAGTTGATGACCATTGATGACGAAGTTGAAAAAACCGACCTTGCATCTGTTAGGGCTGGAATTGCTAAATTAGAAGCTTTGGTAGAAGATGCCAATAACGCATTGTTAGTTGCTTATAGCCTTGCTGATTTGATTGAATCATCACACGATATGATTGTTTCTACCGACTTCCCTGGTAAGGCACAATTTGAGACAGACCTTGACCAAATTGAGGCAAAAGCAACAACAGACAACCCAGAGGACATTAACTCCGATGTCAATGCATATACCGTAATGTATGAAGAACTGGCAAAGGCACGTGCAGACTATCTCAATACAGGAGATCCAGATGAATATGGAGCAAAAGACTTTACCTCTTTGATTAAATATCCTTGGTTTGTAAATCCAGAGTATACTCCAACACAGAATGAGGATGGTACGTGGACACTTAAGGAAGAAACTTGGCAATGGGGTGATGTTCAAGGTCCAGGCGCTTATACTGATAAAATAAAGAGAGACGGTCAAGCAGATCGTACAGATATTGCAGACAAGGTTGTGCTTAGTGCAGATGAGGAAGTTACAAATCAGTGGTATAAAGTTTTCAACCAAACATCTGGATGGTCACCAGGTCTTAACCTCTATTATATGGGTGGTTTGATCGGTGTTTCTGATGGTTGGAATGGTGGTTTGATCGGAACTATGGAAATCCGCCAACAGCTTGTGGGTCTTCCAAAGGGTTATTATAGCATCAAGGCACTTCTTCGTGGTAACGGAACTGATGCAACAAATACTTGGAATGAGAACAACCTTCCTCCATATCATAACATCTTTGCTGTGAACTCAGACGAAGTCCGCGTAGCTTCAATGCCAGGTCATACTGATAGCTTCAAGTCAAGCAATGGTTGGTATGAATGGAACCCAAGCACATGGACAGAGCACAAAACTGGTATTATTTCTGCACTTGACGGACGACTCCTCATCGGTGGCCAGTCTTCAATGGTTGCATGTTATACTGGTTTCCGCCTCCTCTTCTATGGTGAGAATCCTGACTTCAGTTTGATGGTACAAGAGGAAATTGACGCAGTGATGTCAACGATGAGATCAAGTAACCTCTCATTTGCTGGTGATACTGTTCATGTTCTGAACCTTATCCACAGCATTCAGTTCCCTGTTACTGGCGATGAGGCATACAAGACTGCATTTGCAACGACCAACGAAGCAAAGGAATACATTGCACAGGCAGCACAGGTTATGAAGAACTACACCCTTGCATCTGATTATGACAAGTTGTATGCTCGTTACACAGATCCTGATGCAGAAGACTACTTCGAAGGTCCTACTCAGGCAGATATCTTGTTGCCTGCAATGATGTATATCGCCGAACTTGGAACCGCTGATACCGACACATATGAGAAGGTTGCTCCTGCTAAAGACATCTACAATGCTTATAAGTCTTATCTTTCAACATTCGACAAGGCTACACAACTTGATAATCCAGAGCTCAAGAGCGTAATGGATGAACAGTCTGCTGCTTTAAAGGCTGGATATAGCAGTGTTGAGACACTCCAGAGCTTTGAGACAAAAATCAACTTCCTTGTTCAGCGTACCACAATCCTCGCAGCTGGTGGTCAGAACGCTTCTGAGGCAAATCCTATAGATATCACTTCTCTCATCAACAACCCAGACTTCACTGAAAGTGCATCTAGCGGTTGGAGTGGCAACACCGGTACATCAAACGAGTATGCACGC
>JAFXNA010000031.1 GCA_017529865.1 Bacteroidaceae bacterium
CAGTTCGGTCTCTATCTATCGTGGGCGCATGAGATTTGCGCGGCTCTGGCACTAGTACGAGAGGACCGTGCCGGACAGACCACTGGTTTACCTGTTGTGCCGCCAGGTGCACCGCAGGGTATCTACGTCTGGATCGGATAAGCGCTGAATGCATCTAAGCGCGAAGCCGGCCGCAAGATTAGATCTCTCAGGGTCGTTGTAGACTACGACGTTGATAGGCTTCAGGTGTAAAGACGGCGACGTCAAAGCCGAGAAGTACTAATTGCCCGTCAGCTTTGCCAGGCAGTGGCATTTATCTTGAGTTTTCGTAAAGAGTGATTAAAACAGTAAGAGAAGCTCATATACAGATTTGTTCGGAAAGAGCAGTCTGGGGTATTTCTTTTTTCCTTCCGGTAGTCAAAATGATACAGCGCCGCAAGAGGCGTATATGATACAATCAGGTGGCTATAGCCCTGGGGTTCCACCTCTTCCCATCCCGAACAGAGAAGTTAAGCCCAGGCGCGCCGATGGTACTGCACCGCAATGTGGGAGAGTAGGTCGCCGCCTTTTTTTGAAACAGCAGTCTTTCAGGAGAAATCCCCGAGAGACTGCTTTTTTTGTATCGGTAGATGTGAAGTTTTTTGTTTTGTTTGCTGCTAATTCAATAAATATGTGTATCTTTGCGGTTGAAAACCGTTAAACTGCTAACGCAAGCATCATGGCGCTCGCTGAATTGCAGTTTTGTCAGCTGAAATAAACCGTATTTGCGAAATTATTTAATTGATAGAATATGAGATATACAGAATTAGGTAAGACGGGACTGAAACTATCGAATCTGAGTTTTGGTGCGTCTTCGCTTGGCAGTGTGTTCCATGAAACAAAAGAGGCGGAGAGTATCAAAGCAGTTGAAACTGCGATTGAAGGTGGTATCAACTTTATCGATGTAAGTCCGTATTACGGCTATTACAAAGCAGAAACCGTACTGGGAAAGGCTTTGAAGATTATTCCACGCGATAAGTTTTATCTTTCTACGAAGGTAGGTCGTTATGGTAAGGATGGTGTCAACTCTTGGGACTATTCGGGCCAACGAGCTACGGAGAGTGTGTATGAGAGCATGGAACGCCTCAATGTCGATTATATTGATATCATCAATGTGCACGATATAGAATTCCAGGCATCAATGCCAGGCGGACTGCAGAAGGTGGTAGACGAGACACTTCCTGCTCTTGTGGAATTGAAGAAGAAAGGTGTGGTGGGACATGTTGGAATCACAGACCTGCAGTTGGAAAACTTAAAGTGGGTGATTGATCATAGTGAGCCAGGAACGGTAGAGAGTGTGTTGAACTTCTGCCATTACTGTCTGAACGACGATAAACTGGTTGATTTCCTTGATTATTTCGAAAGCAAGAATGTGGGTGTGATTAACGCCTCACCGCTGAGTATGGGTTTGCTCTCTTCACGTGGTGCGCCTGCGTGGCATCCTGCGCCAAAAGCTTTGGCTGAAGCATGTACGAAGGCTGCGAAGTATTGTGAAGAGAAGGGATATCCTATCGAGAAACTGGCCATTCAGTACTCAGTAAGCAATCCACGAATTGCAGGTACATTGTTCTCTTCGGCTAATCCTGTGAATGTACAGCGTAATATAGACTGGGCCAATGAAGAGCCAGACTGGCAATTGGTGGAAGAGGTGCAGCAGATAATTGGGGATCAGAAACGCGTATCATGGTCAAATACATAACCAGCCCACGCGCTGAACACGAATATGAATATTATAGATGCACATAGCCATTTGTGGCTAAAGCAGGACACAACGGTTGACGGACAGCAGATCCGTCAACTGGAACCCAATCGTAGTCGTTCGCTGTTTTTCGGTGAGAAGCGTCAGATGTTGCCGCCGTTTATGATTGACGGAGTGAACTCTGCAGAGGTGTTCCTTTCAAATATGGATTATGCCCAAGTTGGAGCTGCTGTGGTTGTTCAAGAGGTTATAGATGGTAATCAGAATGCGTATCTTACTAAGGTGCAGCAGCAATATCCTGACCGTTTCTTTTGTATGGGCATGGCTTGGAATCTAGACGAAGCCAAAGCCGTATATGATGCTGGACTGAAAGGTATTGCTTTCCCTGGTCATCGTATGCACGAACCTCTGCAAACCTTAATGCCCATTTTCAAGATGATGGAGGAGAAAGGGATGGTGCTATCGATGTGTCTGGGAGAAGACGATAGGCAGATAGCAGAAATGGCGGAGGTGATTCAGGAGTGTCCAAAACTGAAAGTGGCAATAGGCCATTTCGGAATGGTGACTACACCAGCCTTCAAGAGTCAGGTGATGTTGGCACGATGCGGAAGGAACGTGATGATAGAGTCGGGAGGTATCACATGGCTGTATAACTCGGAATTCTATCCGTATCCATCGGCTGTACGGAGTATCAAAGAAGCTGCAGACTGGGTAGGTATGGATCGTTTGATGTGGGGAAGTGATTATCCTCGCACTATCACAGCCATTACCTACAAGATGTCGTATGACTTTATCGTGAAAACAAATGAATTAACAGAACAAGATAAGGCGATGTTTCTGGGAGAGAATGCTATACAATTCTATGGCTTTAAGAATCTTCCCAAGTTACCTTATATTAAAAATATGTCAGAATGAAGGCTATTCAGATTTCCCACAATCAGGAATATAATGTGATTGAACTTGAACGTCCTGCTGCACCACAGGCAGGTGAGGTGTTGTTAAAGATACAATACGTAGGTTTTTGTGGCTCGGATATCAATACGTTTATGGGTAGAAACTCCATGGCGCTGAATCCTGTGATTCCAGGTCATGAAATCGGTGCGGTGATAGAGGCTGTAGGAGCTGGAGTGCCCGAGAACCTGAAGCCGGGAATGGTGGTAACATGCAATCCATATACCAATTGTGGTCATTGTGCCAGCTGTCGGAACGGACGCGTGAATGCCTGTCAGCATAACGAGACGTTGGGTGTTCAGCGTAATGGTGCGATGCGCGAATATATTGCGCTACCTTGGCAGAAGATTATTCCTGCAGGTGGACTCTCTACCAAAACTTGTGCGTTGATAGAGCCGATGTCTGTGGGTTTCCATGCTGTGAATCGTGGACAGGTTACAGATATTGATGTCGTGATGGTGATAGGTTGTGGTATGGTAGGTCTGGGTGCAATCGTGCGTGCATCGCTTCGTGGAGCAACTGTCATTGCTGCAGACATCGATGATGAGAAGTTAGCATTGGCAAAGCAGTTAGGCGCAACATACGCAGTGAATACGAAGACAGAAGACGTTCATCAGCGTCTGTCGGAACTGACAGGAGGATTTGGTCCTGATGTGGTGATTGAGGCTGTAGGTTCTGTTCCTACCTATCAGATGGCAGTCAATGAAGTGGCATTCACAGGTCGTGTGGTTTGTATCGGCTATGCCAAGAGTGAGGTGTTGCTGCAGACGAAGTTCTTTGTACAGAAAGAACTCGATATTCGTGGCTCGCGTAATGCAATGCCGGAAGACTTCCGCGCAGTTATCCATTATCTGGAGCGTGGTACGTGTCCGACTGACGAACTGATTACCAAAGTCATCAAGCCCGAAGAAGGACTGGAAACCATGCGTTGGTGGAGCGAAAATCCAGGAAAGGTGTTCCGTATCTTGGTAGATTTTACCAACTAATCATTTTATTCGACAATACTAATAAACTAAAAAATACCTTTATGAAAACAAAGAATGGTTCAAAACTGGTCGAGAAGAAATATCTCGTAACGTTTATCCTTGTGACATCATTGTTTGCCCTATGGGGATTTGCCAATGATATCACGAATCCGATGGTTGCTGCGTTCCAAACACTGATGGAGATATCAGCAGCGAAGGCATCTATGGTGCAGTTTGCATTCTATGGCGGCTATGCAACGATGGCAATTCCTGCAGCGTTGTTCATCCGTAAGTACTCTTACAAGGTGGGTGTGCTTATTGGTCTCGGACTCTATGCTGTGGGTGCGTTCCTATTCATTCCTGCTGCGCAGTTCCAGGAGTTCACTTTCTTCTGCATCTCGCTTTACATCCTTACCTTCGGTCTTGCGTTCCTCGAAACGAGTGCCAATCCTTTCATCCTTTCACTTGGTTCGAAAGAGACTTCCACTAGGCGCCTGAATTTGGCACAGGCCTTTAATCCTGTTGGTTCGCTCTCAGGTATGGCTGTAGCATCATTTATCGTGCTGCCCAACCTTATATCCGATAAACGCGATGCAGCTGGCCAAATCATTTTTGGTTCCCTATCAGAGGCAGAGAAAGCAGATATCCGTCTTCATGACTTAGCAGTCATTCGTGACCCTTATGTTGCTATCGGCTTGGTTGTGTTAGTGATGTTTATTATCATCGCCCTCACTAAGATGCCTTCACTGAAAGGTGAGAATGATTCTAAGACCTCTGCTCGCACGACGCTCTCCCGCCTGTGGAGCAACAAGATTTACCGCAATGGCGTTTTGGCTCAGGTGTTGTATGTCGCAGCTCAGATTATGGTGTGGACCTTCATCATCCAGTATGCCGACCATCTGGGAATCGATAAGGCAACAGCCCAGACGTACAATATCGTAGCGATGTCCTTGTCGCTTACGGGTCGTTTCCTCGGCACCTACATCATGAAGTACGTCAACCAGCGTCGACTGCTCATGTTATTCGGCGTCGGAGCTTCGGTGTTTACTTTCGGCACCATTTGCATCGAAGGTATATGGGGATTGTATAGCCTTGTCTGCATCAGCTTCTTCATGTCCATCATGTTCCCTAGCATCTATGGTATCGCACTTGAGAATGTCCGCACAGAGGATACCTCTTTGGGAGCAGCCTTCCTTGTGATGGCCATCGTCGGAGGTGCCTTGATGCCACCTCTTCAGGGCTATCTCATTGACCAGCAAGTTATCTTTGGTTGGCCAGCAGTCAATGTTTCGTTCTGCCTGCCTTTCATCTGTTTTGTCCTGATTACTATTTATGGCTACCAGACCTTTAAGCAGAGGAAGATAGAAGGGGTGAAGAATTGATAAAAACTATGGATGGCTATATACAGAGTCCTCGTGAGGGTCGGGTGAAGCGCTACGTGCAGACACTCGACCTCCGCGATGATCCTGAGATGATTCGTGAGTATCGCAAGTGGCACTCCGAGGAATTTCATTGGAAAGAGATACGCGAGGGCATCAAGGCCGTCGGCATTCTCGAGATGGAAATCTATATCTTGGGTACTCGCTTGGTGATGATTGTCGATGCTCCCGAGGATTTCGATTGGACGGCAGCGATGAACCGTCTTGCCACCCTTCCGCGTCAAGCAGAGTGGGAGGCATTCGTGGCGAAGTTGCAAGGTTGTAGGACTGATGCGCGGAGCGACGAGAAGTGGCAGATGATGGAACGGATGTTCCGACTTTATGATTAACTTTTAATACTAATTCATTAATAATACCAACTATGAAACGATTGATGATATTATTGGCTGCCGGCATGATGGCGGCTACGATATATGCCCAGCGACCTGATGTGGCGGTGAAGAAGGGCAAGTTTACTCCCGACTGGGCATCGCTCTCTGCGTGGGAATGTCCCGAATGGTTCCGTGATGCGAAGTTCGGCATCTGGGCGCATTGGGATCCCCAGTGTCAAGCCGAGGCCGGCGACTGGTATGCTCGTGAAATGTATTATCCGGGTTGGAAGCAGGACTGGCATAAGAGCCATTTCGGTGATCCGGCTGAGTATGGATACAAAGAACTGTGCCGCGATTGGAAGGCACAGGATTGGAATCCTGACGAACTGATGAAGTTGTATGCCAGTGCTGGTGCGAAATATTTCATGGCGATGGGCAATCATCATGATAACTTCGACTGCTGGGACAGTCCCTATCAAGAGTGGAACTCCGTGAACATCGGTCCGAAGAAAGACATCGTGGGCGGTTGGGCAAAAGCCTGCAAGAAGTACGGAGTGACGTTGTGTGTATCGTTCCATGCCAGTCACACGTGGACATGGATGGAATCGTCGACTAAGTACGATGGTAATCTGACAAAGGAAGACGGCTATAAATTGAATGCTGACGGCACGGAGAAATGGTGGAAAGGTTACGATCCGCAGGAACTCTATGCGCAGAACCATCCGCACAGCCGTGGTTGGGAGCAGTCGGGTAGCATCCATAGCGAATGGGCATGGGGCAACGGAGCTGCAGCACCCAGCGAGGCCTATAAGATGAAGTTCCAGAACCGTGTGCTGCAATGTCTGAATGCTTACAAGCCCAAGATGATATACTTCGACGATACCGTCCTGCCATTCTGGGGCGTGGACGAAAGCATCGGTCTGAATATCCTGACACATTATTATAATTCAAATCTCAAGAAAGGGAAGCCCGATGTGGTGGTGACAGGAAAGGTACTTGACGACGAGCATAAGCAGGCGCTGATGTGGGATGTGGAGCGTGGTGTGCCCGACCGCTGTCAGGAACTCCCTTGGCAGACGTGTACCTGTCTTGGCGACTGGCACTACGACCAAGGAACTTATAATCGCGGTAGCTATAAGAATGCCGACCGTGTCATCCGCATGTTGGTCGACATCGTGTCGAAGAACGGTAACCTGTTGCTGAGTGTTCCCGTTCGCGGTTCCGGTGTGATTGACGAAAAAGAGCGTGCCATTGTCATGGGTATCAAAGCGTGGATGGACATCAACGGCGAGAGCATCTACGGCACCCGTCCATGGAAAGCATTCGGTGAAGGTCCGTTGGCCGATGCTGACAATCCTATCAATGCACAGGGATTCAACGAAGGTATCAACTATTCGGCCCGCGACGTGCGATATGTGCAGAAAAAGGGTACGGTTTATGCTACCATCATGGCATGGCCTAAAGACTCTGAGTTCACCTTCCGCACCGTTACGCCTAATGTAGCTCGCGTGCAGTCGGTCCGCCTCCTCGGCTATGGCAATGTGTCGTTCACCCAGAGTGCCGACGGCCTGAAAGTATCCATCCCATCGACCCATCCGAATGAAATCGCGCCTGTGTTTGCGCTGAACGTAGCAAAGTAGGATACGCTTCACTCTTCCGTTTTTTACGAATCTCTCTAAAAATAGGTCAGACAATTATCCAACGATATGAAAAAGAAAACCATCCTTCTGCTATTTGCCTGTATGGCTTCTGCCACTTTTGTGAGTGCACAAGATACGAATGAGTTTCAACGTATCGCCCGTCGTATTATGAATGCATACGACGTAGGCGATGAGTTGGAACACGCTCCCGATTCGGCCAGTTTCTATGGCGGAGCCTATCTTGGGGCAGGCACCAACGGTCATACGATGCCATCGGCATACGTCACCTATCTGAAGAAAGATAGGCTGTTGGTCACGAGCCAGTTGGCCATCGATATCATTAAACTGAACACTGAAAAGGATGTCACGACCGACTACCAGACAGGTGCCGATCGTCTGACTCATTCCGACATTCTGACCAAATCCGAGAAGCAGGACTTCTCCATACGGCTCGATTATGTTCCTGCCAAGCAACAGATTCTCACCTTCGGCATTATCGAGAGTCTCAACACGAGGCGCGTGGATGAGAGTACCATCCGCAACGGACACGAAGCCGATGGCACCGAGCAGCAGTCGTTCTACGAGGAACAGCATCGCAACAACCGCGACTTGAAATTGGGTGCACTCCTCCAGCACATCTGCGACTTCAACAATGTCGGCCGGCTGACCACCCGCCTGAATATCAAGTATAACTACAACCCCACCGATGTGTCGTCCGACACATGGGCTACCCATTCGGCCACATCGCTACGTGAACAGACCCAGACACTCTACAACTTCGACCCCTACGCCATGATTCGCTTCCAGTCGAAGACATTCAGCGGCTTCAAGTTCGGACTTGAGGAGAAATACACCATCGAAGACATGCGCATCAACGATACGGCAACGCGGTTCAACTTCAACACCTACTCCTCGCTCACCACGCTTTCGGCCAGCTATTCACGTGCATGGCTCGGTCTCGATGCCACATTACGCTATGAACACTTCATCAACGACATCGACGACCACCAGGCCCCGGTCAGCGACCGCATCTACAACGACTGGATGCTCTCCACGAAGGCAACCATGAAGCTGAACAACGCCAACAAGTTCGTCCTGAGCTTCGATCGCGATGTCTCCCGACCCACCTACACCCAACTTTATCCCTTCGTCCACATCGGTAGCAGCATCGGTGTTATGGTCGTCGGAAACCCTGCGCTGGCACCTTCTCAGAGTAGTCAGGTGAAGCTCAGCTATACCCATTCCGCCCCTCATTTCACCCATACCCAAAGTCTCGCCTATAAGCGCATCACGGACGACATCTCGCAAATCCCATCCTTCGACGAAGCCTCGCAGCGCTCCGTCAAGACATGGATTAACGATGCACGCTATAGCTACCTGCGCTATACAGCCGAAGGCGAGCTGAACTACGGACTGTTCTCCATGACGATGGGATTCCACGCCCAGCATCTCAACTACGACGGCGACAGCGGCTCGTCCGACAAAGCCTGGTCGTACAGCTTCAAGGCCCGCCCACAAGTCGAACTGCCCAAGGGATGGACTCTCGCCACCACGCTGCTCTATACCGGTCGCGAGACACATCGCTACTACTACGACCAATCCAACTTCTATTGGTCGGTACGCGCCGTGAAGCAAATGGGCAATTGGGCCATCTATGCCTTCGTACAGGATATCCTGCAGCCCGATGCCAAGCAAATCCTTCGCAACAACGACTATGACATGACGACCGTGACCAAACCCAACTCCCGTTGTCTCATCGTCGGTTGCTCCTATATTTTCTGATATATTCCCGCCCATTAGCGGAAGCTCTACTTTCGTGCCCGAAGCGTTTCCGACCATTAGCGGAAACGTTCCTTTTGTGCCCGAAGCGTTTCCGACCAAAGTCGGAAACGTTTCTTTTGTGCCCGAAGCGTTTCCGACCAAAGTCGGAAGCGTTCCTTTCGTGCCCGAAGCATTTCCGACCAAGGTCAGAAACGTTCCTTTCGTGCCCGAAGCGTTTCCGACCAAAGTCGGAAGCACTACTATTGTGCCCGAAGCGTTTCCGACCAAGGTCGGAAGCACTGCTTTTTTCTTTTCTGCGGAATAATTTGTAAATTATCCTCTATTTAGAGCAACCGCAGAGAGAAATCCGCAGAAATCCATCTGGTTTTATGTGTTTTCATCCGTTTCCGAATAGCAATCGAAGAATTTGTAGTAACTTTGCAGTTGGTTAAACAAATAAACAATGGAGGAAATCAAAATATATCACTCGGTTTGGAAGTATCTGCCAACGATACTCATCTTGTTGGTGTTCACAATTATATTTGTCTATGCCATAACTCAAGGCAAAGACACTCCGCTATGGGCATGGGGAGGCCTGTTGTTCTTCGGTTTGGGTTTCCTGTTTATGTTGTTCATGGTACTTCGCGAACGATTCAATGCGCAGGAAGGCATTCATGCCAGTAAACTCACCATCAAACCCAAACAACTTTGCGACTTGCTCAACGAGCGTCTGAAACAAAGGCTGGCGCCACAGCAATCGTAGAAACAATTCGGGAGGACATCGCCAAAGAGCGTGTCCTCCCGAATTCGTTGTATCTGTCTTACTTGATATTTGCTCGTATCTTGGTGAGATAAGCCTGCATGTGGTCCTCGTCCTTCTTGTCGATGATGTCGATGAGTTCGGCCATCTCGTCGCGAATCTGACTGACCTGATCCTTGGTGTAGGGATTGAAGAGGATTTCGCGCAGTAGGGTGTCATCCTCGCTCAGTACACCTTGGGCAATGAGCATGTGGCGCTTGAAGGTAGTTCCCGGGGCATCTTGGTGCTTCATCACGGCTGCGAAGGCGAAGGTAGAGATGAAGGGGATGGAGAGGGAGTAGGCCACGGTGCGGTCGTGCTCGTCGAATGTGTATTCGCAGATGTGGAGGCCCAGGCGCGAGTAGAGTTCCTTGAAGAAACAACGTCCCATGAAGTCGCCCTCGTTGATGATGATAGCGTTCTCGTTGGAGAGTTGTCCGAGGTTGGCGAACGTGGGACCGAACATCGGGTGGGTCGATACATAGTGGAATCCGCTTTCCTCGTAGAATTCCTTGAAGCCTGTCTTCACTGACGAGATGTCGCTGAGGATACAGCTCTTAGGGAGGTGAGGGATGACTTGACGGAAGACGTCGAGTGTGTGCTTCAGCGACACAGCGTTGATGACGAGTTCGGGAGCGAAAGCATCGATTTCGTCGAGTGAGGTAAAGCGTCGGCAGTTGTATGTGAAGCGCAGGCGCTGGGGGTCGATATCGTATACGGCTACTTCGTGGTCGAAGCTGAGCAGGTCGATAAAGAACGACCCCATTTTACCTGCTCCCAATATTAATATCTTCATACAGACCCCCTCCCCGCTCCCCCTGCAGGGGGAGAGTAGAATGTTTTGTGGGGAGGATTCTACTTTTATTGATTTGTAATTTTTATTGATTTTCTTTGGTAACCTCTCCCCGCCCTAAAGGGAGGGGTTCAGGGGGGAGGGTCCTTGTTATTTCATTACTTCCACTTGCTGGCGGACAGACTCCTCGTGGATGGTTTCGAATATTTCTTTGATACACTCTGCACCGATTCCCATCAGCGAACCTTGTGCGCCACGCTTTTGGAGAATCTCATTGTAGCGGCTGGCCTGGATGATGGTCATCGAGTGCTCCTTCTTGTACTGACCAATCTCGCGGCTGATACGCATCCGTTTGGCGAGGAGGTCGATGAGACTGTCATCGATTTCATCAATCTGCTTACGCAGGGCGATGATATTTTCTGTGGTTACCACCTTTTCACGAATGACGAGGATGGAGAGAATGTAATCGAGGATGTCGGGCGTGACCTGTTGGCTGGCATCGCTCCATGCAGCATCTGGGTTGCAGTGGCTCTCGATGATGAGGCCATCCATACCCATATCGAGTGCCTGTTGGCAGAGAGGTGCGATGAGGTCGCGTCGTCCACCGATGTGACTTGGGTCGCAGCAGATAGGCATGTCTGGAATACGACGATGCAACTCGATAGGAATCTGCCACATAGGCAGGTTGCGGTAAATCTTCTTGTCGTAGCTGGAGAATCCGCGGTGAATGGCTCCCAGTCGTTTCACTCCAGCATTGTTGATGCGTTCGAGCGCACCTATCCAGAGTTCAAGGTCAGGATTCACAGGGTTCTTCACGAGGACAGGATTGTCTACACCTTGCAATGCATCAGCCAATGCCTGAACAGCGAATGGGTTTGCTGTGGTGCGTGCGCCAATCCAGAGGATGTCGACACCGTACTTCAGTGCCAGTTCTACATGTTCGGGTGTTGCTACTTCTGTGGCAACCAGCATACCTGTCTCCTCCTTCACTTGTTTCAGCCAAGGAAGTGCTGGTTCGCCATGTCCTTCGAAGCCTCCTGGTTTGGTACGTGGCTTCCATACGCCAGCACGAAACATGTGGCACCCTTTCTTTGCCAACTGCTTGGCAGTCGTCATTACTTGCTCCTCCGTCTCTGCCGAACATGGGCCGGCGATGATGAACGGACGTGGATTGTCGCTGGGAAAATTGAGTGATTTCAGTTCCATAAAGACCCCCTCCCCGCTCCCCCTCTAGGGGGAGAGTAGAATGTTTTGTGGGGAGGATTCTACTTATTGTTTTTATTTGTTATTTATTTGTTAATTCTATGTGCGAGTAACCGCTCCCGCCCTTACAGGGAGGGTTGGGGGAGGGTCGTTTTAATCCTCTTTAGTGCTTCCTGCATCTTCTCATCTTTGGCACAAAGGCTGATGCGGATGTAGCGTTCGCCGTTTGAGCCGAAGATGAAGCCTGGGGTAATGAAGACGCGGGCTTCGTGGAGTACACGCTCTGTGAGATCTTCCACATTGGCGATGCTGTCTGGAATCTTTCCCCAGAGGAACATGCCTTGTTGGGTGGGATCGAAGCGGCAGCCGAGTTCTGTCATGATGGCTTCGGCAATCTTGCGGCGAGAAGCGTAGGTGGCGATGTTGGCTTCAGTGTGCCAATCGTCCGAGTTCTCGTATGCCTGAGCAGCAGCCAGTTGCAGAGGACGGAAGGTTCCTGAGTCGATGTTCGACTTGATGCGAAGAATCCATTGCACGAACTGAGCATTTGTTGCCAGCATTCCTACACGCCATCCAGGCATGTTGTGGCTCTTCGACATCGAGTTGAATTCGATGCAACACTCCTTAGCTCCTGGCACCTGCAGGATGCTGAGGTGCTCGTCGCGGTTCAGAATGAACGAGTAAGGGTTGTCGTTTACTATAATAATATGGTGTCGACGTGCGAAGTCAACCAATTGCTGATACAATTCACGAGTGGCGCGTCCACCTGTCGGCATGTTGGGATAGTTGGTCCACATGAGTTTCACCCCCTGAAGGTCCATTGCCTCCAACTGGTCGAAATCGGGATGCCATCCGTTATCCTCACGCAGGTCGTAGTTCACGATCTGCTGTCCCAGAATCTTACTCAGCGCTGTGTAGGTAGGGTAGCCGGGATTAGGAACCAGCACCTTGTCGCCTGGATTGCAGAGAGCGAGGGTGACATGCAGGATTCCTTCCTTGCTGCCGATGAGCGGTTGGATTTCTGTCGCTGGGTCGAGGTCGACATCGTACCAACGTTTGTAGAACTTTGCCATCGCCTTTCTCAGTTCAGGGATGCCTACAGTGGGTTGGTAGCCGTGTGCATCGGCTTTCTTCGCGTTATCGCACAGTGTTTGTATTGTGGCTGGTGAAGGCGGCATGTCGGGACTTCCGATAGCAAGACTGATGATGTCCTTTCCTTCGGCATTGAGTTGTGCCACTTCCTTGAGTTTGCGGCTGAAGTAGTATTCGCTGACCGCGCTGATTCTGTCGGCTGGTTTGAATTCCATATTGTATTCTTATTTTTTTCTTTTGTATTCTCCTAATATCTTCAAGTCACGTGTTAATGGGATGATGGCGTCGATAGCCTGGCGGTAACGAGTCAGGTCGCTGTAGGTGACATCAACATAGAAAAGGTATTCCCATTCACGGCCGATGATAGGCAGCGACTGAATCTTCGTCAGGTTAATCTTATAGAACGACAGGATGGCGAGCACAGCCGATAGACTACCCTCCTCGTGAGGTAGGGCGAAGACGATGCTCGACTTGTTTGTCTCAATAAGCGGACGTAACAGGTCGGCCTTCTGTGGTACGGAGCATACGAGGAATCGGGTGAAGTTATGTTTATTGTCCTCGATGCCGTCTTCCAGTACCTTCAGCCCATAGAGACGTGCTGCGTCAGCATGACAGATGGCAGCCCATCCACGATGCTTCCCCTCAGCTATCATCTTAGCGGCACCAGCCGTATCGTCAGCTTCCACTACGCGTAGATTTGGATGCTGAGCCAGATAGTTACGTGTCTGCATCAGCGCTACTGGATGTGAGTGCACCTCGGCAATAGTTTCCCAAGAATCCTCGGGCAGACAGCAGATACAGTGGGTGATGTGCAGTTTGTGTTCTCCTACTACCGTTGTGCCAGAGGCACGTAGCAACTCATAGTTGTGAAGCAATGAACCGGCAATCGTGTTTTCTATGGCTGCCATACCTATGACTGTTGGGTCTTGGCTGATAGCTTCATACACTTGTTCGAACGTCTGACAGCAGATAAGTTGCAGCTGTTCGCCTTCAAAATATTGATGGGCCGCAATGTCGTGGAAAGACCCGATCTCTCCTTGTATTGCAATTCTCTTCATGTTCTATTCGTGTCATAAAAAAGTCCCACTCTGTTCGAGCGGGACCGTATTCTTTATTTTTCCAATTTCTTTAATTCTTTATTATTTATTGCATACATACGAATACCCGCTCTTACTTGGTCTGAAAGTAAAAGTAAAAGTAATAATATGCAGCAAACCATCGATTCATATTCGCATCGTTTTATTTTGACGCTGCAAAATTATTGCTAATTATTGATTTGACCAAACAATTTGCAAGAAAAATGCGTTTTTCGATGATAAAATGCTTGTTTTCGGTGTCGTTTTGCTTTTTGTGAACATGTTTTTCTACCATTTCTCCATTTCTTTCTCCTAATGAAACCGATTGTTTCCCTTAGCTTCTCAGAACGATTTGTATTGTACGTAAATTTGTTCGAACTTTACGTACTCTGAGTACGTGCCTGTCGTACAGACAGTACGTGCCTTGCGTACTCGCAGTACGCACTAGTCGTACTCTGCGTACTTTAGTACAATTCTTCGTACAGTGCCTTTTCCTGATTTCACTTGACAGTTTTCACCGGGTTAAACTGAATTGCTTGTCAACATCGTTTACGTCGTACTGAAAACCTTGTCACTCTTTGCCGTTGCTTTCTGAAAGACTTGCCGGACTGGAAAATACCGGAC